>CALXMQ010000014.1 GCA_944389515.1 uncultured Alphaproteobacteria bacterium | reverse complement strand
ATACGCGGCATCAACAGGAAAAATGGAATACAGATGAAGTTCTTAGACAAGGCAAAAATACATATTCGGGCTGGTGATGGCGGCAATGGCAGTGCCAGTTTCCGCCGCGAAAAATACATCGAATTTGGTGGGCCAAACGGTGGCGATGGTGGCCGTGGCGGTGATGTTGTATTTCGTGCTGTGCCAAACGTAAATACTTTAATTGATTATCGTTATAAAACGAATTTTGCGGCCGAACGTGGACAAAACGGCATGGGAAAAATGCGTACTGGTGCATCTGGCGAAACATTGGTTTTGCCTGTTCCAACTGGTACCGTAATTTTATCAGAAAATGAAGAAATTGAATATGCAGATTTGAATACCGATGGTATGGAATATTTGGCGGCACGTGGTGGAAATGGGGGGTGGGGCAACCTGCATTTCAAAAGTCCTACAAATCGTGCCCCACGCCAGGCAAATGATGGTTTGCCCGGCGAAGAACGCACCGTTGTTTTACGTTTGAAATTGATTGCAGATATTGGATTGGTCGGTTTTCCAAATGCTGGCAAATCAACATTGTTATCTGCGGTTACATCTGCACGTCCAAAAATTGCAAATTACCCATTTACAACATTGAACCCACAACTGGGGGTAATGTACGCGCATAATCGTGAATTTGTTATGGTGGATTTGCCCGGACTTATCGAAGGGGCACATACCGGCGTTGGTCTAGGTGACAGATTTTTAGGGCATGCCGAACGTACAAAAATGATTCTGCACGTTATTGATGGTACAGAATCTGGTTGGGCATCACGATATGCGGCAATTCGTCATGAAATGGATTCTTATGGCGGTAATTTGGCCGCAAAACCAGAAATTGTTGTAATAAATAAAATGGATGCGATTACCCCAGATGAATTGCAAGAACGCATGAACGCGTTCAAAAAATCATTTGGACGCAAAAAGAAACCAGATATAATGGTTATCAGTGCCGCAGGAAGGTTGGGAATAGGAGAGTTGATTTCTGCAATAGAAAAGAAATTTACGGAAATCGAGAAACATGAATAACAGAAACCCACTGGCTATACAAACGATTGAACAAAAATCCAAACAATATACATACGATTGCGCACATGATGCGCGTGCATATTCAGATGCACAAACATCTGTGCCTTTGCGCGATGTAAATGTTGATGATGTGGAATTTATTGGTGGATTGTGGCGAATTCAAAGCAAATTGGAACACGAAATTATTAAAATTCGTAATCGCGACATGATACTGGGTTCACGTCTGGAACATAATGAAAGAACATTTTTTGAATATTATCGTGCGGCATTTTTGTTTTATAATTGTTATGGCCCTTTGCCGCCACGATTTGATATGGTTGCCGCGAAATATACAACAGATCATGGTACATATTGGGCGTATGGAAAAACAATCGCGGATGCACGTGCGTATTTGGGAATACGCCTGTATGATCAATATATGGATTTAATTCACAGTGTTGCATGTAAAAACACTATACAAAAAACCAGAAAATAAGCCAAAATCATATAGTTATGGAAAATTTGATTTTTGGGCTTTTATCTGGTAACATTTTGTCCAGAAATCATAATTTAACCAATAAAGGAGAAGTAAAATGGCATTGTCATTAAAAGGCACACAAACAGAAAAAAATCTGTTGATTGCGTTTGCCGGTGAATCCCAGGCACGTAACCGCTATACCTTTTTTGCATCACGTGCAAAAGACGAAGGGTTCCAGGCAATTTCTAAAATCTTTTTAGAAACCGCCGAACAAGAAAAAGAACATGCGTCACGTTTGTTTAAGTTTTTAGAAGGTGGCGAACTAGAAATCACTGCATCATATCCTGCTGGTAAAATCGGCACAACATTAGAAAATTTGCAGGCGGCCGCATACGGTGAACACGAAGAAAACACCAATATGTATCCAAAATTTGCACAAATTGCCGCCCAAGAAGGCTTTGATTCCATTGCCGAAGTTTTGAAAAACATTGGATACGCAGAACGTTATCATGAATCACGTTATCGTGCATTGATTGACGCGATTGAATCAGGTACATTGTTCAAACAAGATAAAATTGTTATGTGGCGTTGCACAAATTGTGGCATGTGGCACATTGGAACCGAGGCACCAAAGGTATGTCCTGCATGTTTACATCCCCAGGGTTATTTCATCAGCGAAGGCACAATTTCACGCTGTGATACGAACGAAGGGTTCTGTGAATACGCAAAAATTGATGACTAAAATATACAAGAATAAAAAACGGGGCAATCGCCCCGTTTTTTATATCAATCCAGTTTTCATTTCGTTACCAACATAAAACTTGTATGATTTCGGAACAAATTCCAACAAAGTTAAATTCGTGTCATCTGCGCCACTGTAACCAAAATCACGGAAACTGTCGCGCCAATATTTTTTCTTTTCTGCCAACCCGTCAATCACACGCATTTCACCAAACAAACGCACCGCATACCGCGAGGTGGCATTAAAATAATACAGACAACATTTTGCGTTATGCCGTAATTGTGCCATTTTGGGGCTGTCGCCATTTGTTATAAAATGCAAATTCAAATCCGTCACATCCGTATTCAGCGCGTTCATAACTGTTCGCGCTTCGGGAAACGTGTCCAACCGATTGGTGGCCAAAATAACATCATCACACGATTTTACTATATCAACAATAGATTGAATTTCATTTGTTTCCTGCATTTTTTACCTCCATATCATCCAGTATATTATCCAACATGCGCAATGCACTGTTTTGGCACGCGCGCCCACGCCATGTCATCAATTCTGCGCCTGTATCCTGGTCTGCAATAGACACATTAAAATTCCACCACCAAAATCCATTAAACAAACACCAGAACGGATTAAATTTTTCACGGCGTTCAGATACCTTTACCCTGTAACGAGTGTCATCAGGAATATCCGCGGAATCCCACTCCATATCCCCATCGACATCGTGTGATGTTGCGTTTGTACCAACCACAATATTATATCCACGTTCGCGCATCTTGTCTTTGATACTGCGCTTCATGCCGTAACCGCCACGATCCGCATAAAAAGTCTGGTTTATATCCAACGAATTTGGCGTGTAATATATACTGTTACATGCCGTCATTGTAAACAATGCCCAGATTATCATCAGTCGTTTCATACAAACTTCCTTTTGCCCCAGTGTACAAGAAATATATGCAGAAAAACAAGATTAAATCGTGGGACACGACACAAAAAAATCCCCACTGACGTGGGGCTTTATTTTGGCGCACCCGGCGGATTCACTCGGCAATAGATTGCCTGCGTGTCAACCGTAACGTTTCGAACTGCGCGTTGCTTGTTCTCAACTACTTGTTGTCGAACGCGTGCGCGTCCAAATCGCGGATTGCGGCACAAAAAATCCCCACTGACGTGGGGCTTTATTTTGGCGCACCCGGCGCGATTCGAACGCGCAGTCCCCGCCTTCGGAGGGCGATGCTCTATCCAGTTGAGCCACGGGTGCAAGGTTTACATATTATAATAATATGCATAAAAAATGCAATTTATTTCATTGTTTGTTCGCGCTGTAAACATGCAATCATAAAATCGTCTAAATCACCGTCCAAAACCGCGTCTGAATCTGTTTTTTCGACACCTGTGCGAACATCTTTGACCAACTGGTACGGATATAAAACATAATTTCTGATTTGGCTGCCCCACTCAATTTTCTTTTGTTGAGCCAATGCGGCATTTTCTGCCTCGGCACGCTTTTGACGTTCCAGTTCATACAAACGACTGCGCAACATTTTCATTGCCATTTCACGATTTTGAATTTGACTGCGTTCGTTTTGGCACGTAACAACCACACCTGTTGGTATGTGGGTTATGCGTACGGCACTGTCTGTTTTATTTACGTGTTGTCCCCCAGCCCCAGATGAACGATATGTATCAATACGTAAATCTTTATCGTTGATTTCTATTTCTATGGAATCATCGACATCTGGCCAAACATCCACAGATGCGAAACTGGTCTGTCGTTTTCCATTGGCATTAAAAGGCGAAATACGCACCAAACGATGCACGCCGATTTCATTTTTTAACCATCCATATGCACGATTACCCGTAATACGATACGTTATGTTTTTTAATCCAGCGGTATCCCCAATGTGTTCTTCGACCACTTCGCATGTAAATCCGTGACGTTCGGCCCATCTGGCATACATGCGTGCCAACATTTGCGCCCAGTCTTGCGCCTCGGTTCCACCAGCCCCAGCCTGGATAAACAAAAACGCGCCATTGTTATCAGCCGGGTCAGAAAACAGGGTAATAAATTTTGCCTTGTGCGCTGCATCAGCCAATTTTTCAATCGCATTGATAACATCTGTATCATCTGGGGCGATTTCATATAATTCAGACAAATTTTTATATTCGTTTTCTAATTCACGCAATCCATTTAATGATTTTTCTAAACCAGATTTTTTTTGCAAAATTGCACGTGCATTATCAGGATTATTCCATAAATCAGGATTATTTGTTTGATTGTTCAAATCAGAAATTTGTTGTTCTAATTTTTCAGGGTCAAAGATACCCCCTGACGGCAGAAATGTCGTCTGAGATTTTTGATAAAACTTCGTTCAGCATAATCATAACGACACAATATTATCATATGAAATGCATGAATCAATAAAATTGTGTTTTAATGGTCAAATGAACGATTGCCTTTTATTTTGTAATATGTTAAAATTTACCTATACGAGAGGGGATTCCAACATGAAACATACGTTATTTGCATTTGGATTATTGGCGTGTTTTTGCGCGTCTGAGGCATATGCTGTATCGGCCGGGACTGTGGCAACAAATGGCACGTCGCGCGGTTCTGTGGGATATGCATCTGCAAACACGACAAATACGGTCAACCGTGGATACCAGGGATTGGCCAATTCTTATTTAACTAATCAGCGCAATACGTATTACATGGTGACACAACCTGATGTTGATTCCGCATGTCGTGAAAAAATTTATAATTGTTTGGTTGAATATTGTGGTGATGTAACGGTTGTACCCGGACAACGGACGGGGCGCTGTCAATATGCAACAGAAAGTGAATTGTATAATTACGCAATGTTATGCCTGCAAAAAGATACATCTGTATTATTACCACAATATAATACAGGATTGCGTACCAGTGGCGGCGGATTGAATACAGCGGCGCGGTTATGCCCACCATATGTACAACAAGAAGTTATGTCATATCTGTCTATGGCAAATATGGCAGATGAATTATCAAAATCGCACAGTGATTTGTGCCTGCAACGTCGCCAGGAATTAGAGGCTGCAATGGCGTGCCATGCGGTTGCATTGGCATATGGTAACGAAACGACCAGTATGTTGACAACACAACTGACCGATGCATGTGGTGCTGGTGTTCCAGGTGGGTCGGCCGAAATGGTTACACGTTTTGCGAATGCCGGCAATGTTGGTGCCAACGTTTGGGGTTGGGCAGAAAAAATCCTGAATCTGGATATGAATAACAAGGGCGAAGATTGGCAAATGGCGGTTGATTCTGTATTGGCCAGTTATACGAATCGTATGAATTTGGCATGTGGCGATAATTTGCAGATAAATACGGCGTCAACATCGACATCTGATTCGTCGCAACCTTCGACATTACAAACAGTTGCGGCATTGGCAACGGGTGTTGCATTTCCATCATCTGCGCCAAACGTCGAAAATCCATATGAAAACCAAAGTTTGTATATGGAACAAACAACAATGTCCAACGTATATGATTACGCCACTGCGTACCAGTTGGTTCAAGCCGCGATGAGTAACCCAGCCACAACACAAAATGCGTTTTTAACCACTGCACAGCTAAGTGATATGCAAACAGCGTACACACGCGGAACCAAGGTGTTTATTATACGTGACAGTGCGCGATGCTATATAATTCCTGTGGCCACAATGACAACCCAAGAAACGAACCTGGTTGCACAAATGTTTGCCAGTTGCGTCAGTCAATAAAGGAATATAAACAATAAACAACAAAAAAAAGAACGACCAAAATGGCCGTTCTTTTTTATTACCACATAAAACGGCGTGTCCCGATATTTATGCCAAATAAATAATATCTGATTTTATTATAAAATATCGCGCGTCGTGTAATTGGAATATTGAAAATTTTGAATTCTTCGGTACGTATCGGGGTTTCTGGGGTGTTCATCAATTCCAGTGCATTATGTTGTATCAAGAATTCATGATATTTTTTCCAAACCGCACGTGCGGCATCTGTATCATTTTTGTCATGTAATTTCTTGTGTGCTTTGCCCAATGCGGTTGGTGTATTTACGACGTTGTATATTGCACCCGGCACAGTTGCCACAGTTTTTGCCAATATAATCGCAGGTTTGGTAAAAAATAAATCTTGGGCACCAAATATTTCAGGCGCATATCGTAATCCAATATTATCTAAAAAAGATTTTTTATAAACATACCGCCATGCAGGATTAAATTTATTTGCACGTGTTTTCAAAATCTTGTCTGCCAAAGATACACATATTTCTATGTTATCAAAGCGTGGAAAGTTATAGTCAGGTTGGTTTACTTCGCCACACAAAACATCTGCGTTTGTTTTTATTGCCGCATCAATCATTTTTTCAAAAAAATCCAGGTTTACAAAATCATCATGGTCATGAAAATGAATCCAATCACCATGCGCGGCATCTAATCCAGTATTCATTGCAACCGATGGGCCGCCGTTCTTTTGACGAATTACATGAACGCGTTTATCAGACGCCGCATACGATTTACATGTCTGGACTGTGTTGTCAGTACTGCCATCATCAACAACGATTATTTCAATATTTTTATATGTTTGATGAATCAAATGTTCTAAACATTTTGATATAAATTTTTCTGCATTATATGTTGGTATAATCACAGATACAGATGGTTGTGGTGACATAAAAACTCCTGTTTACATACCGGGATTATATTAAAAAATATCGCCGGTGTGCAATGTTTTTATTCCTGGATAAAACTTGAACGCCCGGTGATTTTTTGATATAATTACTTAAAAATGAAAATTTCCAGACGAACCGTTTTGAAAACGACAACTTTGACAACAATCATTGTTGCATTGTTGCCACGTGTCGCATTTGCGGCGCGTAATTCTTTGCGAACTGTTCGTACTGGGATTCAGCCAGGCAATAAAACCCGTTTGGTTATTGAAACTGGTGAACGGCCATCATATTCATTGTCGTATCCTGCGAATAAATTAGTGGTAACATTATCAAACACGGCGGCGAACGCGTCTTTGGCACCAGCAATGGCGGCCGGAACATTGATTACCGCCATTACCCAGGTACAATCTGGTGATAAATTGCAAATAATTGCGGATTTGGCCAAACCGATTGATGAAATTCCACGTGATAATATAATGTTATTAAATCCAAATGGTGATAATGATTACCGTCTGGTATTGGATTTTGTTGCCGGCAGTGGGGTGAACAACGCCGCAACAACCACCGCGTCTGCAACGGCGACCAAAACAACAAAAAAATCAACACCAACACGTAAATATATCGTTGTTATTGATGCTGGCCATGGTGGCAAGGATCCTGGCTGTATAGGCAAGGGCGGAACCCAAGAAAAACAGGTCGTATTATCGGTGGCAAAAAAATTAAAGAACAAATTAGATGCGGCCGGATTTCAAACATATTTAACGCGCAGCAATGATACATACTTAAAATTGGCACACCGTGCATCAATCGGTGAAAAGAAACATGCTGATTTATTCTTGTCGTTGCATGCAAATGCCAACCCCAGCCGCGCCATGAAGGGATTTTCAATTTACACTTTGTCTGAAAAAGCATCGGATGAAGAGGCCGCAAAACTGGCCGACGCCGAAAATGCGGCTGATAAAATTGACGTCAGTGGATTTGAACAGTTTGATAAAGACATCCGTATCGCATTATCGTCATTACAGCAACATGCGGTGGCTGAAATGTCTGTGGAATATGCAAATGGTGCCGCATCTGCGTTCAAACGCGCAAAAATAACCCAACAACCAGGTCCCGATGTTCGACATGCACCGTTCGCAGTATTGCGTTCAACTGTGCCGGGCGCTTTGCTGGAATTGGGTCATTTATCTAATGCCGCCGAAGAAAAATTATTAAAATCATCTGCGCACCAGGATAAATTAGTTGCCGCAATCGTAAAATCGGTTCAGGCGTATAATTTTGATGTTTAATCGCTTGCAAATATAAACTGAATCTGTATAATCACACATCAAGTCAGGAGACGTGGCAGAGTGGTTGAATGCGCGCGACTCGAAATCGTGTATACGGGCAACCGTATCAAGGGTTCAAATCCCTTCGTCTCCGCCAGAATTCATACCGCGTATAAACTTTTTATGATATAGTAAAACTACAACAATCGTATGATGCAACAGTTCTTAAACAATTTAATAATCTGTGGCACAGTTGGATTACGCTTGGCTGATGCTGGGGCATAAAGGCAATGAAATATTTTAATGAACAAGTTTATGATATTGTCGCACGAATTCCATCCGGACGGGTGGCAACATTTGGTCAAATTGCACGTATGATTGGCCGGCCGCGGATGGCACGATTTGTCGGATATGCATCAAATAATAAAAACAGTTGGCATTTGCCGTGGCATCGTGTTGTGTTCAAAGATGGCAGTCTGTGCGGTCCCGGATTTTTTGAACAACAATACAAAGCGTTAAAATCCGAAGGGGTTAAATTCACCCGTGACAAGCGCGTAAAAATGGATGAATACCAATGGAATCCCGAACGTGATGGTGTGCCAATGGACATCCGGGATTTTCCTTTGGTATTCTGACGTTTATTATTCTTTTACTATTCTTTTATGTATCATATCTGCTGATATTTTTTTCAACGTTAAAAACCAAGATTTTACATCTAAGCCTTTTTGATGATTATTGATTCTTTCATCCATTTCTAATGTTGTTGACGGTGCAGGTGCCACAACATCGTCCCCAGGTCGCCAATCAGCAGGTGTTGAAACATGAAACGCGTCGGTTGTTTGTAATGCGGTCAACAATCGCAAAATTTCATCAAAATTTCGTCCTGTGGTCAATGGATAATACAATATTGCACGTATAATTCCACGTGTATCAATTATAAACACTGCGCGCACAGTTTTGGTGTCTGATGTGTTATGATGAATCATACCGTATTTACGTGCGACATCCATGTTCATATCATCTATGATTGGAAAAGTTATTTGCATATTGCGCCAATCTTTATATTCCAGGTTACGAATTGCATCAATCCATGCCAAATGCCCCGTCAACGTTCCAACAGACAATCCGATTATATCTGTATTTTGCGCATGAAATTTATCTATCATTGATTGAAAAGTCATAAATTCTGTGGTGCATACTGGGGTAAAATCGGCTGGGTGTGAAAACAGCACCACCCATCGTCCTGTATAATCGTTCGGAAAATTTACAACACCGTTTGTTGTTTTTGCTTCGAACGCCGGCGCCATATCGCCAATCAGTGGCATTTGTGGCGTGGTTTCATGATTGCATCCGCCGCATCCACAATGATACATATTGTTACACATATTCTCTCTCCTTTATTTTTGTGATATATGCCAAGATTATATTTATCAGTTACATTGATTATAACAGGCATATAATCCACGATATTTTTAACAAAAAACTTTATTCTTGATAAAATGTGCTAAGATATAAATAATATTAGTTACACTAATAAAGGAAATAAAAATGAAACGTTCTGATATTGTTCGTTCTATCCAGGTTCAATTCAAACATATGCGCGCCACTGATGCGGCGGCTATACTAGATACTGTTGCGGATCATATGATTGAATCCGTTGCCAATGGTGACAGAATAGAAGTACGCGGTTTTGGCACATTTCAACCACGTGCCCGTGCAACAAAAATCGGTTATAACCCATGTACTGGCCAACCAATGCATTTGGATGCCAGCACAACCATTTTGTTTAAGCCCAGCCGCGAACTAACCAAAGAAATGAACGAGTAATAAGATGTTATTTGGTAAAAAAGCAGGCATAAAGAATCATAATCGCGAACGTTATGACAGAATTCGCCGCCTGATGTGGATAAAGTGCGAATCTTGCGGTCGTTTGGTATATTACAAAGACTATAAAACAAATCATTATATTTGCCCACGTTGTGGTCGTGCATTTATCATGACCCCGAAACAGCGTTTTGATTTGCTGTTTGATAATAACGAATGGGAACGTATCAAATTACCTATTGTATCAGATGACCCATTAAACTTTGTTGATCGCAAAGCGTATAAAGACAGATTGATTGAGGCACGCGCCGAAACTGGATATAATGATGCGATAACAACGGCCGATGGTGTAATTGGTGGAATACCAACAACTATCTGTATATTAAATGGCGATTTTATGCTGGGGTCTATGGGGCGTGCGGCCGGTGATGGCATTGTGGCCAGTATGGAACACGCCATTGAAACAAAACAACCGTTTATCATGGTCACGTGCAGTGGCGGCGCCCGTATGCAAGAAAATATATTATCATTGATGCAAATGGCACGCACGACGGTTGCTGTGAATAAATTACATGCGAACGGTATCCCATATATTGTTATTTTAACAGACCCGACATTTGGTGGTGTTACGGCATCTTTTGCAATGCTGGGGGACATACACATCGCAGAAAAGGGCGCCCGAATCGGATTTGCCGGTCGTCGTGTTATTGAACAAAATATACGTGAAAAATTACCGTCTGATTTCCAGACCGCAGAATATTTGTATGAACACGGCATGGTTGATATGGTTGTACCGCGCGCAGAATTAAAAGAAAAATTAGAAAAAATTCTGGCTGTTGTTACAAAACAACCGCATACACCGCGTGCAATCAATATCGCGACACCAACCCAGGATAATAAAAAAGTTCGCGGCATGGGCGAAAACGATGCATATGACAAGGTATTGTTGGCGCGCAATGAAAATCGTCCGCACTTTTTGGATTACATAAATGGTATTGTCGAAGATTGGACGTATCTGGCCGGCGACAGATTGTTTGGCGAAGATCCCGCAATGTGTGGCGGTATTGGATATTGGCGCGATATTCCTGCGGTTATTATTGGCCAAGAAAAGGGACGTACCATTGAAACACGCCAATTCCATCGATTTGGTATGCCCAATCCCGAAGGCTATCGCAAAGCGCAACGTTTAATGCGTTTGGCAGAAAAATTAAAATTACCTGTTATAACATTGTTTGATACGGCTGGTGCCTTTGCAGGCAGTGCCGCCGAAGAACGCGGCCAATCCCAGGCGGTTGCGTCATCAATCGCCACAGGATTGTCGGTTAAAACACCATATATTGCCGTCAATGTTGGCGAAGGGGGCAGTGGCGGCGCCATTGCAATCGGCACAGGCGACCGTGTGTTGATGTTGGAAAACACTATTTATTCGGTGATTGCCCCAGAATCTTGCGCCAGTATTTTATGGAAGGATAATAAATACAAGGCCACTGCTGCTGCGGCAATGAAATTGACTGCGCGTGATATGGCAGACTTAAATGTCATCGATAAAATAGTTGATGAACCAGCCGGCGGTGCACATACTGATTGGCAAACCACAATGGAAATGCTGGCCACGGCGGTTTCAGAACAAATTGATGAATTACAACAAATACCGGTCGAAGAATTACCGGCACGTCGTGCAGAAAAGTTTTTGGCCATGACGCGTGATGTTGAAATTTATCAACCTGAACACGATTCCGAAGATAAATAAAACATACAAACATCATTGGGATTTTTTCCAATGGTGTTTGCGTTTTTATTACGTATTTTGGGTTATTTTATACTTGCTTTTTATACGATGTTTATATACAATAACCCACGCAACCACGCGGAGCGTTGGCAGAGTGGTAATGCAGCAGATTGCTAATCTGTGACCGTGTTTTAGCGGTCCATAGGTTCGAGTCCTATACGCTCCGCCAGGAATTTTCCCACTGTATGTGGGATTTTTTTATATTTCCGGCTGGTACATGCGTTTTATTTGCGCAAAATATTTAATGTTGGCATCATACAATCGTTTATATCGTGCGGATTTACGTGCTTTATAACTGGCCTGTTTTTGTTTGTAAAATTTTTGCGCCATATCATATGATGTAAATTCACGTGATAACGTGTCAAACTGTTCATCCATTATCAGATGGCCACGTGTCCCCAGCACAGGAATACGATAAAATACAGTAATTATAACCTGGCCTGATTGGTATTTTGAAATCTGGTTACGCGGAATAAAAATTAAATAGTTTTTAGATGCCAAACGGCATGACATGGTTGGTTTACAATCATTTGAACGCAATGACATTATGTTTCCTTTATCTGTCTGTCAGATTACAAAATTACATATAAAAGTCCATAAAAAATACCAGTTGCAAATTCGCGTGATATAATATACCATATTTGACATGAAAAAGTTTTTATCTTG
>CALXMQ010000013.1 GCA_944389515.1 uncultured Alphaproteobacteria bacterium | reverse complement strand
AAAAATAAAACCGTGATGGTGTCTGATTTGGATCATCACAGTGCGCGTTTGCCGTTCGAGTTATTATATGATTCTGATTTGTGCAATATTGTTTTGTGTCCAATGGATGCACAATACAATTTGATGTGTTCAGATTTACCAAGGGCAGATGTTTTTGTCATAACCGCTATGTCAAATGTTATGGGGATGCCCCAAGATGTTGCAGGATTGATTGCGGCGGCGCGTAAAAAAAATCCAGATGTTATAACTGTTGTTGATGCGGCGCAATATGTTGTGCATAACGAAATTGATGTTCAAAAATGGGATTGTGATTTTATGTGTTTTTCGGCGCATAAAATTGGGGCTGATACAGGTTTGGGAATTATGTATATGAAAAATCCTGAACGATGGGTCAGACCTGATAAGTTTGGTGGCGGCATGATTTCAAAAATAACAGGCAGTGTGGTTGAACATAATGCCTGTTTTCAATGGGAAAGTGCGCCGGCTAAATTTGAAGCAGGTACGTTACCGGTAACACAAATTATTGGTTTGCCGGTGGCCATAGATTGTTTGTCTGCGAATCGGCCTAATTTGGATTTAATAAAATATTTATATGACAGATTGTCTAAAAATTCGCGGATAAAAATAATTACACCACGTGATTCAACATTATTTACTTTTTATGTTCCCGATATGCATATACTGGATTTTGGGGCGGCTGTGGGGGCGCGTGGTGTCTGTTTGCGTGTCGGAAATATGTGTGCCAGTTGGATTCACCAGTGTTTGGGTGTGGCTGGTACGGCACGTATATCCGTTGGTGCATGGAATACAATGGATGATGTTCGACATGCAGCAGATATAATAGAATCGGTGGTAAAGTAAAATGGATGTAACACAAGAAAATATTATTGATGTTTTGAAAAGTGTGTATGACCCAGAAATACCAGTGAATATTTGGGATTTGGGCTTGATTTATGATGTGTCAATTACTGATAAAGATGTGTTTATAAAAATGACTTTTACCAGTCCAACATGCCCAATGATGGAAGATTTGTTAAACCAAGTACATAATTGTGTTGCAAGTGTATCTGGGGGGCGTGATGTGCATATTGATTTAGTATGGGATCCGCCATGGGATTTATCGCGTATGTCAGATGCGGCGCGATTGGAATTGGATTTAACAGAACAAGGGTGGTAAACACGTATGACGTATGCAGAAATGAAAAATATTTTATCTGTGATTGATAACCCGGTGGAAAAATTGGAAATGGTTATGGATTTTGGTGCGCATATGCCACCAGTTCCGGATTCTGCGGTGTGTAATGAAATTGTTGGATGTGCATCGTTTGCAGAAATTTGTCGTGATGGAAAACATTTTTATGGCAGGGCCGATTCGGCACTGGTGCGTGGAATCGTTGCAATTATAACCGCGATGGTTGATGGTAAAAGTCCAGAACAGATAAAAAAAATGGATTTGTCAGGCGAATTTGCATCGTTGAATATAAATCTGGGAACAGGGCGTTTGGGTGGTGTAAATTCTATGATTCGTTTTTTGCAAAATTTATGATAACATTACTATGAAAAAATTGTATGGGGACGGATGGGCGAATCAAAAAAAATGTTTCATATTGGATTTGGGGCGATTTGCCTGATGCTGATGTTATCGGCGGTGTTACAGGTGTGTTATCGTACACAAACCAGGGCACGTAATCGTGTGCGTAATCAAATTGTTCAAACACAACAAGATATTGCCGTGGCTCAGGCTGACTTTGCATCTTATGTTCGACCAGAAATATTGCGTAATTTGGTTACCAGTGTGTATCCAAATGCAGAAGTTGTCAGTTTTCATAAATATGTATCTGTTTACGATTTACCTGTAAAACAAGAAAAAGCACAACAATAAATGTTCGAAATCGGCAAGGACATTTTTAAGCACGGTTTTGTAAATGCGTCTGGCAATCGTCAGGGGCATCGGCGTATGCGTGTGGTATATTATGTTTTTGTTGCGGCGTTTGTTTTATTTGTTGGGCGTACGTTGCAGTTGGGCATAGAAGGTACAGATCGTGCGCGTCGCGCAGGTGCAGATGGTGCATGGCTGGTGCAACGTGCAGATATTGTTGACCGAAATGGTGATATCTTGGCCAAGAATATTATGTCTGGGCATATAATATTGCGGCCGCAATATGTTAAAGACAGGGATGCTGTGGCCCAGTTGATACATCAAACTTTGCCGTATGAATATACTTTGGCTCAGGCATTGGAATTGGTGAATTCGTCACGTAAATATAAATCTATCAAAGATTATGCATCTGATGCAGAACGCCAGGCCGTAGAAGAAGCTGATTTAGCCGGATTGGACGTCGAATCCCGACAAAGACGGCGTTATCCAAAACGCAGGCTGTTTTCACATATCATTGGATTTGTTGGGCGTGATGGTGATGGGTTAGAAGGCGTTGAACGAATTTATGATGATTATTTACGTGAAAATACAGACCCGTTGCAATTATCGTTAGATGCGCGTATACAGTCTGTATTTTATGAACAGTTATCCATGGCAATGCAAAAGTATCAGGCAAAATCTGCGATGGGGATGTTGATGAATTCACGTACTGGTGAAATGATTGCCATGGTATCTTTGCCGGATTATGATCCAGAAAATAGGGATTTAGATCCTGTGTCGAATCGTATGTTTATGCCGTTGCGTGGGGTTTTTGAAATGGGGTCTATATTCAAAATATTTAATACTGCAATGGCCATGGAAAATGGGATAGATAAAGAATATTATGTTGTGGAACCGTTTCCAATCAAAGATAAGTTTGGACGTGTCGCAGCAACAGTTTCGGATTTGCGCAGTTTCAAACCACCGCGCCCGAATTTAACCGTTGAAGAAATTATGATGTATTCTTGCAATGTTGGCAGTGCGCAGATTGCGCTGGATTTGCCAGATGGCACACAACAAGAATTTTTTCACAGGTTGCATTTTGATGAACCGTTAAAATTAGAATTTGGCACAACAGAGCATCCTTTGTTGCCGGCGAAGTGGGGGCCTGTGGAACGGGCAACATTATCGTATGGACATGGGATGTCGGTAACGCCAATGCATTTATTATTGGCGGTAAATGCCGTGACAAATGGTGGTATTTATATATATCCCACGGTGTTAAAGCGTGGTGTTGGGGCAATACATGGGGAACGTATTTTGTCGGATGAAATATCTGCACGGTTACGCGAAGTTATGTTCCATGTTGCCGAAGAAACCAGTGGAAAACAGGCACGTGTCGCTGGTATTCAAATTGGGGGAAAAACGGCAACCGCTGAAAAATATGAAAATGGACGCATAAACCACAGAAAAAATCTGACCGCGTTCGTAGGTATATTTCCAGTGTCGGCACCACAATATACTATATTGGTGATACTGGATGAACCAATGGGAACCAAGGAATCGTTTGGGTTACGTACAGCGGCCTGGAACGCAGTGCCAACAACGGGAAAAATTCTGGACAGTATACTGCCGTTGCTATTTGAATAAAATTCATTTATAATTATTTTGATAATAAATAAAAGAGTATAGCGTGAGAAAGGTAGTAGATAAGTCTATGCTGGGCCAGGCATGGACGGTGGCGACGTATCCAGGTGAAGAAGTTGGGCCTGTGCCGGCTGATAATTTATTGCAGAAAATTTTAATCAGTCGTGGCATTACTGATATGGCTGCGATGGAAAAATTCTTGAATCCATGTATCAAGGAATATATGCCTAATCCGTCGGTGTTACAAGATATGGATGCGGCTGCACGGGTTATTGCAGATTATATTTTACATGGTGATAAAATTGCGATTTATGGTGATTATGATGTCGATGGAATTACGTCGACGGCAATTTTTGTAAAATATTTGCGTGCGCTGGGGGTGGATGTTATGTGGCATTTGCCAACACGCGAAGGCGAAGGGTATGGACTGAATTTTGGGGCAATCGATGATATTGCACACAGTGGCGCAAAACTGATTGTAACGGTTGATTGTGGTATCAGTGGTATCGATGAAGTGGCGCATGCAAAATCTGTGGGGCTGCGTGTGGTGGTGACCGACCATCATTCACCAGATTCTGTGTTGCCAAACGCAGATGCGGTTGTAAATCCAAAGCGAATTGATGATACATCTGGGTTATCTTATTTAGCAGGCGTTGGTGTTGCTTTTTTAACGTTGGTTGCATTGCGACGTGAATTAAAATCGCGTGATTTGTCACCAGATATGGCGCAACGTGTGGCGGATACAAATCTGATGAATTATTTGGATTTGGTGGCATTGGGAACGATTTGTGACACCATGCCATTGATTGGATTGAACCGTGCATTTGTTGCCACTGGGTTAAAGGTTTTGGGGTTGCGTAATAATCTGGGGCTGCGCACATTGATGGATGTTGCAGGAATTAAAAAGCCGTCTGTATATGCGGCTGGGTTTGCAATCGGGCCGCGATTAAATGCGGCTGGGCGGTTGGATTCTGCATCACCGGCGTTGGATTTGTTGTTGACGGATAATCCATTGATTGCAAATGATTTGGCGCAAAAATTGCATCAGATGAATCAAGACAGAATCGATATTCAAAATGCGATTATGTTAGATGCAGATGATATGGCACAAAAGTGTTGCGATTCTGGACATTGCAGTTTGTTTGTATGTGGTGATAAGTGGCATGGCGGTGTTATGGGGATTATTGCCGGGCGGTTAAAAGATAAATATAATTTGCCGTCATGTGTGGCAACACGGGCTGATGGGGTTATAAATGGGTCAGGGCGTTCAATCCCAGGTGTTGATTTAGGTAAAATAATTCATGATGCATTGTCTGCGGGGATTATTACAGAAGGTGGTGGACATGCGGCCGCGGCGGGATTTTCTTTGACCGCAGAAAACGAGGCACGATTTTGTGAATTTTTGGAAGAATCTGTGCGGATGCAATTAAATGGTGAATTGCCACATAAAGAAATTATTGCGGATGCAGAAATGGATGCCGGTGGTGCGACATTAAAATTGATAAATAAATTAAATGCACTGGAACCTTTTGGCCAAGGTAATCCAGAACCAACACTGATTTTGCATGGGGCGTCATTACGATTCGCCACAACAATGGGGCATGGAACGCATTTGCGTGGTTCTGTATTGACCAGCAGTGGTACCCAGTTGGCGTTCGTTGGATTTAATTTGGTGGGAACACCAGTGGGTGATTTTTTACTGGACGATGCGAACACAAATACTAAAATTATGATGTTGGGTAAATTAAAAGAAAATGAATACAACGGGCACGTCAATGCACAGTTTGTATTAGAGGATATCGCAGTATAAGTAATATGAAATCAGATGTGTTGAATATTTTGGTTGATAAAATAAAAAATGCAAAAACTATTGCGATTGCCGGACATAAAAATCCGGATGGTGATTCTTTGTGTTCTGTGTTGGCGTTGTCACAGTTGATAAAGCTGAATTTTGGCAAAGATGCGGTGTGCATATATGATGGAAATGTTCCGGATATGTTGGATAATGTGCCGTTACGTGAACGTATGCATTATTATGGTCGGGTTGATTTGTCTGGGGCGTTTGATTTAGTGTTTGTTTTAGATTATGGAAATAAAAATCATATCGCAGGTGCGATGCCTGCGGTGGAATCAGGGAAATTTGTTATCGAAATAGACCATCATAAAAATGATGATACGGTTGGTGATTTGTGTATAAATAATGATGGTGCGGCGGCGGTTGGTGAAATTATTTTTGATATTGCGTCAAAGTTAAATTGGATTCGTGATGCCGCGGTAAATGATTTGATTGCAATCGCTGTATTGACGGATACTGGATTTTTTAAGTATGCACGTCGTGGTGCAATATTACGCATTATGGCGGAATTGGTTGATGATGGCGTCAGTATAGAAGGTATATCTAATTTACTGAATAATAAACCGCGAAAGACAGTTTTAACAGAAGCGTCTGTGGTATCACGGGCAGAATTTTTCTATCATGGTCGATTGGCATTGGCGACGATTGATGCACATGATTATAAAAGATTAGATGGACGTGGCGAAACAGTTTTGTCTTTGTTAGGACAGATAAAAGGTGTTGAGTATATTGTTTTGTTAAAGCGTCAAAAAGAAAATCAAACAGGTGTTTCAATTCGCAGTCGGGCAAAGCCTGTAAATGAAATTGCCGCGGCATTGGGTGGTGGTGGACATGCGTATGCGGCTGGGGCGGTTGTGCATGACAGTTTGGATAATGTGCGGACGCGTATACTAGAAATATTCAAGGGGGCAAAATGAGAAAATTATTTTTCGCAATTTTGGGAATAATTATGTGTGGACACGCAAATGCCGATGTTGATGTGTCTTTGGTTTCTGGGGCGGAAAATTATTTGAATTCTATTACTGGGTTGGCTGGGGATTTTGTTCAAACAGCAAATGGAAAACAAGAACGTGGAACTTTTTCTATGCTGCGTCCGGGACGTGTGCGATTGGATTATGATAATATGCCGGTTCAGTTGATTTCTGATGGCAGTGATTTGTATTTCTTTGATAAATCGTTGGATCAAATTACAACTGTGCCATTGACCAGTACACCGGCTGGGATATTGGTGCGTGAAAATATTGATTTGCGTAATGCAGATATAAATGTTGTTGAAACATCTGATTTAGGTAATAAATTTTCACTGAAAATGAATCTGCGTGGCCAAGAAGGTATCGGCAATATGACGGTTGTTTTTGATAAAAATCCAGTAAAGTTAAATTCTTGGACGGTTGTGGATGCCACTGGGGCAAAAACAGATGTTGTGTTTTATGATTTGCATGCCAAGACGGATTTCCCATCAGATTATTTCCAGATTTCAAGACACAGAACAGTCAGTACCAGTGGTGGTGATGATTTTTACGATTAAAAATGTTTGGAATCAGTTGGCCTGAATTTTTGGTAATTTTATTGGTCGGTGTATTGGTTATACCGGCACGTATGTGGCCAGATGTCGCGCGATTCTTGGCTGGGGTGGTGACGTTTGTTCGAAAATTGATTTGGAAAATAACAGATGCATCTGAACAAATACGCCAACAAATTGATTTAGAAAAACCGATTGATGATTTAATTCGGACAACAACATCTGATATGCTGGACGGGATTTCAGAACCGTTGAAAAAATTAAAAAAAGCATCCAATGTTTCAGGGCATGTGGTAACGCGGAAAGTTGCGTCCAATAATAAAAAACGCAGGGGGCGTAAATGAAGCGTATGTCAAAATCACGCATGACAATCGGCCAGCATTTATCAGAATTACGTCGGCGTATATTGTGGACGTTACTGGTGTTTATATTGGCGTTGATTATTGGATGGTATGTGTCGCCATATTTACAAGAATTATTGGTGCAGCCTTTGTTAAATGTATGGCCAGATGGTGAATTATTATATACTGGTTTGGCAGACGGATTGATGATTCGCTTTTCTTTATCGGTTTTGTTTGGTTTGTTTGTTACAACACCGTTTGCATTATGGCAAATATGGGCATATGTTGCGCCAGGGTTACATAAATCAGAACGGTCGATAATTTGGCCGATTTTAATTGCATCACCGATTTTGTTTTTGGTTGGGGCGGCGTTTGCGTTTTATATCTTGTTTCCATTTGTGTTCAGTTTCTTTATAGAATTAAATCAATCATCGCCTGTGCCGTCTGTGTTATTACCATCGGCAACAAATTATTTAGATTTTTCAATCGGCATGTTAAAAGTTTTTGGAATTGCATTTCAATTACCATTGGTATTAGTGTTGTTGAACAGAATTGGCGTGTTGTCACGTGCGCATGCAGTGAAAATGCGCAGATATGTAATTGTTTTAATTGTTATCGTGGCGGCGGTTTTGACGCCACCAGATGTGGTTTCACAAATATTGTTGGCGTTGCCAATGTGGGGACTGTTTGAAATTAGTTTGCTGTTTATGCACGATGATGAAAATAGATAAGATTTATTTTCTTTTTTGTGATATAATTGGTGTGTGAAAAAAATCAGTTTATATTTTATCAGTGTTATTACGTTGGCGTTTGCCGCGTGTGATTTACAACCAAAAATTTTGTCTTTGCCTGATACGGTTGGGGAATTTATTGCGTCACGGTATCCGG
This sequence comes from uncultured Alphaproteobacteria bacterium, assembly GCA_944389515.1. GTDB lineage: Bacteria > Pseudomonadota > Alphaproteobacteria > Rs-D84 > Rs-D84 > Enterousia. Next base: position 7,547 of record CALXMQ010000013.1, on the reverse strand, counting down.
CGTTGTTGGCGGATCCAGAAACGCAGCCTGAGATTTACAATGCGGCATCAACGGATTATGGTGTGTATGCATCGCCGACATTGTATGGGTCGGTTGATAATGCTGATTATGTAGAATATGCCAGTGTTGATGATTATATTGTGCCGCCATCATCTGGGGTGTCGATGTATGGTGATGTACCAACACAAACAGCGGTGGATTCTGGGGCGCCGATTGTATCAGGGGGGACGGCGATTGCAGATGCTGATTATTTGCGCGTGCCAATGTATGGCGGTGTTACAATGGTACAATCAACATCAGAAATAACAGTTGCGGCCGGGGATACACTGTATTCTTTGGCCCAGTTATATGGAACGACAGTTGATGAATTGATTCGTGAAAATAATTTAAGTGCACCATATACATTATCGGTCGGGCAAAAGTTAAAAGTACCGGTTGAAAAAGAATCTATGGCGGTTCAAACCATAACGGTGCCGACGCGCGCAACCACAACCACGCGTGTTGAATTACAAGAAATAACAGTTGCGGCCGGGGATACGTTGTATTCTTTGTCGCGCAAGTATTCTGTGCCGGTCAATGATTTGGCGGTTATGAATAATTTGTCTGCACCGTTTACATTATCGGTTGGGCAAAAGTTAAAGGTGCCAAATCTGAATAACGCACCTGTGCGGACAAAAGTTGCAGCAACCAATGACAGTAATACAGCACCAACAGTTGCGGCATCTGGGAAGCCAAAAGAAAAAATATCGTCAGACCCAACACAAAAGTTGCCAACAATCAGTGCGCGTTCTTCGTCTAAGTTTTCGTGGCCTGTGCAAGGTAAAGTGTTGTCTGCATATGGTGCCAAGGGGGACGGGCTGTTTAATGACGGAATAAATATTGCCGCCGCCCGTGGTACATCAGTTGGTGCCGCAGAAAATGGTGTTGTTGCATATGCTGGTAACGAAGTCAAAGGTATGGGCAATTTGATTATTATTCAGCATTCTGGCGGATGGATGACAGTATATGCGCATTTAGATTCTATGTCTGTGCGGCGTGGAAATAAAGTATCTGTGGGACAAAAAATTGGTACGGTTGGTGAAACGGGCAAGGTTGATCAACCACAGTTGCATTTTGAAATTCGCAAAGGAACCAAGGCATATAATCCAGCATCTTATTTGAAAAAATAATATATAAAAATGGTTGTATGTGCAGGAATTTATGCATATACGGTGTTTTTTGAAAATAAAATCCACACCCCACGGGGTGTGTGAAAATTTTTGCCGTTGCGCTGGGCGGTAATGAAAAAGCCACACTTCGCACAAGGCTTCGTGTGGAATTTTTCACTTTCGTGTGTTGATAAAAAAGCCACACTTCGCGCAAGGCTTCGTGTGGCACTAAAATTTCTTAAGCTCACTACGTTCGCTAACGAAATTTTGTGGTGGGCGCACAGGGACTCGAACCCTGGACCCACTGATTAAGAGTCAGTTGCTCTACCAACTGAGCTATGCACCCGGGGTCGTTTATTTTTATAACTGGGGTCAATTATAGTTGTTTTTATGCTAAATGCAAGGATTTTATTGTGTTTGCGCATATAATTCGAATCGTTTTTATATAAATTATTAGGCAGCCATACCTATGCAAACTTTGTTTTCTGTCTGATACAATCATAGTGTTGACATGAAAAAAACTATATAACACAAACCTAAGAAAGGAGAGAGAAAATGAAAAAAATAGTTATATCAACACTGGCGGTGCTGATTGCATGTCCGGCATTTGCAGCAGGACGTCAACCATACGACAGCAGTTGGCAGTTGTTCGGATTAGATCCGTATATTGGGCTGCGTGGCGGTGCCAGTTATTCTAATTTGAATTATAATTACAATGACCACAAAGAAACAATGTCTGATATGGTATTCCAAGGTCGTGCAGCGTTGGGTTTGGAAATTTGCGATACGGTTCGTTCGGAAATTGAATGGTCTATATTTAGTAAAGCCAAAGACAGCGCGAATTTTGGTACAGCAGGCGATGTCAAAGTAGATACTAAAATGCAAACGTTGTTGTGGAATACATATTGGGAATTCGGTGGATATCACGTTGTTCGTCCATTTATTGGGTTGGGCGCCGGTGTCGCATTTACAGATGTTAAACGCGAAGTTCCAGCATTAGGACATCATAGTGAAAGCAAAACACGCTTTTCTGCGATGGGTTCATTGGGCGTAACGTTTGATATGCAACGTTTCGCAGTTGATATCGCAGCACGTTATAACTATGTTGATATTGAATCAGGGTTACATAACTTTGGTGGTGATATCGGCATCAGATTTATGTTCTAATTTGTGCGATTGCATGTTATTAAAATCCGTCGATTTTTCGACGGATTTTTGTTGGTAAAAAACGCGCTGTGTGCATGATTTGCTGGGGTATATGTATTTTGTCCTGTGGCATTTTGTGGTTCAAAATTGGTATTATTTTATCATACAAAACCAAGGGGAATTAAATATGGCAAAGGCAGGAAAAAGTTCTGTTCGTCGTCGTGCGGCGAATACAAATGTTTATATGATTGGTTCTGGTATCGGTTCTTTGGCAGCAGCAGTATATTTAATACGCGATGCCAATGTGCCAGGAAAAAATATCAGAATTTTTGAAACACTGGATACAGATGGCGGCAGTTTAGATGGCGCAGGTGATGCAAAGCGTGGATACATGATTCGGGGTGGGCGGATGCTGAATATTCCGACATATGAATGTTTACAGGATATTATGACCGCGATACCGTCTGATGAATTTGATGATATGTCTTTGGAACAAGAATTTTTGAATTTTAATGAAGAATTCAAAACGTATTCTCGTGCCAGGTTGGTTGATAAAAATGGACGCAGGGTTGATGTAACAAAAATGGGATTTTCACCAAATGACCGCATGGATATGGAAAAACTGATTTTAATGGAAACAGAAAAATCTTTGGGTGCAAAACGAATCGATGAAGTGTTTGGTTCGCATTTCTTTAAAACAAATTTTTGGTTGATGTGGCAAACAACGTTCGCGTTTCAGCCATGGTCCAGCGCCGCAGAACTGCGCAGATATATGATTCGTTTTATGCATGAATTTCCACGTATACATACTTTGGCAGGGGTGGCGCGCACCGCATTTAACCAACATGATTCGATTGTAAAACCAATGGTCGATTGGTTGCATGCACATGGTGTACAGGTTGTATTGGGGGCAACTGTGACAGATATATCTTTTAACCAGACCAAGAAAGGTGAATATGTTGCAGACAGAATAACATATGTTCAACGTGGAAAAACGCATTATATTGATGTTGCACCAACGGATATCGTGACATTTACAAATGGATGCATGACAGATAATTCAAACCAGGCGTTTACAGATACTGTTGCAGAATATAATAAATCAGCCACAGCACCGTCGTTTGAATTGTGGCGCAAAATCGCAGATGGACGGCCAGAATTTGGTGACCCAGATGTGTTTTGTGGTCGGCCAGATGAATCAATGTGGATGTCTTTTACTGTGACGATAAATAATAATCCAAAATTGATGGATTATATTCAGCGCTTTACAACGAATCATCCAGGGGGTGGGGCGTTGGTAACATTTAAAGATTCTGCGTGGCGTTTGTCTTTTGTTGTGGCGCGCCAGCCACACTTCAAAAACCAACCCCAAGATACACAAATATTTTGGGGGTATTCGCTGAATATGTTTGTTGATGGGGATTTTGTTAAAAAGCCAATGTATAAATGCACAGGCCGTGAAATTATTACGGAATTGATGGGGCATTTGCATATTCCGAAGAAAGAGCAAAATGAAATGATGCGTGGGTTGATATGCAGAACGTCTGTAATGCCGTACATAACATCGCAATTTCAACCGCGCAAGCCAGGTGACAGACCATTGGTTATACCGCGTGGATATGAAAATTTCGCGTTTATCAGTCAATTCGCCGAAGTCCCAGATGACGTTGTGTTTACCATGGAATATTCTGTACGGGCGGCGCAACGTGCGGTGTATTATTTGATGGGTGTTGATAAAGATTTAACACCAATCAGCAAGCATCAATATTCACCACGTACATTGTTGAAATCTTTTTTGAAATTACACAGTTAAAAATGCCCCATAATGGGGCATTTTTATGATAATTTTGCCAATGCTAACTTGTTTAAGAATCCTTCTTCGATTGCACTTAGCAGCGAGCACACACCTTCGTTTAATTCGTCGTCGTTTTGTAATTCTTCTAGATGTGAAATAATCGATTCGCACATTTTTACTAAATCTTTTTCAATCAATTTGGGATTTAATATGTTCGGTTTGAATACAGATGTGTTTTCTGTGGCCATGAAATAACATTCTGCAATGCTGTCGACCCAAGTGTCGATGTCTGTGCATAAACGGTCAAATAACATATGGGCAGAATATTTATTGGTTGACCAGTGATTGATTTTGCATGCGTATTTGAACGCAATTAAATATTGCATTAAATCATACATTTTTACTCCTTTTGGTTTGTATGTGTTTAATAAGAATACCAAGTATGTTTTTGGGCATATACAGGACTGTTTTCAAAATGCGCTATGTGCATGATTTCTTGGGATTCCTAGGGATTCAAACCTGGCGAAAAGTGCAAAAAAATATTGTACAATGTTTTCTGTAACCATAAGGAAAAAAGGAGACCTTTATGAAAAACTTAATCAAAAAAATGTTAGTGTTATCATCTGCGTTATGCGCAGTTGTATTGTTGTCTGGATGTGCCGGTTGCGGTAAAAAAGCACCACGCCCACAACCAAAGCCAGCCCCACAGTCAACGGAAACTGTTGTGTTCTATCAAACATATGAAGAATCAGATGTCAGCCATGTGCATGCAAAAATGTACACACACAGCAGTCGTGGTGGTGAATCCAGAATGGGTTCAATCAAATTCTATGAAACAGATGCTGGGTTGAAAATGGAAGTAGATTTGAAAGATTTGCGCCCAGGCAAAGTGTACACAATTCGTATACATCAATGCAGCAGCTGTAATAACAACAGCATGTGTTGCGATAAAACACCAATGGCTGTGAATTTGCCGACGTTGAGTTCACAACAAAGCGGTGGCCGCTTAAAAGAATCATTTATTATTCGTGGTTTGACCGCTGAACAGTTGAATAATGCCAAGATATACCTGGAACGTGACGGTGGCTACAAGGCCGGTTGGGGTACATTGGAAAAAGGCATGATGCTGTAATAAACAAGTCCGGTTGTTCTGTATAAAACCCTGGGGACGCCCAGGGTTTTTATGATAAAATACTTTATGAAAAAATTCATATATGTTATATGTATGAATATTATGAATTATAATATATTGAATTTTGGATTTGGTATACTTATGTCGTTATCTGTATTTAATACTGTGTATGCCACGGATTTTATATACCAAGATACGTATGTGCCAGATATTGGGATTGTTGATGATACGGTGATAACTGATTCTGTGGTTGTTGATGTTGAAAACATCAATGTGATGAATACGGTTTTGATTACAAATAATGGTGTATTACATGGTAATGTAAACGTATGTGACGGGTGTGATGTCTTTATCGAAAATAACGGCGATATGGATGTTGATTTTAATAAGTTAGGATATTCAAGTATAATACAGTTGATTTCTGACGCATCAAGCATGAATTCTGTTGGTGATGCATCAAATGTGCAAATTGTGATAGATAATGCGGATGGGCTGTCTTTATCGGGGCTGCAAGATGTTGCACATGGGGCAGAAAAACTGACCGTGAATAATTCAAGTTTTGTATTAGATGGCATATTGGGTGATGATGTGGAAATGCCGGATGCCGAATTACATGGTGATATAGTATTATACGTTAGTGATGATTTTGTTTTACCGTCTGGACCGATAATGTCAAATGTTTATGGTGATGCAGATATATCTGTATCTGGGGGTGGGTTATCACCATTGTATTTGTTTTCTGCGTATGTTCAGGATAATTCTGTATATCTGCATTATGTACGCAATACGGATTATGCACAGATTTTTAATAACCCGATTGGCAGTTTTTTGAATAATTTGCGTAATTATAATCCAAATGACAAGATATTTAATATGTTGGATTCAGCTGGGTCAATGACTGATTTGAATAATGTTATTGCACGCAGTGGGCGGACAAATCCAATCAGGTTGATGGATTCTGTGCGTTTGTTTGACGATTTTGAAATGTTCGATATGCCAGATAAATATTCTGGAATTGGAATTGCACCGATTGCGTTATATGCAAATGATTTTTATACATATGGGTTGTCTGTGGATGCGGCGTTTAATATTACAGATAAATGGTTGGTAAATGCGTCTGGATATATTGCAAAAACAGATTTTGCCAGTGATATTGATGAATACAAATCTGCGCTGTATGGCGGAAATGTGCACATAGCGTATTTTGATGATTCTTGGTTTGCAGATGTTGTTGCAGGAACAACCATTGCAAAATTTGATGTTGGTGCGGTATTACAAGGTGCATCGGTTATAAATAATCCGGATGGTTTTTCTGTGTATTCTGTGGCAAATGTTGGTTTGAATTTTGATATTAAACATAATTTTGTTGTGTCACCATTTGTGCGCATGGGCGTACATTGGTTGGAAATTGCAGATAATACAGATATGGATATAATTGCTGGCGGTGGGGCCAGTGCGGTAATCAAGGTTGATATGTATGATATTGATTATCAGTATGGTATTCGTGTTGGCGCGGATTTCAGTGGTGATATTGATGCCATGGCGTATGTAGATATATTATCAGATGCAGACGGGGCAGGTGGCACATTGGGCATCGGCATTGTATATGATGATATTGTTGGTATTGGGTATAAAGCAATCGTCGGTTTGGGTGTTAAATTTTAATTGATTATTTTATAATTTCACCACGTAATGATGCTTTGTTCGCAGCCGTAATTTTTATGTTTGCCATTTGTGGCGCGGTATCTGCGCTGATATTTACGATGCATTGTTGCATGTACGGTGTGCGATAAATTGTGTGTTGGCCGGTTTTGTCGGGACCTTCGCACAGGCATATCAGTTCACGATTGATGCATGATTCATTGAATTCACGCTGTATTTCGTTTAACAGTTCGTCCAGTTGGTACAGGCGCTGTGATTTAATTCTTTCTGGAATCTGGTTCGGCATTACGGCCGCGGCTGTATGGGGGCGAGGCGAATATTTGAACGAAAATGAATTTATATATTTTATGCGCTTTGCGATTGCCAAAGTTTGTTCAAAATCATCATCCGATTCGCCGGGGAATCCAACAATAAAATCACTGGATATTTGAACGTCTGGTCGCGCTGCTTTTAATTTGTCAACAATATCTATATATAGATTTAACGTGTATGGACGGTTCATCCTTGTCAATACATTTTGCGACCCACTTTGTATAGGCATGTTCAAAAAAGGCAGCAGTTTAGGTTCTGTGCGGAACATGTCAATTAAATCGTCGGTCATTTCTGTTGGATAACTGGATGTAAAACGAATACGTTTAACAGCGTCCAATTTTGCGGTGGAACG
>CALXMQ010000012.1 GCA_944389515.1 uncultured Alphaproteobacteria bacterium | reverse complement strand
TGCGCATGCACAATTTTGCAAGGTGATGAAGCGCAGCGAAATAATCCGGTCATCCGCCCCAGAAATAAAAAACGCCCCAAACGGGGTGTTTTTTCATAACCAAAATGCTTTACTTTATAATAACTTGTCTGTAAAATGCCCTGAATAATATCAAAAGGAATTATTATGCCACGTGTTTCCGTATTGACGCCCGTATATAACACAAATCCTGAACATTTGCGTCAATGCATTGAATCAATTTTGAATCAAACATTTACTGATTTCGAATTTCTGATTCTGAACGACAGTCCTGATAATCCAGATTTAGATGCGGTGGTTAAATCATACAATGATAAACGCATTAAATATGCAAAAAATGAAAAAAACATCGGAATTTCTGGGACGCGTAATAAGTTGTTAAAAATGGCGCGCGGCGAATATTTGGCAATATTTGACCACGATGATATTTCTGTACCAACCAGATTACAGCAACAGGTCGATTTTCTGGATGCGCACCCAGACGTTGGTGTTGTATCAGGATTATTACAATCGTTTGGTATATGCAATCGTGTATGGGATGCACCAGAACATGATATCGATATCAAAATATACCTGATGCAAAATTGCTTTGTTGCACATACGGCGGCAATGATACGTAAATCTGTTTTAACAGATAACAATATTGAATACGAATCTGCGTATACCCCATCCGAAGATTACCAGTTATGGGCACGCTTGATTGGTGTAACGCGTTTTTATAATATCCAGCATGTATTGGTCAAATACCGTACGCATAATAATATGACCACCAATACCCAGGCGCAAAAAATGTATCTGATGTGGCGTACAATATCATTGGAATTGCGCAACAAATACCCGGCATATGCCACAGAAATGATAAAACAAAACAATGTAAATGCGACACGTTTTCGGTTGCGATTGTTTGGATTTATACCATTGATAAAGGTAAAGCATAATTGGGTACAATTATTTGAATTTATACCGTTGTTCAAAATAAAATGGGAATAACAAAATGCCAAAAATCAGCGTAATAATTCCGGTTTATAATACTGCCAAATATTTGTCAGATTGTTTGGATTCTGTTATTGCACAAACATTTCAAGATATTGAAATAATATGTGTAAATGATGGCAGCACAGATAACAGCGGCGAAATATTGGCAACATATGCCGCGCGTGATAAACGAATTCGCGTTATAAACCAAGAAAACCAGGGTGTTGTTTCAACCAGAAACAATGGGATAAAAAATGCAAATGCTGATTTGATTTTTCCACTGGACAGTGATGATTACATTGCACCAAACGCACTGGAAAAAATGTATGCGGCGATAATGTCAGGTTCTGGCGATATTATAACATGTCGCGTAATGTTATGTGGATATCAAAATGGTGAAATGCGATTGCCACGACCAACAAAATTTAATATGGCATTTAATAATTGCTTGGTCAGTGCGGCGTTATTCAAAAAATCTGATTTTATTGCATGTGGCGGATATTCATCAGATTATGAAATGGCACTGGAAGATTATGATTTTTGGTTAAATTTGGTTTTTAATCATAATAAAAAAATTTATCGTATACCTGAAATATTATTTTTTTACAGAATCAAAGATAAATCAGAATCCAGAAATTGGCAACACCGGGCGCATCATGCATCTTTGGTAAAACAGATGTACCAAAAATATCCACGCACGCACATATACATACTGTTGAATAAAATACGTATGAATTTTGTAAAATTCGGGCATTTTTTATTCAGAATCCAGGATAATAAAATAAAAATTTTCAAAATACCCGTATACAGACTTCGCAAATATGACACTGTGATTTCTGTTGGGGCGGCGTGTTTTGTACCCGATGCGTTAAAGCGGTTAAAATTACGTGATTTCAGTGGTCCATTTGATTGGATGTTTGGGTCTGATGTTATTACACGATTGAATTGTATTTATAATAAATTTGAACATTACTTTGATTACGATGATTTTGAATACGTTGATGTAAATCATGAAAATAATAAATGGACGTATAAAAACAAACGTACTGGGATTTATTATAATCATGACTTTGAACCTGGTGATTTTGAAATAACTTTTCCGCCTGTGGCAGAAAAATACAAACGTCGCACAACGCGCATGTTGGAACACATGGATAATGATAAACGTGTTTTATTGTGCTTTTCTGAATTGGGACACACGGGAAATCCAGACGAAATTATTGCAATTATGGATAAAATAAATAATCGATTTAATGCAGATATTGATTTGCTGTATGTAAATCATAATCCAAATATGCAGATTGGCAAGCACACACGTCCACGGCGTATTTCACCACATGTTATTTATTGCGAATATTATTATAAAACATTTCCAACAGAAACACATGACGCAATGCGCACGTTCAAGAAAATTGCACGAAAAATCGCAAAATGACCACATATAAAACTGGAATTATTGCAGAATTGATTGCATGCGTATACCTGATGTTACACGGATTTCGCATATTACGACGTCGATATGTTACAGGGCGAAATACTGGCCGCGCAGAAATTGATATTATCGCCCGACGTGGCAATTTAATTATATTTGCAGAAGTTAAACGCCGTGCTGATATTATAACTGGGCTGAATGCGGTAAATGCACGCCAATCGTTACGATTACGCCACGCGGCAGAAACATACATATCGCGCACCAGATGGATGGGCGACGCCCGATTTGACATAATTGTGGTTGCGCCACATAAAATCCGGTGGATTCAGGGCGCGATATAGTTTTCTTGCGTTGATAAGTTTATTTATATATAATGAATTGTACTTTTTACGCCAAAGGAGAAAACATGAAAAAAGTAATGTTGGCATTATTTGCCGTTTTAACGCTGGCTGCATGCACCGGTTCATACAGACAGGGTAATTGTGAATACGATTTCTTGCTGCACAAAGATATTTCTATTTCTAAATGGATTGGCGCTGCAACTGGTTGCTAAATCCGCCAAACACATAAACACGGGGCGTTTGCCCCGTTTTATTATTGCCACGGTGTAATGGCGCCGGGGCGTTTTATTAAATCCGTTGCAAAGTTAAACATGCTGTGTAATTATTACGCATTGGACGATTACCAATGTGGGGTGTAAGAACCTCTCGAAGAAAAAACTCCAACATCGGTTGGAGGGCACGCGAATATATTGAATAAGCGGCACTATTCTTCGATAGTTCTTAACCTCCAACCGCCTTTCATCACGGCGGTATTTTTTAATAAAAAATGGGGGAGTATTATGAGGGTAGTATTAGTAGATTCTGCATACTTTGGTGATGCATTGTCACACGCACGACAAAACGCAAGAATAAATCGTCGCGATGCAGCACGCATGTTGGGTACAACCACCAAGTATATTGGTAAGTACGAAAGTGGGAAAATGCTGATACCGGCACAGGTATTAGAGAGAATATTTCAAAATGGATTTATGATGTTATTGGCGCGTAATTATAACAAATATCGCCCAATTCGGGGTAAAGGTGATGATTAGTTATTTATAAACCATGTTTATGGTGGACGGGGAATATTTGTAGTGTAGAGAGTAGGCCCCGTCCATTATCGGATATTATATTATTGATGCACACTACGCATCAGGGCGTTCCCATGCGTTTATATGATGACAATTATGTTCAAATACAAATTTATGGTCACCTGGATATTCCTTTGATTTTTGCTGAAAATAAACGGTCGGTAAAAAACGTCAAAAATGGTATTGACGTGTGGGCGGATTTTGGGGTAAAATAGATATAAATAAATGCCGAAAATAAACCACCGTTTATGGTGGCGTTTTTATTTGTTTCAAAAATCCCAGTTTCCTGGGATTTTTTTATCCCCATTTTTGCCGAAATAAATTGGTGGTTTTATATCGGCAAAGGGGGAAATTATGCGGAAATTATTATTCTTGTTCATATGCGGTGCAATATTTGCCACGCCACATGCATACGCAGCGGTTACCGCAGGCGCCAGCATCAGTGGCAGCTGTACCCAAGTAACCCCGACAGGTACAACTGCGCAACTGACACCCAATGACACGTCATTGACAGCAACAGCAAACTGCGCAACCAGTGACTATATTTACTATCATGGTGGGTCTGGGGGTGTATCTTCGTCGATGAATTATAGAAAGCAATACTGTAAAACATGTAACAGTGGTTATCATTTAGAAGAAAAGACCCAAACATCTACCCGGGCAACGGGATGTACCGTAACATGGACAACGTGTACAGATAACCCACCATGCGCCGGATTGGTTTGTCAAAACGAACTGACATGGACAAACCATGATAATTATTCTACGAACCATAATCAAATGCGTTGTAATACCAGTACTGATAAATGCGAATTCCGTTGCGCCAGTGGTTATTACGATAATGGACGTGCAACTATTGCTGGATCTACACGCCCATGCAGTGCATGTCCACTGTATGCGACATGTGCCGCCGGTGATTCCCCAAGATGTAATAAAAACTATTACCGCAGCCAAACAACTAGCACTTTGAACGGAACAACATATAAATGTAATAAATGCCCAACATTGGGAACAAATAGTGTTGCAGGTTTAACTTCTTCATCGGGGGCAACAAATATAAATGCATGTTATATCCCAGCAAATGTAACTGTAAATGAAACCGAAGGCAAATATCTATTTACCAGCAACTGTAATTATTCTGGCACAGGTATCGTTGTAACCCCCGGGGGTTCGGTTAGCCCAGCAAACTAACCACGATACGATAATGGACGGGGCCTACTCTCTACACTACTAATATTCCCCGTCCATCAGTTTTTATTGTATTACGGCTGTTTTTATCAAAGAAACATCTTCGCGAATTGTGTCTATTTTTATTTGTAACTGACCCAGACCTGTTTCTAGTATTGTTGTTCGATTTTCCAGCGCAGTCAGCCGATTATCAGTACGATGTAATTCGTCCAATGATGAATCTTGGCGCGCAACCCAATATATCACCCCGGCAATAAATGCAATTAAAAACCAACTGTTACGCAATAAATCTAAAAATCCAAAAATATTTGACTGCGATTTCATTGTTTTCCCCGATTTACCATGTTTTCTATTTGATGAACCAATGCACATTGGGCGGCATGCCATCGTAATTCTGAATCTGTTGCATTTTGTCCCAATATCCGTTCGATGGTTATTTGTCGTAAATGCTGTAAAACAGCTGTGCCAGACGCACCAGAAAATGTACGACTATAAATTTTTTCAATATTTGTCATTTTTTTACCTGGGGCTATATCAATGTTTCTGCGATTGCCATTTTTGTAATTGGGGCAATATATTTTAATTCTGCATCACTGTGCAGTACTATTTTATCAATCACGCCGCGGCGCGATAAAATTTGCAATCCGCGGTCAACCAATGGACGAATAAATTCGTGCAATAACCGACCATATGTCGCGCCCAATATACGAACCATTTCTGCGTTCCGCGCGATGATTTCTGTGGCGGTCATTTCTTTATCAGATAACAGCCCCAGTCGATCTGCCAATAACGCATGACGAATACGTTCACGTAAATCTTGTAATATAATTTGCGATACATCAAAATCTGCGCCTGATGCCAATGGGGTCAGACCGGACGAACCAACGGCCTTGGGAATAATTGCACCAGGTGTCAAATTTATATTTGACAAATTTATCACGCCGTCATCATCGGCCTGCCATATGCCAGACACGGCGATTGTCGCGTTTTTTAATACCAGTTCTACGACCTTGTTTACGGTTTTTATATCGGGCAATGCGCGCAGCACTGGGCCACGACCGTATATTTCACCACTGGCCACAGACCAACGGAATATAATGTATGGATTGGTTTCAAATTTTCCAGTTGAAACGATATTATTTTCAATATTGCCACCAACATCCAACCATGCTGTAAAATCTGTGCCAACCAGGCTTTGTACCAATCGCAACGGGGTTTCTGGGTCTGATTTTATCGTATCACGCAAATCAGCCGGCGGTGTCCAAGATGGATATTTTTCCATTACTTCGCGTGCCGGCATCGTGGCAGTATGAAAAACTGCATTATTTAATATGGCGATGTCACGCATCGGTATCGCTGTAAAAGAAAATGCAGATGCGGCACCAATCGGGTTTTCAGCCATAAACAAGCATGCAGTGCCCAATATAATCAAATCCATATAACATTGATGAACAGTTGTATAAAAATTTGAATCGTTCAAATTCGCACGTAACGCGTTTGTCGCAGTTACTGCATCAGGCGAATCTGCACTTTCGGGAACCAATGATACCCATAATGATTCTGGTGGGGTCAGCAATGAATATATTGATGCCGCCAAATTATCAACCGCATCTGCGGCAGTCGCATCAAATAACATTGCGGCATCATCATCAGATGTTGGCATTGTATAACGCATTGCAGTATCCCAACGATTTATCCACGGTGTGCGCAAATCTAATGCACGACGATACATTTGTTGTAAATTATGTTTCATATGAAAAACTCCCTTGGTTTATATCTTGAATTCTGTATTTGCAGAAAAAATTGTGGCGTTACAACATCCCGGATGAATTGGCACCGGGGTTGCACATAATGCACCTGCGACGGCATCCAGACCGTCATCATGCGTGGTGCCACCGATTGGTGTCCACCCCAACATTTCTGCAATCAATGGTGTTGATTGAACACGCCGGTGAACATATATACGCCCAGCCGTCAACATCGGTTCAATCGCATCTAAAATTCTGGTTTCTTTGTTTTTATTATTTGTTATGCCACAAATACTGATTGTGATATTGCGATGCATGGCAACATCACGCATTATTTCTGGCAATGCATTTCCAATGCCGTTTGTTTCTATATATATTCGACGCATACTGTGTTGCGTCATAAAATCTAAGACAGATTCACATTGGTGTGCCAATGGGTGCAAATCGTCATCGGGAATAATCAAATACAAAACGTCATGAATAAATACATATCGATTTTTGTCATCACGATACAGTAATACACAAACACTGCCGTCTGATTTTTTACGCCCACTGGACGGATCCCAATACACTGTGGCACCAGTGATTACATGTTCACCAATACGCGCCATACGCGCATCAAAATCATCGTTATAAAAATTCAACGCATCTGGATCCAGGCGCGCACGTTCAGGCGAAATGAATTCCAGCATCATTTGGGCAGAAAAATATCGCGCACCAACCATTGCGCGCATTTCATCCAGGCGTGATAACGGGAACATTTCTGGCCACGCTGGCACCCCATCGCCAGAAATCGCCGGTATCCGCAATTCACGATACCCAGACAAAAAAGGCGTTGAAAAACTAAAATTTTTATATACCATATCTGACATGGACTTTACCCCTAAGACTTTGCCAACGAATTTAGAGGCCGAACAGGCCGTCTTGGCCGCGGTACTGATGAATAACCGCGCGTTGGAACGGGTGTCTGAATTCTTGCGTCCAGAACATTTTTCACATCCGGCACATCAAGAAATTTATAAATTGGCCGAACGGCAATTTGCCGCTGGCATACCGTTTGATATTATTACGGCGAAAAATTACCTGGACCAACAGGGTGTGTTGGAATCTGTTGGTGGTGTTGATTATTTGACCCAGTTGGCATCTGCGGGGGCAACGGTTGTAAACGTTGAACAATATGGTCGCATCGTTTATGAAAACGCAATGCGGCGTGATTTAATCAATCTGGGGCAATCAATCACAGACGCGGCATTTGTCGAAGATTTGGATAATCCTGTGTCTGCGCAAATTGAAACCGCAGAACAAAAATTGTTCGAAATGGCGTCCAGTGGTGTATCTGAACGCGAAGTTGCATCAATCGGCACCGCATTACAAGACGCGTTAAAGGAAGCAGAAATTGCATACAAGGCCGATGGAAAATTGTCTGGTTTAACAACTGGGCTGAACGCATTGGATAAATCAATCAGTGGTTTACATCACAGTGATTTAATTATTATTGCTGGGCGCCCAGCAATGGGAAAAACAACACTGGCGATGAATATCGCATTTAATGCCGCAAACGCAATTCAATATGGACGCGCAAACGAACGATATCATGGCGCCGTTGTGTTTTTTAGTTTAGAAATGTCTAAATCTCAGTTGGCGGCACGCGTATTATCATCACAATCAAAAATACCTGCGTCTGCCATGCGCGAAGGGTCATTGACAGACGAAGATTTCTTGAAAATGTCCCAATATGCCGATGCAATCAGCAAAGTACCATTGTTTATCGATGATACACCTGGTATGTCTGTGCCAATGATTCGAACACGCGCACGGCGATTGGCACGCAAATGTGGTGGAATCGCACTGATTGTGATTGATTATCTGCAACTGATGACGTCACCTGGGGGTAAAAACAAGGATAATCGCGTCCAAGAAATATCTGAAATCACACGTGGATTAAAAATGTTGGCCAAAGAACTGGATGTGCCGGTTATTGCATTGTCACAATTATCGCGCAGTGTCGAAAGTCGTGATGATAAACGTCCCCAGTTGTCTGATTTGCGTGAATCTGGGTCTATTGAACAAGACGCCGATATTGTTATGTTCACGTATCGCGAAGAATATTATCTGGAAAATCGTGACCCATCACAACGTATTTCTGGCAACGCAAATGAAAAAATTATCGAAAGTTTTCAAAAGCGTTTGGAACGCGCCCGGGGCAAGGCTGATGTTATCATCGGCAAAAACCGTCACGGTCGTCCAGAAACTGTAAAAATGGCATTTTTTGGCGATTACAGTTTGTTTGACAATTTGGACGAAATGGCCGCACGTGGTGAAAATGACTTTGGTACCAGCGCACCAAACGCGTCAATACCAAACCCTGATGACATAGATTTAGAACCAACACCCATTGATGCCGACGCAATCCCAGACGATATGCCGTTGTAATCATTTTCTGCTTGCCAAACTTATTAAAATTGACTAAAATTTTGTCAAGAAATTCCAAGGAGATTCACGATGGCCCAAGAAGAAATAATTTTCCCAAACAATATACGAAATATTCGCTTGGCCAATGGTATGAAAATGACCGAATTGGCACGCCAGGCAAATTTATCACTGTCTGCGGTTTCCAAAATCGAAAAAGGTGTACGCCGCCTGAATCAAAAGCAATTATTAAATATATGTAATATTTTGGGCTGTAAATTATCTGATATATTCATCAAAGAATCTGATGATGTGGCCGATCAATGGCAAAGCGAAATTAAACGCCGTTTACAAGATAATGAAAACAGCGGATTAAAAATATTTGGCAGTGGATTGCGCAAAATACGCCAGCAATCTGGCAAAACCATTGCCCAGGCCGCCAAAGATGCCGGTATGACGTTGTCGGTGTATCATAAAATAGAGGTTGGACAACGTGAAATTTACGAAAATGAAATCGAACCATTGGCAAAATCTTTTGCATATACCGCAGATACTTTGTTGGACAAGGTCGCAGAACTGTATAAATCTGGCGAATTAAACAAACAGATAAACAAGGTCAAAGAACGTGTAAAATCTGTTCTGGAACCTGGGAACCCAATGTCTGGCATCGATATGCACAGTGGTTTATTTGGTGCCAAATTGTATGACAGCGCACGTAAAAAACTGGTTCCTGTGTTTGGTATGCCTGTGGGTAAATCAATCGCATTCAAAAAATCTGATAAAACGATGATTGTTGCCCCAATGCCATTAGAAGGTCATAAAAGCATTTATGCAATAAAACCAAATTCTAAACGTCTGGGCGGATATATTCCGGAAAAATCATACGTTTTCGCAGACGCAGATGCAACCCCGGCGGTTGGTGATTTAGCAGTATGCATTGATGCAGATTTTGAAACACTGGATTCAAATGATACTGTTACGGCACAAATTGTCAGTGTTCGCGCAGATTCACGCGGCAAGGTTTATGGCCAGGTATCTTCGCCCGAAGAAAAAATTATCGGCAAAACAATGCATCGTGTTGTTATGATTGTAATGGAATAAATCCAACATCTATGTAGGGGGGCACAATGAAAGCAAAAGCCAGCGCAGTTGCACAAAAACTGTTAAATCTGTATCGCCAAGAACATGTTATATTCGGTGGCTGGGCGGCGGTAAATGCGGTATTTGTTGCCGAAGCTGATACAGATGTTCTGCGCGAATTGCGTGAATTACCAACTGGGAAAAACCTGGTGCGGCATATTGAAAATCTGCGCAGTGGCAAAACCCCAATGGATTCGATTGAACGCGAATTGTTACCATATGGTGGCATGATGGATGAAACAATCGCCACAGTACCATTGACCCAAGACGAATGGACACAACTGGAAAACGGAATAAATGAATTCACAACAGACCAAGAAGGTCTGGACAGAATTCAACAATTACCAGTTATCAAAAAATTTGGCGACCAATGGCTGGTGGCAATTCGGGCGGCGTTATCACAAAGACCAGAATTATTGGAAAAATGGTCTGTTGTCAATAAAACATATCGTGCATATTATTTATGGAAAGTCGCCAGTGATATGTTAAACCAACCATTGACAGAACGTGCACGTGCCCAATTACAGGTTGACATGCCAGAATATGAAACTTATTTGCCAATGTTTGGCGACGCAGGTACGGAATTACTGGAAAAACTGCGGTCTTTTATCACAACTATGAAGCCTGTGGATGATACTGGTAATGACGGATTGAATTTTTAATTCATTTATTCATGCGTACGATAAATCGTGTCCATTGTATGTGGTGTACCAATATAAATCATTGTACCTGTTGGTGACAAAATAAAATCCAATTCACGTAATCGTTCACGTAACATTTCACGTTTTTGCGCGGTATTGCATGTGTTTGGTACTTCTATATCATCACATATAATTAAATCTGCGCGCATACCGGTGATATTGCCATGGATGCCTTGGCATATTACAGATGGTTCACGCATGCCAATTTTTCGATTGACCGTCAATCTGTCATGTGCCCACTCTTTTTTGGTGGTGGGCACTAAATCAGAACACATTGGATGATTTTCTAATATATGCCGAATATGTGATACCATACGTGCCGCCAATCCGGTTTCAGCCGATAAAATCAATATTCTGGATTCTGGTCGCATGTACAGAACACATGCTGCAAAAATACCTACGACAGTGGATTTACCAGAATGCCGAAACGCCATCAGCAATCCACGATGCGGATTTGTTGTCAACACAGATACTAAAAAATCCAGTATCTGTAAATGATGTGCCGGCGTTGAATATCCCAATATATTATTCCACGTATTCAAAAAACTATGAAATTCATCGACCATATTTATCAGCCAACTAAATCTTCGAATTTATCTAGTAATGATTGCAACAGATTTGGTCTTGTTGCGCGAACTTGATTTAACTTTTCCAAATTAGACTTTCTTTTTTCATTATATGGTTGTTCGGTTTCGGATTTCAGGCGACGTAACACGGCACCAGTAGACATGCTGGCGCCACCTGCGCCGGATGCGCCAAATTTCGCACGCTGGGTGGCCAACGTTTTTTTGACTAAATTTGTTTTTTCACGCGCATCAGACGCCATATCAGCCAAGATTTTTTGGCGCGCATTTTCTGCATCTTGCTTAGAATCACGCGCATCCAATACAGATGTAATATCAGATACTAATTGTCCCATATAAATCACCTTTGTTTCAAATTTATACGTTATAATATCCATGCATACAGATTGATAATACGTTGCATGGTAATTGTTCATTACTGGAAATTGTCCATGGCGCATCTGTGCCATTATGATTGGTGCCTAATAAATTTACAGACACGTCACCGCTGTATCCAGGCGAATCATCAACATAAACACTGTTTGGTAATGTTGTACGAATACCGTTTATAAATAATGTCTTGGTATTAAATACACGTGCAGTAATTTTTCTGACACGAATACTGGCCACATTATGACTGGATGCGCGCACAGGCATCGCAGATGCAGTAAACGAAAAATCATACTGGTTTGCATCGCGCAATGCGTCTGATGAAAAATATTCTAAATAAAATCCATTATTACGCGCAACCACAACATATGTAACGCCGCCAGATGTTGCCACAGATTTGAATTGTCCGTTGGTTGTATATCGTGCCCATCCTGATATACCCAACCCAGAATTTTGATTCAAAACCGCCATTTCACCCGATGCCATAACGACAAATAACTGGCGCTGGGGTTCATTATAAGAAATGTCAACTGGCGTATTCATTAAATGCTTGGCGGTGGCACATAAATCACGCGCATTATAATTTTCACCCAATGCATCCAAAGATAATTCACGAATATCACGCTGGGTTGCAGATATAAACACGGTGGCACCTTCTATTTTCTGGGGTGGCAGATATCGTGATGCGACACTGCCCACAGACGTGTGTTGTTTTATATCAACCGAAGATGGGGTCAAAGGCTTGCTGGATATTGCCCATTCACCAGAATTTGTTAAAATTTGCAGATTGTCACTGCTGACCACTGTGCAGATTTGTTGTCGTTGTTGCGATAATAATGTTATAAATATTGCTTCGTCATCTAAACCAGTACCAACGTTAAAATTATTATGTCGACCAACACACGACATCCATATACCACTGGGCCAAGATGGGGTGCCGCCAAACACTAATCTGTCTTGGTGAAAAGTAATACTGCACGGCCAACCGCGGTGAGCACTGAACGCTGATTCATACCAATCAGAAATTGCATCTTGGGGCAAAGTATATTGACCATTTGTATACGCATATACAACAGTTGGACTGACATATTCTGTTATTCGCCATTGACGCCCCAAAAACAATAATCTGGTGCCAACACAATCAGGTGTCCAAAATTCATAATTTGTTGTACACGTTACATAATTTGCACCAGAACTGTTGCTGGTCAGTGTTATTTTTATTTTTTCTGAATCGTCAAAACGCATAAACGGTATATTGATTGTCATATCAGAATCGTTACGCGCAAATTCAAACAAACTTAAATTAAACGTGGTATCCGTCTTTTTCAGAATATATGGTTGATAATTTGGGTGAACAAATATCATTGTGCCAAATCGCTGGGCATATTGTATTTTATCTATGTCATCAGAATCCCACGGCATGAATAAATCACGAACACGTGTGGTACCATTATATACCAATAAATGCCCGTTTGTTAAAACCAGTATATAATTTTCAGATTCACTGACTGAAAAAGGAATCAATCGCCCTGTTGCCCCCAACGTCGCAACAGATGCCAAACCACGTCGCCGACACAATCCACCCCCAGCTGTGACATCCATATTTTCCAACTTTGCCAGCCCGTTCAAATTGTCATGAGCATAAAATTCAGCAGCAACTTCGCCATTTGCAAATGAATTTTGTGTTTTCATAAATTCTGACATATTATCCCCCGAATACTAAAAACGCACATTTATCAAAGAAAAATTATCTATGTTTGATGAATTAGTGTGTGTGGTGCTGTCTATGAATTTCGCTGATTGCAATTCTGTTTCATATAATGCCGCCAACATACGAAACACACTTTGGTCGCCAATCAGTGGAATACAAAATTCCATTGCTAACTTGGTTGCTGTCACAGATGCAAAATATCCAGGATATGATTCTGGTGGAACGCGCATAATCGCAGTAACAGAAATATTATTGCCAGATGCTAATATTTTATCACCCATAATTTCACCATTGCATCGCAATATGCGCAAACAATCGCCAGGTATCAGAAAATCCCCATTATCATTTTTTGATAAATTTAATATACGACATGCAAAACGCCACGGATGCATTGCCAGTAATGTGTCTGTTACAGAATCAAACAATGTTCGCGCCAGTTGCGCAGACGCGTTATCATCAGACAACGATTGAATTGGCCGTTCACCCAGTTTTAATAATGCCATTGAACATAAATCAATTTTACTGTGCATTGATAAATCCATTTTATTTATATTTGTAAAAAATATCGGGGCAGAAATAATCTGTCCCGACATCCAGAAACGTTATGCCAATGCGGCCACAGCAACATTTGTGTCAACTGTGATTTTCTTAATCGATGTATTATCAGAACCGTTGATAATTATAATATCGCCTGTATTCATCAATGTTTTAACTGCATCAAAATATCCCGATGCAGATATCGCAGACATTGTTTCGTTCGCTGCATAATGCCACAAAGTAAAACCATTTGCATACGCAATCACAGACAAATTTTTATTTTGAAATGCCATTGTATTTTTTCCTTTGGTTATTTATGTAAGAATTATTCAGCGTCATCATCTGTATCTTTGCATTTGATACGAACAATTCCGTCATTATCGATTAAAACCGCGCCTTGGGACATACTGTTGCTGATAAAGTGTGCCGCACGTTCACCATGCCATGAAATATCTGTTTTTACTTCTTGGCCACATGCATGCCCGATACTGGTTGCGTGATACATAAAGCAATCACGATTTTCACCAGATAACGGCAAATCGTTATACAATACCCATGTGATGCCCAACCATTTCTTGGACGCACCACCAGAAATCAACGGCAAATTATCACCAACATAATCTGCGGATACAAATTCGTCCATTGACAACAATTCGTTCCATTGGTGTACACCAACAACGGCAAATCTGCGTCCATCATCCGGGACATCGTTCTGATTTAATACTTCTAACGCAGACAATATAATATCTTTGGTTAAACCGGTGGTATAATCACCAACGTTGGCGGTTGATTGTTTCATTGCACCCACAATCAATTCATCTGTCTTGCGTCCCAACGCGTATGCACCAGCAGATGCAACAACACGGCGTTCATCGACATTTGTTTTTAATTCATCTAGTGCATCAACCCAATCGCCGGCATAGTAATCTTGTAAAATACATTCAACAGGTTCGTGATTCAAATTCATCACCGGAACAATCCCATGACGAGATTTTGTACTGGCGGTACCACGGCCAACCTTTTGAAACGTAGTAGACGCGCCAACAACACCAGATTTACTGCGAACGGTTGAACGTAATTTTGTTCCCATTTGCTGATATGCCAAATGAACATCGGCTTCGAATTGTTTTATAAATACTTGATCAACTGAAACAGACATTGTTAAAAATCCTTTGTTATATAAAAAATAAAAAAACGTGTAATAAAAAATATTACACATATAAATTTCACATTATGGTTATGCGCGATGCGCGCCATATGTAAAAAATTTTTGGGTCACACAGATTGTCCAAAATAAAAATATCCAGTCAGACATAAATTAAAAATCTGACTGGATATTTATAACAGAAATTTAATCACTGATATAAAAAATCCCCGAAATACGGGGATTTATATTATTTTCTTTTTGCACATGCTTTCTTAGCAGGCTTTTTCGCAACTACTTTTTTTGCAGGTGCTTTTTTTGCAACCGGTTTTTTAGCCGCTGCTTTTTTAACAACAGGTTTCTTTGCAGCAACTTTTTTAACAACTGGTTTTTTTGCTGCTACTTTTTTTGCAGGTGCTTTTTTTGCAACTGGTTTCTTAGCAACAACTTTTTTTGCAACTGGTTTTTTTACCGCTGCTTTCTTTGCAACAGGTTTCTTTGCAACTGCTTTCTTAGCAGCAGGCTTTTTCGCAGCCGGTTTCGCCACAGTTTTTTTAGCGGCAGATTTCTTTGCGGCTGGCTTTAAGAATGTGAATGCCATTCTTCTCTCCTTTTTATTTTTTGGATAGAACAAATTCTTTTGTTCTTACTTTTATTTTATATGAAAGAAAAAAATTAGTAAAGGAGAAAGTGCATTTTTTTAATTACGAATACAATTTTTTGAAACCATTTTCAATTTTACGAACATATTCTGGATCCATATCACGCCAATATTTTGGATCACGCATCATGCGACGCAATTCATTATCTGTTAAATTTTTTGATTGTGAATCATCTGTTTGAACATTGGGTTCCATTGATTGCATCATTGCGTACACACTGCGGATTCCCTGGGGCGTAGCGCACAATGCATCAAACGCGTCACGTGGTAAATAATGTTGTCCAAATGTATTTATTGCACACAATGCATCATACATTTTTGTTTCATCACCAAAAAATTTTTTTAATTCTGCAATCGCATTTGTTTGATTTTGTATATCGAATAATTCACTTATCACAGGTGATAAAAAATCTGTCGCAATTTGATAAATTTTTTCAACCTGGGATGATGTCAATCCAATTTCAAAAAATTTTTCACGTAACGAATCGTCATCAAATAAATCATTTTTTGGATAATCTGTTGCATTTTCTGGCACACCGATTGCACGATTAAATTTTGTACGCGACGCTTCATCTGCATCTGGTCCAGGCACAGAAATCATCGTACCTATCTTTTTTTCTAGTTCAGAATATGATTTTAATAACGCATCTGTATTTAATGTGCCGTCTGTATTAAGAAATTTTTCTGGAATTTTTTCCATTTCTTGTTCCTTTTGTTTCATTTGATTTTCGCAGAAAATAAATTCCACCAAGTGTAAAAATTGTCTGCATCATTGCAAAAATATCTGTATCGCCAACCATATATGCACCAATCGCAGATAATATCCCAATCCCAGATATGATATATGTGCGATATCCAGACAAAAAACCACCATTGATAATTTTTCGCATCATGAAATCCATGTTTATATGTAAAATAATAATCCATCTATGTCCGCAATATATCCACGTGATGTTGCCCATGTTGGAATTTCATCATCATGATGAAAACACGTGGCACCATAACAACAATCTGCCAACATACCATGCATCATGCGTGTTACAACGCGCAGACACATTTGAAATTTTGGATTGTTTACTGTCACAGATAAAAATTTATTACGTGGTGATGATGTATTTAATGATGAAAATAAATTTGTATCTGATATCACATCTGTGATATCCAAATTCATTTTATCAGCGCGATTTTTTATCATTGACGTCAATGCTTCGACTGCATTTAACGAAGACGCACATGTTTCTGCATATACCACCCGTGCAATTTTATAAAATACGGATTTTGATTCGTCCGTATTTCGTATCAATGTCAGTTGCATATATTTATTCCCTGATTTATGTGAAATAAAAAATGGCCGCACATGTATGCGACCAAAATAAAAATCCGCCAGTTCCCTGCGGACATAAATTTCCTTGTTTACGCGTTATATAATATCATATTTTAACATAAAAGTCAAGATAATAAATTTTATATCGTAATTTCGTCACCGTACGCCAATAAATAACGCGTACCATTACGCAAAACCAATGCGCCATTTTCATTGATTCCAATCAGTTCAACATCTTCGCCCCGATACTTTACAACCTTGTTTAATCCGGTTGCTAAATCCATCCACCGTGCACGCACCAATGGAAAATCAGTACGACGCCAACGGTCTAAATTTTTCATCAATTTGTTTAATAATTCAGATTTATCCACATTGGCATAATTATCTAACTTGGTTGTTTTATATTCTGCAACGGTTGGATTTGATTTTATATTTATACCAATTCCAACAATAACAAAACGACCGGCGTATTCAATCAGAACACCACATACTTTTTTTGCATCAATTAAAATATCGTTTGGCCATTTTATTTTTGGGTGAATACCAAAAGATATCAATGTTTCTGCAATCGCAACTGCAACGACATATGACAAACGCGGATCACGTTCTTCGGTATTAAATATAAAACTGACATATAAATTTCCATGATGTGAAATCCATGTGCGACGATATCGACCACGCCCGGCTGATTGCGCTTCGGCCATAATAACGGTATGGTCACGCGCATTGCCAGATGCAACCATATCCAATGCATATGTTTGTGTACTGGGGATTTTATCAAAAGAAATCAATTTATATCCGGCCAATTTTATACACCCCATTGCTGTTGATAATAAATTCACGACCAAATAATTTACGCAACTGATATATCGCAGTATCAACCGCATGCGTTGTTGCGTTTGGCGCATATCCCAATGCAGTCCGCAAATCTGCCGCAGACATCCCCCCAGATTTATACAATAATATAACAATTTGTGCCTGAATATAAGGCAAATGAACATCGCGCCCCAATATTTCACGCATCAATTTTATATTTCCATCCACAGCGTTTTGAATCGCTGTTTTAATCATAATCGGGGTTGCAGGCATTGGCACACCCAACGCATCAAAATCTAAATACGTTGCATCTGGCACATCAGATACAGTTGCGCCAAATTCAGATAAAATTTGTCGCCACAGTGCGTCTGATGAATAAATTCTGATACCGTCCAACATATCCCCAGAATAATAAAACATATTTATATTGTCCATAAAAAAGACCGCGGCACGGCGGCACGGTCTTTTTGTATCCAAAACGCAAATGAACATCAGCTGCGTTCTTTATTTTGCGGATCTATGAATTTTGTAAAATCCTGGATACTGGCACCAGTTGACGACAATATCTTGGAAATACTGTTTGTTGATGGCCAACGTGGTTGTCCTTCTTTTGACCAACGCTTGCTTTTATTAAACGTGGTTGGATCCAATCCACTGCATTTTGCCAAACCAGAACATGACATACCGTGTTCTGTTGCAAAACGTTCGATTGCCCGCCATACATCTTCATGGGTCATTTTTTCTCTCCTCTGGTTACTGTATCGGATAAAATCCGAATTTTTTACATACTGACCGTATGCTTATTACTGATTTTATCCCCACAATCCAGCCCAGGCAACAAGGACAATTTCCTAAAAACCGCAAAAATCCGGGATTTATCTCCTAAAAACAATACCAAAAAATAAATTTGACAAAAATACTTGACAAATAACGATTTATGTATTACATTACGATTCGTCAAAGGGGGAAACCCCGGCGACGGGGTGAAAACCCCATGGGGTTCAGGGATTCAGACTCCCTCCTACAT
>CALXMQ010000011.1 GCA_944389515.1 uncultured Alphaproteobacteria bacterium | reverse complement strand
GTTCAAATCAACCAAGATACATTTAACGCATGGCATGATAAAATATTAAATACAATATCTGACAATATGAAAACTGCGGAAACATTGGTGATTGTACATGAATTGTTAAAAGACACCAACACTGATGCCGCAACAAAAGCAGCTTTGTTTGAATTTATTGACCGATTATTAGGATTGCAATTCATTGACCGTGCGAAAAAGTTAAATGATGCAGAATCAGAAGCCGCGCCGGCCGAAATTGTGGCACTGGCAGATGCGCGTACTGCGGCCAAAACGGCTCGTGACTGGGCACGTGCCGACGAATTACGCGCACAAATTGATGCCGCAGGGTGGAACGTCGTCGACACCCGTGATGGTGCAAAATTGGTCAAAAAGATATAAAAAGTATATCATCAACATATTTATACCCAGGATTATCCCCCGGGTATAAATATTTATATAAAAAGGGCTTGAAATTAGGGGCATTTTGGTGTATATTGCACCCCAGCAACAAGAGGAACGTTCTATGAATTACCCATACATGCCAAAATCCACAGCGTTGTGGTTGATTGAAAACACGTCATTGACGTTTGAACAAATCGCTGATTTCTGCGGTCTGCATGAATTAGAAGTTAAAAATATTGCTGATGCAGAAACCACCAAGGTTCAAGGTTTGAATCCGATATTAAATGGTCAACTGACCCGTGAAGATATTGAACGTTGCGAAGCGGATCCCACCGCGCGTCTGCAATTACGTCAAGAAATTATCAATGCACAACAGGCGCAAAACAAAAAAGGCATTGGGTATACACCAAAATTGCATCGTCAAAATCGCTTGGGCGGCATTTTATGGATTTTGAAAAATTATCCAGAATTATCAGACGGCCAAATTGCACGACTGATGCGCAGCACAAACCCAACGGTTGCATCTGTGCGCAATAAAACGCATAAATCTTATTCTGAAATACAAATTCAAAGTCCGATTGTTTTGGGATTGATTTCGGAATCCGCACTGCATGACGCAGTTGCCAAGGCAAGAAAACAGCAAAAAAATTAAATCATAAAAATAATACATAAGGTTCGCTGATGGCAAAAAAATTGGACGAAGCAACCAAGTTATTGATTGATTCTTTACCGGAAAATTTGCAAAAACTGGCCACAAGTGCCATTGATATTGGATATTTATCCAAGATGGATTTTGATGCCGCAACCGAAGCGGACGAAGTGCCAACCGACGAACAAGACGAAGTCTTGGACTTTTTTCAGCAAGATTTGGGGTTGGAGGTTCTGGAAACAGATAATTTTTCCCAAAGCATGGAAAAATATTATGACGATGATTCTGATGAACCATTGGACAAAACACGCAATTTGTTGAACGCAGATGCGGAACAAGTTGACGTAAACGATGATGATTACGAACATTACGCAAAACAACTGGAACGCAGTCAAACTGGCAATTTAGTCTTGGGGGTTCAAGATTCTGTTCAATCATATTTGAAACAAATCGGCACCGTTCAATTATTGACCGCGGCGGGCGAAGTCGCAATCGCCCAGCGTATAGAGGCCGCATCACGTTTGATGGTATATGGCCTGTGCGAAAGTCCAATGACAATCCAGGCGATGTTGGATTGGTATCAACAACTGTTAAATGACGATATTCGTTTGCGCTATATCGTAAATTTAGAAGTTATGTATTCCAGTGATGCAGAACAAAAATCTTTGGCTGCTATCTCGGAAACATTGAAATCCAAGGGCGTTGAACACGTTGATGAATTAGATGACGATGATTTAGATGATTTAGAAGAATCAACCATGTCTGACGATGACGAAGATGAAGAAGACGAAGATATGGATGATGAAGATGGTGTAAAAAAAGAAGATACACCACGTGGAACATCTGGCGTACCAATTCCTGTGATGGAAGAATCTTTGATGCCAATGATGATGGATTTGTTTGGCAAAATCAAACGCATATTCAACAATATGCAAAAATTACAGGCCAAACGCTTAGAAAATCTGGAAACATCATCAAAACCAGACGATGCATTGGAAAAGAAATACACAAAAATGCGTTTAGAATTGTTCGAACATGTCAGCAAGATTCGTTTGAACGATGACCGTATTGCTGAAATTCTGGAACAACTGACCAAACGCGACCAATTACTGATGGGATTGGAAGGTAAATTATTACGTCTGGCCATGGCAAATAAAATTAAACGCGAAGATTTCTTGGCAGAATATACCGGAAATGAAATCAATCGTAATTGGGTTAAAAAATTGATGCGCAGCAAAAACCCAACATGGGCAAATTTTGCAAAAAAGCATGAAAAAGATATCTTGAAAATCCAAGAAGATATTACTGCGATTGCAGTTGAAACGGGTCAACCCACCGCTGAATATAAAAAGGTTGTTGAATTGGTGCGTCGTGGCCAGGCCGAAGCCGCCCGTGCAAAACGCGAAATGATAGAGGCAAATTTACGACTGGTTATAAAATTTGCTAAAAAATCCAGCAATCGCGGTCTGGGGTTGGATTTTTCTGATTTGGTTCAAGATGGCAATATCGGATTGATGAAGGCTGTGGATAAATTTGATTACCGTTTGGGTAATAAATTTTCAACATATGCAACCAACTGGATACAACAGGGTATTTCACGCAGTATCGCAGACCAGGCCCGTACAATCCGTATCCCGGTACATATGATTGACAATATACACAAGATTCAGCGTGCCACACGTCAATTTATGCATAAATACGGTCGTCAACCAACACCCGAAGAATTATCTAAGATAATTTATTTACCAGTGGATAAAATACACAAAGCGTTAAAGGTAAATCTGAAACCAATTTCATTAGAGGCACCTGTTGGCACCGAAGATGACAGCAGCCGTATTGAAATAATCGCTGATGAAACGGCTAAAAATCCATTTGTGTCGGCGGCGCAAAAGAATTTGCGTAAAATCGTTACACAAATTTTGTCTGAATTGGATCCAAAAGAAGAAACGGTTTTACGTCAACGCTTTGGGATGAGTACTAATAAAACCAGCACTTTGGAAGAAGTTGGTGAATACATCGGGGTTACGCGCGAACGTATCCGCCAAATTGAACAAAAGGCATTAAATAAATTAAAGCATCCAACACGCGCACGCAAATTGCGCAGTTTCTTGGAAGACTAACTATCATCTGTCCCACACAATGTGGGACTTTATTTTTTATATATGGGGGCAACAAATGAAAAACGGATATATGATTGCAATCGAAGGTACTGATAAAGCCGGCAAACATACCCAGGTCATGAATATATTAAACTATTTACGCGCACGTGGTATCGCCGCTGAAACATTAGATTTTCCACAATATAACGCATTTTTTGGCCGGTTGATTCGCGATTATTTGAACGGAAAATTTGGCGCCACGCGTGATTTGCCGGCTGAATATACAATGTTGCCTTATGCACTGGACAGATTGCAACACCAGCCCAAAATCGCAGGTTGGCTGCGTGACGGCAAATGGGTTATTTTAGACCGTTATACATACAGTAATTCTTTTTCAGTGGCAAAATATCCGCGTAATCAATGGGCCAACAAAATACAGTTTATGGAAGATTTAGAATTCAATCAAATGGGTATTATTCGTCCTGATTATAATATATATTTATACCTGGATCCTAAAATTTCGTATAACATGCGCAATACTGGGCTAAAACAATATCAAAACGGCCGCCCAGATATTCACGAAAGTGATTTCAAATTACTGTACGATGTATCAAATGTATACAAGCAAATTGCAAACGCAAATCCACAAACATGGACTGTTGTTGATGAAATGCGTGCCGACGGTACCCGTATGGGAATTGATGAAGTGTTTTCACATCTGCGCCCAGTAATTGATAATTTAATTAAAACAAAAATACGTTGATTCAATCATCGTTATTCGATATAATACATAACGATACGATGTGTTATCGTATTGGGGTGTAGTTACCCGTATTTAGTCCCGTCTGATAAATAATACAGACGTTAAACCTCCAACTATGGGTTGGAGGGCTTGTGAATAAATTGAATAAGCAGCACAATTTGGACTAAATTGTAACTAACCTCCAACCACCTGAATTTCTCGGTGGTTTTTTGTTATAGGGGGGGGCAATTTGGATGAGAAGGTTTGTTTATACATTTTGTATTTGCGCTGTGTTTATGCCGGTATATGCCGACGATGCCACAGATTTAATTGAATCACCAGATATAACAGATTTAGTGTTTATGACAGATGACACCATAATATCTGATTTAGAACCAATAAAATCAAGATTATCAGCTGTTGACCCAGATTTTATAAAATCTGTGGAATCAGCATCGCCGACGCAACAATTACGCATGATACGTGGATATCTGGCCCAAAAATCATTTGAATACTATGATTCAAAATATACCCAATTATTACAAGATGCGTCGGACAGTACGGGGCGGACAATAAAAACAGAAAATACTGATATGGGAAATGAAATAACCCGACAATCTATTTGGTTGGATAACGGTGAATTGGATAATGGCGATTTATGCTATAATCTGTTGGAACGCCGCGCATGTGATTATCCAAATGGTTTTGAAGAATTTCGCATTGATAAAGATATTGGGGGAACAAATCAAATTTTGAACATCCATTTGGATGACAAAGACGCAAATACACACTATGAAATTGTTATATCTTTACTATATGACGATTATAATTATGAATCCCCAGGTATAACCCAATCGTTTGATAATATTGTATTAAGGACGATTGTTACTGAATACGACTATACAAAATGGTACGAGTGGCGCAATCAGGAAATGGCCGATGTTCGTGCAGGAAAATATATTCCTGTACCAGAAAACGAACAACCTGATCCAAATTCTCCGTTTGGGCGCATGTCCATAAAAATGGACGATTCTCGTCAATGGAAATCTAATACAATCCCCAGTTCACGTGCACGTGGCCGTGTCAGAGATTACTCTCAAACATCTACATATACAACAAATAATACAAATGAATAAATCGCTTATTATATTTTTTATATTTATGTTATTGCAGTACCCAGCAAGTGGTTTTACACCTGTAATGGACACCCCATATAATGATATGTATTATGATACAGAAAATATGGAATTGTTGACTTTATATACTGAAATCGCCGCACTGGAACAACAGTATAATGCGGCGGTGACACGTGAACAATCACTGGGCAACCGTATATTGGGTGCGGTCGCAATCGGGATGGGCGGCATTGGCGGTATGCAAATGGCGTCTGCATTGGCCGAACAGCGCGCAGATGAAAATGCAATGCGTGATATGACCGCATATATCGCAACCTTTCAGTGCGATTATGGCATGGGCATGAACGTAACCGGCGGCAAAGTAAATGTTCAGTTGCCAGGCGCAGACGCGCTGTTACAGTTACGTGGGGAATATATCGCATTGGCCGATGAATTAAAAATACGCAAAGAATTATTGGGCATGTCACCTGGCATAGAACGCGATATAATATCCAATGCGACAGAATCTGGATTATATAATAACGCATCCATTGGTAAAACAGATGAGGCATATACATCAGTATACAGTGCATTGACCGATACAGACGGTGACGATGCAGACGCATGGGCGACGCAACAATCAGAAACCGCATCACAGTTAAAAACGGGTGCGGTTATGGGCGGCGTTGGTGTGGCTGGCGCCACAGTGGGAAATGTTATTGAAAACATAACACACAACAAACAATCCAGAACATATTAAAACCAATAAATTATATTTTACATATGTCCTTTTAATGCGATATAAATCTGACCTAAATCTGTTTTTGCCAATGTTCCGGCCAATTTATCGGTGCCGTCTGCCTGTTTAGCGGCGTTCAATGTTTTATCAAAACTGCGCACGAACTGGGTGGCTTGGGAACGAAAGGCTGCGTTAGTCTTTAACATTTCGCGAACCTGTTTTTTATCAGCCGCCGTCATAATTTTGGCAAACCATTTTGAAAATACAGTTTTGTCACCACCATGATATTTTTTCCAGATTACATCTGGAATATCCACCCCAGCGGCACGTGTTAAATCCATTGTCTGTTCATGCATTTTTTCGAACATGCGTTCGCTTTGATTCAAGAAATCTTGGGCACTGATACGTCCGTACGACATCGCTGATGGCGCAGAATTTATCGCATCCATTGGGGCAGTTGCACGTGCAACCATCATTTGTTTATTTAATGTTTGCATCGTATTCACAGCCTTGGAATAATCCGCCATTAAATCAATCATCTGTTGACGGGATTGTCCAGCCAAATCTTCTAATTTAACTGCGGAATCAGCAATCGAAGTCGTTGATTCTGCAACTGTTTGCCGCATCAATCCAATTTTTTCGTTCAAATTTTCTACAATTTTTTGCAAATTGTCGCCAGTTGATACAGAATCGCGCGCTAAATCGGGCAGGGCAGAATAATATTTTTCAATCAATTCAGACAATGGCTGTAATTGTGCGGTTGTTTCTGCCGACATTTTTATCAAATTTTCTGATTGCCCAGATAATTGCGTGTGCGCAGTATTCATTTCTATCAATGTTTCACGCACCCCTGTTGCCATTGCACGCACAGATTCTGAAAATGCGCCGGCCGCCGTTTTTGTATTTTCCAACGTAGAATTCGCAACCCCGGACACTGTCTTTAATTCACCAACGATATCATTTGTGAACCCGGTAATATCCTTGTTGAAATGATTACATAATTCCGTCAATTCTTTGGAAATATTACGTACCGCCGCCTCCGTTGATGTTGCAGAATTCATCAGTGTTTCAACCGCATCCGTCAATTTACGAACCTGGGATTCAATGGATGTTTCTGACAAACGAACCTGGCCGGCAACAACGTTTGCAGTGTTGGTCAGTGCATTTACCTGACTGGTCAACTGCTTTTGTGCGCGTTTGCCAAATGTATCCATTTTTGCCAAATGATTATCTAATGCTTTGTTGTTATTCTCCATAACATCGGCATAATCTGCGGCTGATGCCTTTACATTATCAAAGCCAGATGCGGTTGTTTGTGATAACTCAGCTAACTTTTGTTGCATGTTTTCATATTCAGAATTCAAATTTTTCATTTGTTCTGTATTAGAATCGAATTCCGTTTTTAATTGTTGGGACAATGTGTCCCCCGCAGAAATCCACGCATCTATATTTGTTTGAATCTTTGAAATCCGTTCAGATGTATCGTTCGTTGTGTTATCTATCTTGGCCAACAAATCATTTACAGTGGCGCTGAATCTGTCAGTAGAAATTTCCACATCTTGCCAACTGTTGGACCCAACCGTGGCCTGTAACCCGTTTACTGTATTTTCTAAACGTTGTGTCATTTGGGCTATTTTCTTTGTGGCATCATCTGTTGCCGCCGCCAGACGCGTATTTTGTTCATCTAATGTATTTTTTAATTCCGTTGCGGCTGTAATCTGGGCGTTTAATTCGTCGCGTATATTTTGGAAATTAGATTCCATTTTTATCATTTCATCAGCCAATATTGCATTTAATACGCGCACCGCATCTTGGACACGTGCACTTTCGGGGCGTGTCATCAATGTCAATAAAGATTGCATAACCTTTTGCGATTTTCTGGACACGAAAAATAATATAACCAGCGTTATCAATAATAAACCGCCTAATACGCCACCAACAATCAAATAAATCTGACTAAATTCCATAAAATCCCCCCGTATTTCTTTATCCCCAGTATGATATTCTGTCCGGACACAAAACGCAATATTTGTTTTATTCAAAGTGTGCCGGATATACCCTTGCAGTGCTATGAAATTTATACTAAAATCCCGTAAATAAAGCAAGGGCATAATGGCTAAAAAATTCAAACTTTCACCAGAACAAGATACTGCGGCCAACCCCACAGAAAATGTGTGGGTTCAGGCAAATGCCGGTACCGGAAAAACCAGTGTTTTGGTGCAACGTTTACTGCGTACATTATTTCGTACAGATAATATTGATGATTGTGGTATTTTGTGTTTAACGTATACCAAGGCCGCCGCCGGTGAAATGCGTAATCGAATTTTACGCGAATTGCAAAAATGGGCGATGGCCGACGATACTGAATTGGTTGATTTGTTGGATGGTGTTGCATTGAATCATCCGGCAAACGCCGATGATATTGCACATGCCAGAACGGTATTTTTTAAGTATATTGACAACCCAGAATTATTAAAAATAAAAACTATTCACGGATTCTGCGAAGAAATTTTGCACAGATTCCCTATCGAGGCCGGAATATCACCATCATGGTCATTGGTTTCTGATGATACGCAACGTGTATTATTACAAGATGCGTTCAGTCAACTGATAAATTCTTCAAACAACACACGTGTCAACGATGCTTTTACATATTTGCTGGGGCGTATCGACGAATATAAAATAGACGACCTGATGTCTATATTAGTTGAACGTTATCGTGATTTTTTTCAGATAACAAATGTTGATAATTATCGTAAATACTTTATTGACACAACTAAATATTTTTTGAATTTAGATACGCCGGCGCAAACCGAAATTGACACCCCAAGGTTGCAAAAAATCATCGATATGTGTAACACAGATATAAATTCATCAAAAAAGCCGGCTCAATACTTGATAAATATAATCAATTTAACAAAACAGTATATTGATAAAACGATTGATTTTAAAAAATATAAAACCGCATATTTAACTGATTCTGATACCAAAAGAGCCGTAGTTGCAAAAAAAGATTATTTAGCACAAGAATTAGAACGTGTTTATTCGGTAAATCAATACAATTTGGCAACACAAACATTTAACGACACGATTGCAGTATTTGATTTATCTGCGGCATTTGCACAAAAATACGCTGAAATAAAATCGCAACACAACTTGTTGGATTTCGAAGATTTAATATTGTATACAAAAAAATTATTTTCTGCCCCCGATGTTATGGGGTGGGTGTTGTCGCAATTAAATGTTCGGTTGACACAAATCTTGGTTGACGAAGCCCAAGATACCAGTCCAACACAATGGGATATATTACGTCTGTTGTCGGGCGACTTTTTTACCGATGGCAATTCGGCCGACAATCCACACACAATGTTTGTTGTTGGCGACACCAAGCAATCAATATATGGTTTCCAGGGCGCAGATCCACGCGCGTTTGACAACAGTCGCACTGAAATTTCACGCCAAATTCAACAAAATATGCGTCAAATCCAAGAAGTACCATTGGTTCAAAGTTTTCGGTCTATGTCGCAAATATTATACACGGTTGACGCCGTGTTCAATGATTCTGAAATCAAAGAAAAAACCGGTTTTATAAATAATTCTCATAAATGGGTAAAATCCGACCCTAATGCATTTGTTGAAATACATAAACTGATTGATTCCAAGACCGATGAAATTGATATAAAACAATACGTATCCACAATCGCAAAAAAAATACAATCTGTATTGACCACTGGCAGCTTTGTCCCCTGTGACATAATGGTCTTGGTTCAAAAACGCGAACCGCTGACACCGCTGTTGGTCAAAGAATTAAAGCGTCTAAATATTCCTGTCGCTGGCAGCGATCGTATAACATTACCTGATTTTCCGGCGATACGCGATTTGTTAAACCTGGTCAGATTTTGCATAAATCAATCAGACGATTACAGTTTGTGTTGTGTGTTAAAAAGTCCGATTTTCAAATTGACTGAACGTGATATTTTTAATATTTGTAAAACTAAAAATGACGCCAATTTTGTAAACAAAGCACAAAATACTGATGTCGCGCCAGTGACCGTATTTGATGTTTTGCGTACATCAAATCCAGATATATATGAACGCTTGTCCGTTATAATAAAAAATGCAGCCACAATGGGACCATATTCATTTTTTACAAACGTACTGAACACAAACAACACCCGTGAAAGTATGGTTGCAGCATTGGGAAATCAAATCATTGACCCACTGGAAGAATTTTTAACAATATGCATGGCATATGAACGAACGCAAAGTGGCACATTACACAAATTTTTAAAATGGTTTATTACCGGTGGCAGTGTGATAAAACGCGATATGGATGCGGCGTCTGGTGTACGAATTGTAACTGTTCACAGCAGCAAGGGATTAGAAGCCCCCGTAATATTTTTAATCGACACTGTTCGAATACCTAAAAACGATACCGTATTTCCAATTACACCTGAAATGCAACCATTGCATTTGCGGACAATGGGCGAACAATTTCCAACGCCTTGGATATGGGCGCCAAAGCGCGATAATTGCGAACAGCGCATGATTGCAGAACAATCACTGAATAAATCCAGAATTGCAGAATATTATCGTCTGTTATATGTTGCAATGACGCGCGCCATAACCAGATTATATATTTATGGTTTTGCCCAGAAAAATCGTCCTGCGACTGATTTATCATGGCATACGCAACTGTGGCGCGTATTAAATTCAGATAATCACGCAATAAAAACACCAGATACTATCAGGATTGAAAATGTCGAATAAACTGACTGACGTTTTATCGCAAATAAAACACCAAGAATTCGCAACCCGTACCGGACGCGAAATACACAAATGCATGCAACACATTGTTATTTCGTCTGAACAAACCAGCGGCGACGCTGATTTAGTGGCAAAAATATCTCAAAACCCTAAACTGGCACGCTTTTTTGGCCCAAACGCAAAAACCGAGGTTCCAATCGCCGGCATTGTAAATAACCGATTTATCAGTCGCCGTTTAGACAGATTGGTTGTCGCCCCAGAACAAAAACAAGTATATGTGTTAGATTATAAATCAGATACCGACAAAACTGCGTTGTTTGATAAATATGTTGCACAAATAAACGAATATAAATCTTTATTACGCGATATATATCCTGGCTATCAAATCATGGGGTATATATTATGGTTGCACGATTTTGAATTGCAAGAAATCTAATAAAAACCTTGAATTGATATGTTTGATGCGACTATAATCCCGATATGCTGACACGTCTGTATATTTCTAATATTGTATTGATTGAAAAACTGAATCTGGAATTCGGGGCTGGGTTAAATGTTTTGACCGGCGAAACAGGCGCCGGAAAAAGTATATTGCTGGACGCGCTGGCGTTGGCATTGGGTGCCCGGTCTGATATTGGATTGATACGACACGGTTGCGACACATCATCTGTTATTGCTGAATTTGATAATGTTGATGACAATATTCAAAATCTGCTAAATGAAAACGGAATCGATTTGTCAGACACGCTGATATTACGTCGAACATTGTCCACCGATGGCAAAAGTCGCGCATGGGCAAACGACACACCAATATCTGTAAAGACGTTAAAACAAATTGGCGATGCGTTGGTTGAAATTCATGGACAATTCGCAAATCACACGTTGCTGAACCCGATAACGCACCGTGATTCTTTGGATTTGTTCGGCGCAAAAATAATACCTGAATACAACACGTTGTTACAAAAAGTTTATACCAATTATAACGAATATCATACGGCTGAAATTCGGTTGCAAGAATTGCGCCAAATGTTGGAAAAATCGGCAACCGAACGTGAATTTTTAGAACATAATGTGCGCGAATTAGAAGCGTTAAACGTTCGTGTTGGCGAAGAAGAAGAATTATCCACCAAGCGCACCGTTATGATGAACGCCGAAAAAGACGCTGCCATTTTATCTGATGCTGTTGCGGCATTAAATCCACGTGGCGAATCTTTGGATGAACAAATTTATTCTGTGGCGCATATCTTGCAACGCATAAAAACAGAACCAAATCCGTATTCTGAACAAATCGACGCATTATACAATGCGGCACAAATTATATCTGACGTTTCTGAAAAAATTTCACCAACTGATATTGATACAGATACACTGGATTCAATCGAAGAACGATTATTCGCAATACGTGGTGCAGCGCGCAAATATCGTGTGCCGGCCGATGAATTGCCAGAAAAATTACGCCAAATGTCATCAGAATTAAATACTATTGAAAATTCTGATGCAGAATTAAAAAAATTGACCGCCGATGTATCACTTAAAAAATTAGAATTTGATTCTGCGGCCACAGAATTGACGCATGCACGCGCGCATGCCGCAGAAAAACTGCGCACGCAAATATTGGCTGAATTACCTGATTTGAAATTGGGAAATGCTGATTTTATGGTTGAACGTACCGTCACAGCACCATCATCACATGGTACAGACGAAATTACATTTATGATAAAAACCAATCCTGGTATGCCATTTGCACCACTGCACCGGGCGGCATCTGGTGGGGAATTGGCGCGTTTAATGTTGGCGTTGCGTGTGGTATTGGCAACATCTGACGATCACACGTTTATATTTGATGAAATTGATACTGGAATCAGTGGTGCCACCGCCAGTGCGGTTGGTCAACGATTGAATCGATTGGCGCAAACATCACAAACTTTGGTAATAACCCATTCTGCCCAGGTCGCAGGCTATGCCGACAAACATTTCAAAATATCTAAATCCAGCGATGGCGATTCCACCACAACCAATGTTTCGGAAATATCAGGCGATGCGCGCATAAATGAAATCGCACGAATAATCAGCGGTTCTGAAATTACCCCTGAATCATTGGCAACGGCACGCACGTTGATTAAAAATAATTGAAAAAATATAAATTTTATTCAATAATTACTGACGACATATCCAGTGGATTGGCCTAGAACACCAAAACATTGAAATACCACGATATTGTCCCGACACACATGGTCGGGATGTCGCCACTCGCAAGATGGCGAGGGTCATCAATGTTTGACTGTTCTAACTCCCGACCACTGAAATATGTGGTCTTTTTTTTTACACAAAGGATAGAAATTATGTCAAAACGTAGAACTTTTGCCATACTTTCTGTTGGGGTGACATTGACACTTTCCAACACTGTGTTTGCAGGTCCATTTACGGACGCCAACAAATTAGGCGATTTGATGATGGCGATGGCACCTGCATATGCACTAGGTATGACAGTAATGGGAAAAGATTGGTGGGGCACGCTGCAACTGGCGGAATCAGTTATCGCAGCCCAGATTGCAACCGAAGGTATAAAGATGCTGGAAATCGAACAACGTCCCAATGGGTCGGATTGGAAATCTTTTCCCAGCGGCCATTCAGCAGGCGCATTTTCAGCCGCCATGTTTGTGCATAAACGCTATGGATGGAAACCTGCGCTGATTCCATATGCAATGGCATTGGCAACCGGATGGTCACGCGTGCATGCCCGGGCACATTATTGGCACGATGTTTTGGGCGGTGCCGCGGTCAGTGCATTGTTTACATGGTTGCTGGTTGGTAAATATGATAACAATGTGACGGTTGCCGCCGACGGCGACGGATTCAAATTAGGTTTTCGAATGCGATTCTAATTACCGTTTAATTTGCACAGGAATAATCCCGTCGGCGAATTCGATTGACGCTGGGTGTGCACCATCTGCGCGACTGATGATTTTATTATTATCGTCGCGCACAATGGCATAACCACGTAATAAAACACTTTTATAACTCAAAGAATTTAACATTTGCCCCAAATGAGATACAGATTGCATCCAGGTGCACATTTTATTTTGTAATATATTCGGAAAAGACTGTATGGCATCTATACGTTGGCGTGCGGTTACAACACGACCATCGATAATTATATTCATGGTACGTGCGATATCATCCAAACGTTGTTGCTGTTCCATAATCAACTGTCTAGGATTTTTTATAACAATCGATTCCATACGTGCCTGGGCATTGGTCAAACGCGTTGTAAAATTATTTGACAATCTGTGCCATAAATTATCCAATTCTTGAATCAAAGATATCTTTGTTGGCACCACCATTTCTGCCGCACCGGTTGGTGTTGGTGCACGTACATCGGCCGCATAATCAATCAGCATCCAATCTGGTTCATGTCCAACCCCAGAAATCAATGGTATTTCACTGGCCGCAGCGGCACGGACGACAATTTCTTCGGAAAAAGGTAACAGGTCTTCTAATGCGCCACCACCACGTGCAACAATAATTACATCGACATTTTTTTCACGATTAAAGTATTCGATACCGGCCGCCACTTCGGCCGCAGCGGTTGCCCCCTGGACAGTGGCTGGATATAAAACAACAGTAACTGGAAAACGTTCACGTAAACGATTTTGAATATCTTGAAACGCTGCACCTGTTGGACTGGTAACAACACCAATGCGTTGTGGCAAATGAGGCAGGGGCTTTTTACACGCCTGATCAAACAATCCTTCGGCGGCCAATTTACGTTTGCGTTCTTCTAACATTTTCAGAATCGCGCCAACGCCGGCCATTTCTATCTCTGACACAATAATTTGATAATTACTGCGCGCCGGATACGTTGTAAAACGTCCGGTAACAATAACTTCCAACCCATCTTCTAACTTAAACGGAATTGGTGTTCCGCGCCAAATAATTACAGATATCGCCGCCCCAGAATCTTTGATTGTCATATACATGTGTCCAGATGTCGCGCGTGTAATCTGCGACAATTCGCCACGTATACGAATTCGCGAAAAAGCAGTTTCAACAACGTTTTTCAACAACGCAGACGCATCAGATACACTAAATACCGTATCTGCACTGACAAACGGTTGTGGCCTTTCCATTATCATTACCTTTTTTATCTTCTGTCTAATTCTTTTTTAATTTCTGCAATAAATTTTTCTTTATTTGGTGTTTTCATATCGCGCACACGTTTGTTTATAGGTGTCCCCAATTCATACGGCACACGCAATGGCGCAAATTGATCCCCAGTTGTATCAAAAGGAATATCCAATTCGCGATTTTGCAAATATACAACAGGCGCGTATTCCCATGTCCCCAGCTTTATCGCAGACGGCGTCCATATTTCATCGCCACCATACAAATTATAAATACATATCGCAGACAGTGCGCAAAAACCCTTAGGATACGGGACAAAACCCATAAACGGCATATCACCAACATATTTATCACGGAATATATGGTCTTTGAATTTCCTGCGTAACACCGATGCGATATCTTGTAATTTATATTCCGCATCAAATTTACCATGCACAGCCATATCGATTTTTGTGGCTTGTTCTAAAATTTTACGCGTTGCCGCGTCGTATTTCTGTAAATATTCTTGTGTATTCATAGTGAATAAAATTATAGCATATTTAGCGTTAAAAACAAGTTTATAAGCGCCCCAAAGAACGCAACGCATTTTCAAGCACAATTTTACTTAAATCCATCCCCAGATGTTGTGCAAATTTATACGCACGCTTAAATTCAAAATCACTGGCCGCATAATTACCAACACGGTGATAAGGAATTTCAAAATAGGCGCCATTTTCATCAATAAATTGATCGAACGTCAAATCTAATGGTTCACCAGTAAAGAAATTTTCTAGCCATACATGGTTTACCGGA
Organism: uncultured Alphaproteobacteria bacterium; assembly: GCA_944389515.1. GTDB lineage: Bacteria > Pseudomonadota > Alphaproteobacteria > Rs-D84 > Rs-D84 > Enterousia. Next base: position 18,875 of record CALXMQ010000011.1, on the reverse strand, counting down.
TAATTATCGGCACGCGATATCATCTTTAATCGCCATATTTCAGAACCGTCGTCCATACGGAACATATGATTCCATACATAACTGGCAATTCCGCAAAACCCGGCCGAATAACGTTTTTGGGCGATGCGACCTTGTTCATATTTTTGCGCCAAAGAACATTTGCGAACCCCAGGATCACGAAATGCCGCACGAAAATCACGTACTGTTTGTACCATGTCATAATCAGCATGGCATATCAAAGGCACTTGCATTTTTTGAACCTGGCGCACTAATTTTTCAGTTGCCGCATCATATGGTGTCATGCTGTTTTGCATCTTATAACTCCGTCAAAGGCCAACGTGGCCGTGGCGCCACTGGTTCGGTAACAATACGTCCCAAACGATAATTTTCTAAACCAGCCCACGCAATCATCGCACCATTATCTGTGCACAAATTCATCGGTGGTGCCGCAAACGTTACATTGTGCGTCATGGCCAATTTTTCCATCGCACTGCGCACAGCGCTGTTTTTTGCGACACCGCCGGCCACGACCAATGTTGATGGCTTTGCATCAATTACGCGCGCATCTTGAAACGCATTATTCAATCTGTCGATTATACAATCAACAACTGCTGCCTGAAAAGATGCACAGAAATCATTTATGAATTCGTCAGAATATGGTGCCATTTCGCGCGATAAAAATGTGCGCGCCGCAGTTTTTATACCGCTGAACGAAAAATCACATCCTGGTTTATCGCATAATGGACGCGGAAATTTGAATGCATGCGCGTTTCCCATTACGGCACGTTTATCAACAATCGGACCACCAGGATACCCCAATCCCAACATTTTTGCAACTTTATCAAACGCTTCGCCGGCACTGTCATCCAATGTTTGGCCAATCATTTCATATTGCCCAACACCACGCACCAACAATATCTGACAATGCCCCCCAGACGCCAGCATCAATAAATAAGGAAATTCAACACGTACCGCACCATCAGTACCATTTGCCGCCGCCGCATGCAATCGTGGCACCAACGCATGTCCTTCTAAATGATTTACCGCAACCAATGGTTTACCAGCAGACTGTGCAATGCCTGTGGCCGCCATCCAACCAATTAAAACGCCACCTATCAATCCAGGCCCCGCAGTTGCCGCAATGACATCTATATCAGAAATTGATTTCCCAGCTCCATCCAACGTTTTCTGAATAACTTCATCAATCGCCAAAATGTGTGCACGCGCCGCCAATTCAGGCACAACACCACCATATTTTTGATGTTCTGGGATTTGCGAATAAATAATATGCGACAAAATGTTACGTTCAGAATCCACAATCGCCGCAGACGTTTCGTCGCACGACGATTCAATTCCCAAACACAACACCGGTCGTGATGCAGACGCATCATGCCCATCGCCCGATAATGCCCCCATATCCATACGAATTATTTTTTCTTCTGTCATTTTATTTTTACCAACATTATTCCAATGTTATTCTTGTTTTTTGCACGTTGCATGGCGTATTCATAAAAATCAACATCTAAAACACGCCCATATTGCGACGAAGCATGCCGTAACACACCCCCAGGCAATAAAAATCCCATATGCCGAACCGCCAAATCAGTCCCTATGATATCACGTTTTTCAAAATTTCCAGCAATAAAAAGCACAATCAATGGTTCTGACACATCAATCTGCCGCAAATTATCATATGGGATATATTTTAATAAAACAGTTTGCGGTTCAAATTCAGCATCAATATTATATACATGATGCATCCAATTTTGCTTGTCGATTGTAACTGTTCGTGTGGCAACATCACCGTATTCAGTTGTTACATCAGCAACAATATCCGAATTATTTATCAGCCAATCCGTTTCAATAAAATGATTGCGATTCACAAAACCGACTTTGCCGTCCTTGTATCGTATTTTTGTCAGTTTTTCAACATCGCCATCGGCCAATGCTGTTTCAACAAACGTTGTGCAATCAAACGCATCTGTGCGAATCAACGGGTCTGTATCTGGTGGCAATTCTTCGCCCAACGGATTATCCAGATACGTTGCGCCTAAATATTTTTGACCGATATTATTATAATCCGGTGCCATACACCCAGACAATATAAATATCAGCGTCAACCAACGTTTCATTTTTAATTATTTTGATTTACCTGAATCCCAGTATAACATAACGCAATCGCATCGCGAACCGCCATTTCCCCAGATTCTGGCAACGTGGCAATTTTATCAACGCATTGCACCAATAATTCTAAATTATCATCTGATGCCACCAATATTTGTGCAGCCGCAGTACGCCGTTCTAAATCAGCACTGCGCCATTTACGCAAATTAGCATTTTCTAAATCACCCGAACGCATAGAAAAGAAAAACACGCAAACAACAAAGATTAAAACAGCAACACCAATAAAAAACTTCAAAAATCTTTTAATAAATTTCATATCTGCCGCCACTATTCACATTTGACCAACCATACATCATAATCAGCATTTTGCAAAGGATTGTCACCTGGTTCATTTGCACTCATCCAGCCGCTGAATATTTTTCCTTCGTCTGATTTTTCAATTTCAACAAACATAAAGAAATCTTCGGCATCAAACGGGTCTGTTTGTTTGCACGAACGCGCAATCATATTCAGTTTTTCATATTGAACATTTTGTCCCACGGGCAGGGCGATTGTTTGAACCTTGCCAGCGGCCTTGTTCATTATTCGTACGGTTGCCGTTTGTCGGTCGACGTATGCCAATACATCTGTCGACATTATTCCAAACCCAAACACAGCCAATATAATAAAACAAATTATTTTTTTCATAATGAATATATTATCGTTACACCAAACATAAGTCAAACAAAACCTAAAAAATCTTGACAAAATAACATTATGTATTATATTAAAAACATGGTAAAGATTAGTCAAGGCACATATAATATTTTAAGAAATTCGAAAAATCCAGGAAACGCAGAAAAAGATTTTCTGGAATGTGCCATCTTAGAAAAATTGTTCAACGACCGATTTTTCAGTGAAAATTTTTTATTTGCTGGGGGCGCATCTTTATCTAAATCATATCATCTAAGTAACCGTATTTGCCAAGACATTGATTTGGTTTGCCACACATTTGACGATATCCCAGACCATCATTCTCGGAAACGATTAGACAGATTCAAAAAGCAATTCAAAAATGATGTATTCACAGAACTGAAACAAAAAATAAATGAAATAATAAATCAAAATCACAGATTTCTGGTTTTAACTGATAAAGACTGGTTGGCACTAAAAAATCCAGATTCATTTATCTGTTCACCAACACTGCATTTAATGTACAAATCAGAATTCAGTTCCAACATGGGGCATTTATGCCTGGAAATAATACCACGCAAATATCCCAAAGAATCCACAGAATATCGTTCTGTGACACCATACGCCATTGAACGTCCATTTGGCGATATTCCAACAGTACGATATGAACAAACATTTTGGGACAAAGTGTACGCGTTACATTCAAACGCATTGGCACAAAAACCACATTTTAATAATTTCTTTTCACGACATTATTACGATGCTGCGACATTGTCACGATATGTCAATTTGAACAATACAACAGAAATGTTGTTCGATATTGAACGTCACCAGGCGAAATACACCCTAAAAAACATGGCAAAATTGAACACGCCATCAAATATAACATTATTGCCGTCTGATGAAATATTGAACAAACTGGGCACAGATTATAATCAAATGTCTGATAAATTTCTGGGCATCCGCGAAGATTGGCAATCAATTATACGCGCACTGAAATGCCTGAACAGACAATTAAAAACACTATAAAAGAACACAATGGGGTAAAAGACCATGGCCACTTATGTTTTTTCAGATCCACATTTTGATTCAGAACGCATCATTGTAAATGGGCGTCGACCCTTTGCAAACGTTGCAGAAATGAATAAAACAATCATTACAAATTATAACATGATTGTAAAAAAGCAAGATATTTGCTATTGGTTGGGCGACATCATGTACGATGCGTCCAAAGAAAAAGTTTATAAATTATTGACACGTATGCGTGGACGTAAATATTTAATTATGGGCAACCACGACCGCAACCACTCTGAATCATGGTGGTTGGATTGTGGATTTGACAAAGTATTTTCGCACCCCATTTATGATGCAGAACACTATATATTACTGTCACACGAACCATTGCCAGAATTTGGTAATAATCCACCAATCGTGAATTATCACGGCCATATTCACATCCAAGATTATGATTTCCCAGATCATTCGCAATGTATAAATGTGTGTCTGGAAAAAACAGGGTATAAACCCGTGTTGTTAAAAAATCCATATTTATTACAACCGCGAATATTTTCACGATAAAAAAAGAATCCCACATTTGTGGGATTCTTTTTTTAATGAAAACGATATTATTTGTCTGCATTTTGTTCTGCTTTTTCCGCAGATGACGCTGACAAATCTTCGACAATACGCGCTTTTTTGCCAGACAAACCACGTAAAAAGAACAATTTTGCACGACGAACTTTACCCGTACGAACTTTTTCGATTTTTTCAATCGCAGGGCTGTACAATGGGAATTTACGTTCAACACCAACGCCATATGATTCACGACGCACTGTGAAAGACGCATTATTACCATTTCCACCATCACGTGCGATAACGACACCTTCGAATACCTGGATACGGAATTTATCGCCATCTTTAATTTTCACGTGTACTTTTACAGTGTCACCAGATTTGAAATCTGGAATATTTTTTCCGCCCTTTAATTTTTCAATTTGGGTCTGTTCTATTTTTTTAATAATGCTCATTTTTCATTTTCCTTTAATAAATCCGGACGACGTTCTTTGGTTATTTCGTCCGATTGTTGTTTCCGCCACCGTTCTATATTGCCGTGGTGACCGGACAGCAGGACTTCTGGGACATTACGTCCACGCCATGCCGACGGGCGGGTGTATAACGGCCATTCCAACCCCCCGATTTCAAAACTTTCATTGGCTGTGGCATCTGCGCCACCGCCCAGCACATTATCCATCACACGAACGACACTGTCAATAAAAACTTGCGCGGCAATTTCACCACCCGACAGTATATAATCGCCAACAGATAATTCCATTATATCATATTCTTCGATGATTCGTTGATCAATTCCTTCGTATCGCCCACATATCAGGGTGTAATTCGCGTCTTTATCCACCGCAAATTCACGCACCTTTTTTTGTGTCAGTCGCGCCCCACGTGGCGAAAAATATATTATTTTACCACGATTTTTAATTGAATCGATTGCATCGCCCAATACATCTGCGCGCATAACCTGGCCAACACCACCACCAAATTGTTCATCATCAACACTGCCATAATTATCATGCGCAAAATCACGTATATTTATCGCATCATATGACCATACGCCACGCCCCAAGGCACGACCAATAACCCCACCACCCAATGTGCCAGGAAACATTTCTGGAAAAATGGTCAATATATTAAAATGCATTTTAACGCACCCGATTTTTACAATTTTTGCACAAATATTCAGATAAATTTATCATATTGTTTGTTGCATTTTTATCTTTTAATGCAGACACACAGATTGCACGCAATTCGTTATGTATATATCGATACGTCGCATAATGTGCTTTACACGCATCTAATAATTCACACACAGGACAATCAGCATTATCTGCGCAACTGGCAACGATATCACGATAACCATTATCTCTAATTTTGAAAAACACCTGCATAGATAATTTTTTATCTGCCATTTTGATTCCTTTTTGCTAAATCTGCTATAATCATCTGCCGTTCATATTCTGGGATGCTTATTTGTTTAACTGGATTGTATCCATAAAACTCGCACACAATTTCGCCGTTCAAACAAACACGACTTCCATCACACGACACAGGCCGCCCCTTTATCGCGGTGGCATATGGACACATAACACCTTGGGCGATAATCCGACGACCATATTTATCCACATTATAATCCATAAACTGGGGACACACAAAAACACAAGACGCCATGCGTATACCAGCCTTAGAAACAAACGGCGATTTCGGAATATACGCATATATAAATTTTTCAGATTCCATAACAAATGTTTTTGGCATCATTTGCATCTTGCTTTTCATGTTCATCACCCGATATGAATTATTTCTTTATCTGCACAAACCTGTACCTTGGAACTAAATTCAAAATCAGAATCCGGTTCCAACGCAGAACCATGCTTTAACCCGGTTTTATATATCGGACAATTCGCCTTTAATACATCATAACTATCATCAGTTATAAAACACTTGCAAACATGTTTTGCATTTATATCACCAGAATAAAACACGACATTTTTTGTTTCCATAGTGTAATTACCTTTGATAAATAGTTTTATTTTCTATATCAACATCAACACTGTTAAACGCAATCAAATCGCCATTATCCAGTTCTAATATATCGCCGCCGCCGTAATTTTGTACATTGTCCACAACACCAATTTGCACACCATCTCGCACAACACGCATACCAATTAAATCTGTATGATAATATTCACCATCCGGCAATCGCGGCAAATCATCACGATTTATAAACAATTCCACCCCACGTAATAAATCAGCCGCATTACGATTATTTACACCATCAATTCGCGCAATAATAACACTGGACGACGGTATTGCACGCACAAAATGAAACGCACCATCTGATAACCGTGGACTGTGTATCGTCAACTGTTTCATATCTGTCGGATTTTCAGTATATGTTTGAACACGCACTTCGCCACGAATTCCTTGGGGGGCAACAATTTTTCCGACCAAGATTTGTTTGTTATCTGACATTTGTGTTTTTCCGTTTTAACTTAAACGCCGCCAAAATTTGGCACATATTTGCATCCACAGGACAATCGCTGTTTTCAAATATATGCAACGGCAAATTGTGTTTGCACGCTTCTCTCAACTGACGTTGCCACTCTTGTTCACGATGCAAATAATCACATGTAATATCTGTTTGATGCGGACAATGTGTCAAAGACATGTTTTCACCCCTGTACTATATAATTCAACGCCCGGGCGTAACAGCCCGGGCATGCGCAAAATTATTCCGCAACCGGTGTATTTTCTTCGGCCGGCGCATCTGGTGTTACATCTTCTGCCGGGGCTTCGGCTGCAGCCTTGGCTGCTGCTTCTGCTGCGGCTTGTTCTTCGGCTATTTTTGCCAATTTATCTTGCTTGTCTTTGATTTTCTGCAACGTTTTTTCGGATTGCAGATTCTTTTTTGTCTGGTTTGGAACCACACGTGCAGAAACCAAACCAGAATTTGCCAAGAAACGATATACACGATCTGATGGTTTTGCACCCTTGGCCAACCAAGCCTTGATTTCATCAATATTCAAAATAACACGTTTTTCATCATCACGTGCCAACATTGGGTTATATTTTCCCACCGTTGCCAAAATATTACCTGAATTACGCGCATTGCGTGAATCAGTTACAACGACATGATAATACGGGCGTTTTTTTGCACCAAAACGCGCCAATCTGATAACAGTTGCCATAATTTTGCTCCTTATTTTCAAAACTGTTTTCACCACAAAGAAAACCGCCATCAAGGACGAACACTCGTCGGATGATGTACCATACGCACCGCGCACTGGATTTATTTTAATGGCAATCTTTGGGATTTGCACTGTACAGTATGTATTACAAAACGCAAAAAGTCAAATATTTTATAATTTTTTACATGACATATAATTTTTTATGCTATACTGACAATGCAAAATCATAAAAACACCAAAAAGGAGAAAACTATGAAAAAACTGTCTTTATTGGCATTGACGGCGGTTGCATTGGTTGCATGTGGCGACAACGCGCCAACCCCGGCAGATTTCACCGCAATCGAAACAGAAATTCAAAACAATACAACTGCTGACACACCTATTTCTATTGTTGCGTTGGGCCAGGGCGGTGATTACATCATTTCTTTACCTGCCACAGATACAGTCCAAGAAATCGCAGCCAAGAAAAAAACTGTTAAATTCTTGTCTGTCGAAAACCCAGCACAATATATTACAGAAGGCAACTGTCTGTTAAATATTATCCCAGACAACACAATGGCTGCAATGAACACACCAGAAAACAAATGTAATTTCCGTCTGTTCTGTGGTACTGCCGAAGATATGAACGCGGAATTTTACGCTGTTGAACTGTGTTCTGAATAATAACAGAACAACAAACAAAAAAATCCCACAAATGTGGGATTTTTTTACACGTTTTTATGCCAATGTTTAATACCAGCCACGCAATTTCATTGCTGTTGCAACGCGTTTTATTGAATGCATGTACGCTGCTTCGCGCATTGATACATTATATTCTTCTTTGATTTTATAAATTGCATCAAATGCGTCTTTCATGGCAATTTCTTCTTTTTCTTCGACTTCTTTTTCGCCCCAATAATAACCATAGCGATTTTGAACCCACTCAAAGTAAGAAACAGTAACCCCACCAGCGTTTGCCAAAATATCAGGAACAACGGTTACACCGTTTTTCAACAATATTTCTTCGCCATCCAGCGTGGTTGGACCATTGGCGCCTTCGACTACTAATTTTGTTTTAATCAATGGCGCAGTGTCTTTATTGATTGTATTTTCCATTGCACAAGGTGATAATACATCAACATCCAACCCCCAGAATTGTTCAATGCTGATTTCTGATGCGCCTGGGAATCCTTTGATACTGCCTTTGTTATCCGCTTTGAATTGCATCAATGCGTCGATATCAATTCCATTTTCGTTAAACAGTGTTGTATTCCACTCTGCAATCGCGACAATTTTTGCACCCATATAATGACTGCATTTGGCGGTAAAACTGCCAACATTACCAAAGCCTTGGATTGCGATACGTGCACCACGCATATCTTTGCCTTGCTTTTCCAATGCTTTGGAAATAATAATTGAAATACCCAACCCTGTTGCAGCATTGCGTCCCTTGGAACCAGCCAATTCAACAGGTTTGCCCGTAAATACCCCAAAAGATGATTCGCCAGACAATTTGATATATTCATCCATCATCCATGCCATAATCTGGCCATTAGTATTGACATCAGGTGCCGGCACATCACGTTTTTCACCCAAAATCGGATAAATTGCATCGACATACCCACGGCACAGACGTTCTAATTCACCAGTTGATAATTCTTTTGGATCAACAATGATGCCACCTTTGCCACCGCCATATGGAATCCCAGTAACAGAACATTTGAACGTCATCCAAATAGACAACGCTGCAACTTCGTCGCGCGTAACGTTTGGATGGAATCGCACACCACCCTTGGACGGCCCAATGGCAGTATTATGTTGGGCACGAAACCCAGTAAATGTACGGATAGAACCGTCATCCATTTTAACAGGTATTGATACTTCAACAATACGCTGTGGATATTTCAAAATTTCATAAACATCGGCTGGCATACCCAACTTTTCACAAGCAACACGAACACGTTGTTGGGCACCAATCAATGGATTCAAATTTTCATTTGCCATAACTATAACTCCCTTATGTTTGTTAAAAAGGCAATATTAAATGTAGGACTGAAAAAAATAAAAAGCAACAGAAAACGCCAACGATGTTTTATACTGGACTTTTTGTATTGCATATTATAAAATCGGCTACACGCGGGCGTGGTATAATGGCAGCACGTCAGCTTCCCAAGCTGAAGACGAGGGTTCGATTCCCTTCGCCCGCACCACCCTTCGCCTCGGCGAGGCTTCGGGTGGCTGCGCCACACGTCAGACGAGCCGCACAGGCGAAAGAGTGCCACACGAAGTCTTGACGAAGTGTGGCTGAATATATTTGCCAACAAACGATTATGGTAATGATAATTAAACCGACCCTGTGTCGGTTTTATTTTTTGAATTTTGGGAACAATAATGGTGTTCTTTTTTTATATTCAATATATTCTTCTTTGAAATCGTTATATAACCTGGGTTCTTCATATTTCTTGACATGCCATACCATATACAAAATAAACACAATCGGCACAATCAATGCAGAATATGAATTCAGTAACAATGCCAACCCAACATAAAAAACAAACGTACCAAACAACATTGGATTACGCGTATATTTATACGGTCCTTGAACAATCAGTTTTTTTGTGCGTTCACCCAATGAAATATTAAAACCATCTGTGGGACATCCGCGACCAATTTTCACCATGTCGATATTTGACCAAATCATAAAAAACGCACCCACCGCCATCAACAACGCGCCAATTATATTGATACCAATCAAATTGATATCCAGCATCAATTTTACAGAAACACCCCATATCAATGTCGGAATAACAACCAAAAACAATACAATCCCAACAAAATATCCAAATATATTTTTTATACAGGCACGCATCGCTTTATCCCCTCCATCATTTTAAGAAAACATTATCTGGTATTTTTATTATCAGATAATTCTGCCTGCAACACCGCCAATTTTGCCATTGTTGCACGCATCAGTTTTTTATTGACATTGCTACGCAACATTGCTTTACGCATAGATTCCAACTGCGTCAATATTGCATATGCATTGCACGCCTTGGCACGTGCTTCTAATGATGAAATTGCGGACAAAGTCTGAGCCCAATCAAAATTTTGGGCAGATTCAGGATTGCGAAAATTTTGTTTTTCTTTGCGTTTTTCGTTCATTACTTATTTGTCGCACCGACCGGTATTTGTAAATTCTGATTTGGGAAAATCAAATCAGGATTTTCGATATTGTTACGGTCTGCAATAATGCTGAATAACACGCCACGGCGCAAGAAATTACGCGCGATAATCCACAAACAATCCCCACGACGTACCGTGTAATATGTGTCATCATCGCCCGTCATTTCAGGCATTGTGAATTTATGTGTAATTTCAGAAATTGCACGTCCATCACCATCATGCAAACGCATTGTCAATTTATATTCACGGCCTGGTTGTAAATCACCAACATCCGCCCCCAATCCATAATGTTTATGGTCAGAAACACGCGCAAAACCCAAATATTTATCATCCAAAGACAATGACACACGTAAACGCGGCAATGCATTACCGGTAACGACAATACGCCCAGTATCTAAATAATCAATTTTTGAAACAACTAAATCCCCATCAACCAACATGGTTGGTGCCTGTAATAAAGTGCTGCCATCATCCGTCATCAATAATGATACAGAATTTTGATATCCGCGTGGTGAAATATAAACAAAAACTTTTTCTTCTGATTGCACATCACCTTCGACCCCAATCAGTGAAATAGTGTAATTACCAGGTTCAAATGCCCGTGCCGGCGAATATACAAATTCGCCATTTTTATCCGTACGCGCGGTTGCCACAATATCACCATTTATAACCACAGAAACGCTTTTATTTGCGCCCCAGCGTCCTGCAATAACAACATTGCCATTTGGTTCTATGCGTACGATATCAAACATTGGTATTGCAATTTCTTGATTTTGTTCCACAACCTGGACAACAGGTTCCGCAACCGGCGGCACCACAACAACCGTTGGGGTGGGGCGATGAAAGAACGCCACCCATACCGCAATCAACACAACAACAACCGCACACAGTATCGGGAACCAATACGCAGATATTCCACCACGACGCTGTGGAACAACAACTTCATCATTAGAAACATTTTCCAAATCCTGTGGTTTTGGATTCGGACGTGCAAATATATTTAACGTCTTCAAAAATCTGCGCGCAAACGTACGGCGATTTTCCATCCAATCATTTTGTTGTGCAATCGCATTATCAATTAAATCGTCGGTTGAACGCTTGGTTTTTCCCATATTATTTTTGCTGTTATTGTTCTTAGACATGCTGGTAATCTCCTGAAACTTATATCGCACTTTCTGTTGGACAAATTATTGCAAATATAATTTCTTTGTCAACTTATTTATGATATAATTATATGACTTAAACCAAGGCATAAAAGACATGAAAAGAATAGGTATTTTAACAACAGGCGGTGATTGTTCTGGATTAAACACATTGATTCAGCGTCTGTATCGTGGCGCAACATTACGTGGTTGGCGCATTATCGGCATACAAAATGGCACAGACGGTCTGTGCACAACGCCCCCCAGTGTTATCGAATTCAACAATGAAACATTACCAATCGAATGCGCACGTTTAGCAGGCAGTTTTTTACACAATGGGCGTGCTGGCGCATTAAATTTTGAAACAGCGGCCGCCCATGGCAAATTACAATCTTTTAATCGCCAGTTACGTAAATCATTACTGGAATTAAAATTAGACGCCGTGATTTTAATTGGCGGCAATGGCAGTTTGTCTTTGGCATGGTGCAATCGCGAAATTTATTCTGGATTACAACTGGTATGTATTCCAAAAACGATTGATATGGATATACCATTGACCGACAGAACAATCGGCTTTGACACCGCGGTTCAGCAACTAACTTCGTTTTGTGACCAACTGATGTTGACTGCGCGCAGTCATCACCGTTGGTTTGTAACCCAAACAATGGGACGTGATTGCGGCCAACTGGCACTGAACGCTGGTATTGCAATCGGTGCAACGGCCATTTTAATCCCAGAAATAAAATTTGATGTAAATTCTGTTATAACCCATATAAAAAATGCACCACGCGATTATGGTATTATTCTGGTATCCGAAGGCATATCTTTACGTGGTCATTCTGGACGCCCAGCCGATATGATATCTCGCAAATTGACTGCGGCTGGAATTGTAAATCGTACTGCATATCCCGAACACACACAACGTGTTGGCGACACAACTGCCGCAGACAGAATTTTGGCGGCACGGATGGCAGATTGTGCATTACGCGCGATTGAAAACAAAGAAACGTACGTAATGACCGCGATAAATAATTGCAAATGCGAAACCGTCAGTTTATCTGATTTCTTTGCCACTGGCGAAATAACCTCCGATCCAAACATCCCAGATTTACAGACATCTGATGCATATGTTTCACCAGACGACCCATTATTAGAAATTGCAACAAACATGGGTATATATATCGGCGAAACAAAATAAACAACCGCATCAAACAATAAATAATTCCTGGGGCTTACGCCTAGGACATTACATCAGAACAATAAAAATCCGCCATATGGCGGATTTTTATTTTAATTTACCACAACAATGTTTGTATTTTAATCCTGAACCGCACGGGCAGGGCGCATTTCTGCGTGCTTCGCCAGCCTGGTTCAACGCCGCATCATGTTGTGCGCGTTCACGTTCTGTGGCGGCCACGTCTTCGTGTGTCAATTCCATGCGACAGATATATGATACAGACATAATTTTGAAATTATTGATAGTATTTTTGAATAAATCCAATGCTTCGCGTTTATATTCATACAGTGGATTTTTCTGGGCATATCCACGCAAACCGATTGCAGTTTGCAAATAATCCATTTGTTGCAAATGACGTTTCCACACAGAATCCAACGCCCCCAACATCATCTGGCGTGACGCCATTTGCATCAGTTCTGGGCCATATTTTTCTGCCTGTTGTGCATACCGACGCATTGCCAAGTTATACAAAACTTCATACGCACGACGTTCGGAAATAGTGTCATCTGTTTTCCATTTTTCAATATCAGTTATATCTAATGCGAACACGCGCAACATTGCGTTATGAATTCCGCGTAAATTCCAATCCGGTGGTGTTGCCTTTTCTGGGATATTGTTTTCACAAATCATTTCGACAACATCGCCAATCATTTCGCGTGCCAACGGCGCCAAATTATCAGACACCATCAAATCATCACGTTGTTTATATACCACGCCACGTTGTTCGTTCATAACGTCGTCATATTTCAGCAATTCTTTACGTGATTCAAAATACCTGGCTTCGACACGTTTTTGTGCTTTTTCTAATGCCTTGGTAATCCACGGATGGGTGATGGCTTCGCCTGGTTTTAACCCCAACGTCGTCAACATACCCTGCAAACGTGCCGCACCAAATATACGCATTAAATCATCGTCCAACGCCAAGAAAAATTTAGAATCCCCTGGGTCACCCTGACGTCCAGAACGTCCACGCAACTGATTATCAATACGCCGCGATTCATGACGTTCTGTACCAATCACGTATAAACCACCAGCATCCAAGACTTTTTTCTTGTTTGCTTCTATTCTGTCATAAATTTCCTTCTTTTTTGATTCAAATTCTGGGTCATCAGGCATCAATTCCGCAATCAATTCTTCGGCATTACCGCCCAGTTTAATATCCGTGCCGCGCCCCGCCATATTCGTTGCGATTGTAACCGCACCTGGCGCACCAGCCTGGGCAACAATTTTCGCCTCTGATTCATGATGTTTTGCGTTCAAAACCGCTGGATTTATACCCAAACGCTTGCGTACAATGGCGGCCAATTCTTCAGATTTTTCGATTGATACAGTCCCCACCAACACAGGTTGTTGACGCGCCATACAATCTTGTATTTGTTTAATAATCGCATCGTATTTTTCATCTTTGTTACGATATATTTCATCATGATGATCAATACGCGCCACCGGACGATTGGTTGGTATAGACACAACACGCAATTTATATATTTCTTCAAATTCTGCTGCTTCGGTCATGGCTGTTCCTGTCATCCCAGACAATGTCGGATACAACCGGAACAAATTTTGATATGAAATACTGGACACAGTTTGATTTTCTGGCTGAACCTTTACATGTTCTTTGGCTTCGATTGCCTGGTGCAACCCTTTGCCAAACCGACGCCCAGTCATAACACGCCCAGTAAATTCATCAACAATCAGAATTTCACCATCACGCACAACATAATTCACATTTTTCTGATACAAATGATGCGCCAATAACGCCTGTTGAATATGCATAACAACGGCCGCATTTTCAGACGCATACAGATTATCACCGACCAACAAACCTGCATCTTGTAACAAGCGTGTTACCGTATCTACACCACTTTCTGTCAACGTCACATGGCGGTCTTTTTCGTCTTTTTTGTAATCATCCGCCCCCAATTTAGCAACAACCGCATCAACCTTTTCGTACAGTTCACTGGTATCTTCGGCCGGCCCAGAAATAATCAATGGCGTACGTGCTTCATCAATTAAAATACTGTCCACTTCGTCAACAATAGCAAAAAATAATGGACGCAAAACCTGTTGCGCTTTGGAAAACTTCATATTATCACGCAGATAATCAAATCCCAATTCAGAATTAGTCACATACGTAATATCACACGCATATGCATTACGACGTTCATCATCAGTCATATCATGCTGAATAATACCGACCGTCATGCCCAAGAATTTGTAAACTTGCCCCATCCATTCTGCGTCACGCGATGCCAGATAATCATTTACAGTAATCAAATGCGCCCCACGTCCATGCAAAGCCTTTAAGTACAATGCCAACGTCGCCACCAGTGTTTTTCCTTCACCAGTTTTCATTTCTGCGATTTGCCCATTATTCAGCACCATCCCCCCAATCAGCTGAACATTAAAGTGCCGCAATCCAATAGAACGTTTGGCCGCTTCGCGTACAACCGCGAACGCATCTGGCAAAATTGCTTTTTCTTTTTCACCATTTTCCAGACGTTTACGCAAAACATCTGTCTGTGCGCGCAATTCTTCATCAGACATTGCGACATATTTTGGTTCCAAATCATTTATCAAAGAAACGATTTTATCATATGATTTTACAATTCTGTCGTTTGCCGACCCCAATATTTTACCAATTATATTTTTTAACATACCAAAATCCTTGTCCTTATCCTTGATGGTATAGCAATTTTGCGCCTTGCGGTCAAGGCACTTTATGATATAATGCAAATAAGCAAACAAACAAGTATAAAATACAAAAAATATTGAATTACAGGGGGAAAAAATGCGCGAACCAACCGCCCGACGGCTGAATCCGGCAAATATAACCAGTGAAGTTTACATAATCGCACCAACACAAATCGAATATATATCCCAAATTTTTGCAGACAGTGTTGCCGACACGCTGAATTTACGCACATTTGCACAAAAAATTCGTCAAATCGCAGAACAATCATTGCGCACTGCATTATCTGCCGCCCGTCACCAGGGGGAATAAAACCACACCCCACCGGGCAACTAATCCTGAACTCTCTTACCCTTACCACCCCGTCACACTACGTGTGCCACCCATCCAACAGATGGGGAACTTAGTCCGCGATGGGAAAATACCAAGTTCCCCTCTGCGGAGGGGTGCCGCGAAGCGGCGAGGTGGTCAAAGAGCAGAGTACAACGGGATATTTCACCGCCCAAAACCATTGGGCAAGGGGTGATGCTTTATCTAAACTCTATACTCTAATAAATAATCTATCGGGCTTGCGCCCGGGATATTACAACGGAACAATAAAAACTGGGGCTTTTACCCCAGTTTTTTTATTACATGCTGTCGTCATACACAGAATATGTCGTTCCACCAGAATTCAGTCTTAATGACCCCTTGCTGGCTGTCCCCATATTTCCATAGAACACATCTCCATTTATGCTGACGTTCAGTGACGGTGTCGTTTTCTTTGTACTGCGCAGATAAATCTTTTCGCCATTGACGTTCAACACACGTCCACAATCACCGGCTTCGTCCGCCCCAGCACCCGAACCGATTGTGGTCAATCCGCTTTCGCACTGGGTGCGCGCCAACGTTGACGTTTCGGATACAGTACCACCGGCACCCCAATATCCAACACCAACATTTACACATCCGCCCCCGGCCGTCGGCACATATTCACCGCCGCCGCATGTTACTTTGCACGATGCCTGGCCTGCGTGACTGGCCGCGGTTGTACCAGAATTACCATATCCATCTGCGGTATTACATTCAATACAGACACTGGCACGTGCATTGGAATATTTATTTGTTGCACACACTGCCGTCCCTGTACATGCCGTATTGTTGGACGTAATCTGACAACCAGTTGTATATGTCCCAGCCGCCGCATCAGTACATTTTGTTTGACCGGTACTGGACGTATATGTTCCGGCCGCACACGGCGTTTGTGCTGTTGCGCCCGTGGTGGATACATAATATCCCTTTGACGCAGGCGTACGCCCACCAGTGGAACCATAATTGACCTTGCCCCCACCGACACAATACCCCCCGGCCGTACAAGTTGTTTGTGCCGCATTTGGCGTGGCCACAAAGTTTTTCGCGGTTGTGGTCAAATAACAATCTGTTGCGGCATCAGACATCGCCGGTGAATTTCCATAATTTGCCGGGCACGAATTGATACCTTTTGTTTCGGTATATTCACCACTGCTGCACGACGGCATACTTGACAGCCCTGGGCAATAACTGCCGGCCGGACACGGCTGCGCATCTGTGTAATACATCGGATTCGATGTGTCATTACAGTAAGTCGAAGCCAATCTGTCTTTAACGTAATACCCAGGATTCACTTTGGTGTAATACTTAGTACCACCAACATCATATTTTTCGGTTTCTGCATTATAGCCTGTGCTTTCTACCGTGAATCTACCACGGGCATTAGTAATCGTATATACCGCTTTGCAATCCGTAATAGCGTCTTTGCCGTCGCCCCAGGTTTGGTTTGTGGCGGTGGCACTGGTCGGATTATAATAATTATCTGGATACGTTGTGCGCAAATGTTCTGATGCGGTTGGACATGCAATCGGTGAATTATGCGATCCATAATTTACTGTTGCGCTTGGGCAATAATTCCGAACACCGCAAATAGTTTGCGCATCATCATTGTTGGCGGCGATATAATATCCACCATCCGTGATAACCTGGCATTCTGTGGCGGCCTTTTTACCAGACGCGGTATTATCCGTATAAATCGTCGGGCAATTTGAACAAGACGTTGCCGTGCCGCCGGCACTGTATGTCGCGCCGGTACAGATTGCGCACGCCGTGCCATTTACCTTATACCCTGGATTTGCCGTGACACTTTTCACCGTCTGATCGCAAGATTCGTTATTCGTACTGCACCCAGACTTTACCGTTCCATCACCTGTGCCCGCAGTATTGGCATACGCAACATAATTACACGCCGACTTTGAGCACGAATTACACGTCACTGTGCTGCACCCAGACGGTTTTGCACAGGCATTTTGACTGCCGGTCCACGCACGTGATTTTGTATTACTGTAACATTTTGTTATTGCCGACGCACCTGCATCAGAATTCGGATACCCTGATGGGCAATCTTTTGGTGCCGCCGTACCACCAGTACAGTAATTATCCGCCGTACATTGACTGCATGTCGTACCATTTACATACGCGCCGGCCTTGGCAGATAATGCCGCTGATACCGTCGTTGCCCCCCATGCAGTCGCACTGGTCGCGTTTTGCTTTAATGTACCGGCACTGCAATATGTGCTGGCTGCGGTGGCTGCACGTGTTTGGTTACACTGGGTATACGTTGTCCACCCAGTACCACCATTACGTGTCCACCCGGACGTCTGCGCCGGACAACTGTTCTGCACACCACTGCTGCAATATGTTGCACCCGTGCACTGTGATTGACCAGTACAGTTATTACCACTGGTGTTGCACCCAGTTGTATAATACCCAGTGTCAACCGTTTTACACGACGCTGCCCCGGCCGCACTGTACTTTGTACGCCCACTGCACGCCGAACAAGATGATACAGAACCATAGTTCACAGTATGTGCGGCCTTGTACGTACCTGCCGCACAGGTTGATTGTGTTGCACTGTTCTCAGTCCCGACATAATGTCCTGCTTCAACATCCATTTCGCACCCATTTTGTGCAGATGCCGCCGCACCGTCACGATAACCAGCTGGGCACTGGCTGCGCGTACTGGTTGAACCATAGTTTACCGTATGTGCCGCACGATAATATCCAGTTCCCACGGATGT
>CALXMQ010000010.1 GCA_944389515.1 uncultured Alphaproteobacteria bacterium | reverse complement strand
TGCGACACGATAGTTGGTGAAAACAAGCATATTGACAATATGCGCCGTTTGAACCTTACGTGTGGTGAGTGGCACAGCCACGAACAATCCAGCTGCCCCAACCACCCTTCGCGTCTGTGACGATGCGCTGGCAAGCCAAAGCGGAACAGTTCACGCGAAGGAGTGCCACACGAAGTTTTAACGAAGTGTGGCAGACGCACTGAATATTAAAACGCCCTTGTGGCGTTTTTGTTTTTGGTGGGTCTATAAAAATAGGCTAAAAGCCTAAAATTTCATTGAAAAAATTAGCTAAAATGCTACAAAAATATATAAATATCAAATATTGAATTAAACTAATTTACGGGGAAACAAATGACACAAATAGAATTTGCATTACAAGAAATTGAACAAAATGGGAATTTATCCGCCCAAGAAATACAATTCTTAAAAAGAATTTTTTCAGCCCACGAAAATCGCATGCAAGAAAAGTTCCCAAATTATAAATTGTTCATAACAGGCACAGGACAAAGTTACGGATTAAAAATACAAAAGATTATTACAGAAAGTTTCAATGATTTACATAATCTTGGCGGCAGTAACAGTTATGATGCAGATTGCACAACAAATAAGACACGTATTGAAATCAAATCTATCAAAGCACTGAAAGGCAAATCCAGTGATTATATTGGTTCTCGAATCATAAACTTAAATGAATCCACACATTTGTCTGGTTCTTTTCAACAGGTAAAACCACTAACTTGTGATTGGTTTATATTTCACATTTTATATGGCAACAGTGACCGATTATTTCTGGTACCAAGTGATATAATCAGTAAAACTCCCAAACTAATAAATGGAGAGCACGGTAAAATACTGCTATCTGGCCAACATCGTGACCATAAAACCGAAGGCCAGATAAATATCGGACAAATTCTATCACGCGCCAATTTATTTGAAATCCCAGGTTACAATCACAACAACAAAAATGCTTATAATTTTGCAGAATTACAAAATATTATATGCAAACGTTTCAACAAAAACGCTAATGATGACACAGAATGGTTTTTACCCAACAGCTAAACAACCTTTTTCAAATTACGTACTTCTTTGGGTATAAATTCAGCAGGTATCGCAAAATAGAATCGTTTATTTTGCCGTTTCATTTGTTTATACCAATCTGTTTTAGCAACATACATAATATATTCAAATATATTATAAAACGGTTCGTCTGTATTCGCACGCCACCACGCCTTAAAAGAATCTGTTAAATTATCTTCTACATTATCAACCGGCACTGTACGATTCGCACCAGGCGAAACGTTACGATTTATATCATAATTGCAAAACCCGAAATAATCTGTCGAACTATGCGACGGGTTACCTGTAAAATAGAAAGATCGACATGGATTCGGATTTAATTCATAAACAAAATTTTTATGCTTTTTAATTTTATCACATCTAAAATAATAACGAATACCATTGCGAACATTTATTTCTTTATAACAGTCACTGTTCCAAAAATCTTGTATTGATAAATATGTTTGCAAATTTTTGACATACGATAAAATTATTTGTAATTTTTTCTGAATCATCGCATCTGATTTCAACGCACCAGAAAAAATTTTCAAATGAAATTTGCCTTTGAACTGCAATTTATCATATAAAGACTCTATATCAATATTTTTATCATTTATTATAGAAATTAAACGTGATTGGAAATGTTCCCTGGATTCACCTTCTACTGACATCAATAAACTTTCACAAGGTACAGAACCTAAATACGTTCTCTTAAAAATTTTTTGAAAAGGTATTATGTCATCGTTGCCCAAACATAAATAATCATCTAACAAGACTTTATTTCCATTAAATAAAACATATTTTTGCACATTGTCATTTTGTGGCTCTAAATCAGGATAAAAGAATAAAGACCTGTCTTGATGAATTACAGGTTTAACATCCAAAAACAAATATACCAAATCTTGTGAAACAGCATCAAACGCAGTATTTTTAATTGTACGAATATTTACAAATATACACTGTTCCTTCAAAAACTGTTTGAATCTGGTAAAAAACTTAGAATTATTTTTTAACAACGCTTCGGGCAAGATATAATGTATTTCACCATATCCGCCATTATTTCTGATGATATCAATCGTATGCAAAATAAAAAACACGGCCTCTTCACGAATACCTGGTACATTATATTTCTTTGTTAAACGCATTAAAAAGTCTTTATGAGTCCCCAAAGAATACGCAGGTGTTCTATATGGTGGATTACCAATAAATATCAATTTTTTATTCGTTTTTATATCAAAATCATAAAAATCTTGATTTAATAATTTTGTGTTAGCATCTGCATATTGATAAGAAAAAATTTCATCATCTAATTCAATCCCTATCTTTTGATTATTTATATGCTTCAACGCATGTAAAAAATTACCAGTACCAAAAGAAGGTTCTATAACAATCGAGTTTTCAAAATTTATATTATTGACAATATCGGCACAAACATCAGGCGCAGTCCAATACTGCCCTAAAACATACTTCTTTGATTGGGTATTCTTTTTCTCTATCATTCCAATAATAATGCTAAAATATTTTGAAACCCAATACCAGTATTTATTTTAAAATAAGAAATCTTTCTTATAGATTTTTAGATATAAATACAGCATAATAACTTACATGAAGAAGAGAGAGAAGCTTTCCACACTGGCCATAATTATTGGCTGTATTTGTATATCTGGGGCAAATGCGTGTACTGGCATAACCCTGGAATCAGACGATGGCGGTGTTGTCACCGCGCGTACGATTGAATGGGGCGAATCCGAAATGGATAATATGTACACAATCGTCCCACGAAATTATGTTCAACAATCAATGTTACCGAACGGGGAAACTGGGGGTATGGCATTTTCCACCATGTACGGATACGTTGGTTTGGCTGTTGTTGAACCTGGTTGGGTTGTTGACGGCATGAACGAAGCAGGACTGTCCGCTGGGCTTTTTTATTTTCCTGGATATGGTCAATATCCTGAATATGACCCAGAAAAACGCGCCAACACAATTTCTGATTTTCAACTGGTATCATGGATACTGTCGCGATTTTCCACCGTTGACCAGGTAAAAAAAGCAATCCAAGATATTCGCGTGGTCAGCATCGATCCACGCGCATCCACGGCACATTGGCGTGTCACAGAACCATCTGGCAAACAAATTATTATCGAATTTGTTGACGGCAAACCCAACGTTTACGACAGTGAATTGGGCGTACTGACAAATTCCCCAGAATACCCATGGCAACTAAAAAATTTGAATAATTATGTCAATTTAATTCCTGGCACGGCCGGCCCGGTACAATTTGGTCCTATTACATTACGTGCATTTGGGGCTGGTTCTGGTCTGTTGGGATTACCAGGTGATTTTACACCACCATCACGATTTGTTCGGGCATCATTTTTACAAAATTATTCTATCAAACAAGACACCGCATACGATGCCGTTATGCAGGCATTTCATATACTGAATAATTTTGATGTACCATTGGGTACGGAATTTCCTGTGGGTCATGCGCCTGTAAATATGCCATCGGCAACACAATGGACGGTTGCCACCGACATGCGCAATCGTGTTGTTTATTATCACACAATGTACAACCGCACAATTCGCGAAATAAATTTGGGCAATATTGACTTTGCCACCATACAATTTCAATCACACCCATTGGATTCTATCAAGGCAGAAACCGTTATCCCTGTATTGATAAGTCGATAATATCACAAATGTACGTGGTGTTTACGTTCTGTTAAATAAGACACAAAACCGACAATCGCGAACCCCAGCAAAACTGTTTGTAATATTATACCCATAATGTTATGTAAAAATACGTTATATAATATCAGTAACGAATTTGTAATCATGCCTGAAAAACGATAAAACATAAAACTTTTTTGCCAAATTGCGATTGTAAACAAAGACGTAGTAAAATAAGGTATCATTGATAAAACGCCATCTGCCGTCAACATATTACCAATCGTCAACAGTGTCATCCATAAAACCAACAGCGCGCAATCGGTATATGTAATTTTACTTTCTGTGCCCGGCATTCTGTGTGAATTTATATAATTACTGACCGTATCACGTGCAATGGCCACCGCCGCCATCGCAACGGCAACATATCCACCCAAAATCATAAAGCAAACTGCCGAGCAAATATTGCTGATAATAACCACAATCAACTGTAAATGCCGATTCGTTACAAAGAACGAATATCCCTGTAACCCCAATGACACAGTAATAAATATCTGACTAATAATATATAAAATATCTGTATTCATAATTCAAACACACAGCAATATGTTTTAATTAAATATAAAAAATATTCAAGGTGATTTTTCAAATAAAGGTGTATAATAAACGTTACACAAACAATGAATTCAAAAGGAGTGTTATCATGAAAATAAAACCATTTGCTGGCGTACGTCCACCACGCGAATTGGCCGCAGAAGTTGCATCGCGCCCATACGACGTTCTGAATTCTGCCGAAGCCAAAGCCGAAGCTGGCGAAAAATCATTGCTGCATATAATTAAACCAGAAATTGATTTTGATCCAATCGCCGATGAACATTCACAACCTGTATATGACAAAGCCGTTGAAAATTTCAAATTATGGCAAGAACGCGGCTGGCTGGTTCAAGATAACAAAGAAATGTATTATATTTATGCCCAAACGATGGACGGTCGCACCCAATACGGCTTGGTTGCCGCCGCCAATGTGGACGATTACATGACTGGCAAAATAAAAAAACACGAATTGACACGCAAAGACAAAGAAGACGACCGCATGATTCACGTTCGCATTCAAAACGCGAATTTAGAACCTGTATTCTTTGCATACCCAGATGTTGCGGAAATGAATCAAATCATATCTGATTATGTGTCATCGCACGAACCAGAATACGATTTTGTCGCCCCAGATGGATTCGGACACACATTTTGGAAAATTGATGATGATACAATTATAAACCGCATCACAGAAATATTCCGTGATATTCCGGCAATGTATGTCGCCGACGGCCATCACAGAACTGCCGCTGCGGCACGTGTCGGCGCAGAAAAACGCGAACAAAATCCGAATCACACAGGCGATGAAGAATATAATTATTTCTTGGCTGTGATTTTCCCAGCCAGTCAATTACACGTAATTGATTATAACCGTGTGGTACGTGATTTGAACGGATTGACACCTGCTGAATTTTTAGACAAATTACGTGAATCATTTGATGTTGTCGAAAATGGCTCTGAAATATACAAGCCAAACAAATTACATAACTTTGGCATGTATTTAGACGGCAAATGGTATTCATTGACTGCCAAACCAGGTACATATAACGACAATGACCCGATTGGGGTACTGGACGTAACAGTACTGTCAAATCTGGTATTCGACAAAATATTAAACCTGGGCGACTTACGTACCAGCAAACGTATTGATTTTGTTGGTGGTATACGTGGTCTGGGCGAATTACAAAAACGTGTAGATTCAGGCGAAATGGCTGTGGCATTTGCATTATACCCTGTGACGATGAATCAAATTATCGACATCGCGGATACAGGCAATATCATGCCGCCCAAAACGACATGGTTTGAACCCAAATTACGCAGTGGATTGGTAATTCATAAATTGTCATAAAAAATCCCCCACACGGGGGATTTTTTATTCGATTTCGGGTGGTGGGGATTTTTTATATTTGTGTAGAGAGTAGGCCCCACCCATAAAAACATATTGTTATTCCCCAACTGTCCCGGCCGGCTTTCCTGGCGTCACAGTTGCAGTATTAGAATAATTACAATTTTGTGTAAATTGGTACTTTCCTTCGGTCACGTTGATAGTGGTATTGGCTGGTATATAACATGCTGTGATACCAATAACACTGGTATTTAATGGTGTTGTACCATACACCGCTGGATTAGACCCCGTAACGGCCGGACAACGTGGACAAGTATATGTATAACTGACTGAAATACCTATGCCACCACTGGCAGGATCATTGGTTTTTTGTGGATAATACCCCCTGTCACACACAGGTCTGGTTGACCCCATTGGACACGTTGCATTGGCTGGGCACGCCTTGCAATACGTACCAGACGTTAAACTGCTGCCGTTGTAATATCCACTGATACAACGATATTCACATTTACCTTCGGATGTATTGCATCTGGTTTGACGCCCAGTTTGATTTTTATCGGTAATCCAAGATGTACTTTTACAATTTGATGGGCAATCTGCCAACGGGTCATTTTCGCACACATAATATGTTACTTCGCAATCTCTGGCACGTGTTGAAACATCTGTTACCAATTTTAATGCATAACCACTGGGGCACGATACACAAGAATCCTTGTAACTGGCCAAAGACACTGTTATTCCACTTGAACTATAAGAATTATAACAAACTGATTTTTTTGATGCGCATGCAGCAGCCGACGATTGCAACGAAGCATCTTCACTATACCCCAAATTACTTGACGGACATGTTTCTTGTTTACAATTATCAGTGCTGGATTGACCTGCATCAACAGCATATGGAACTGACGCTGCCCACAAATTGCTTGGATTCAACATAAAAAAACCAAAGGCAAACGGCGCAAAAATCTTAAAATACAATCTCATTTTTTCCCCCATGTGATAAAAACATGCCGAAAATAAACCTCCGTTTGGGTTATGTTTTTTTCGGTTTGACAAGGCCGCGAAAAATGTGCAAAAATTAAAAACGAAGAATAAAAAAATATGCTGAATCCAAACGGACGGTATTTTTCGACATAAAAAAATCCCCCATATGGGGGACTTTTATTTATATAATTACTGCATTATTTTGCAAAGAAACGATTAAAAACTTTTTCGTTTATATCCACAGGATATTCGCGAATTAAAAATTCATTATAATCATCAATAATTTGTTTGTTATTCAATCCTTCTAATTCTTTGCGAATTTCTGCCAACTTTTTATCATCTGGTTTTGGCGGCGTTTCAGATTCTATATGTAAAACATAAAACGCATCTGTTCCATCAACAATAGAATTATTACCAATCGGTAAATTGAACGTCGCACTCAACACATCCAACGGCGCCCCAGATGTACGTGTCACAGTAACTGTTTTTTTACCATCTAAATTACCAGATTGATTCAAATCAACCAATAATTCATTTGCACGAATATACGCCTGTTTACGCTGTTCACTGCGTTTCCAACCGTCAACCAATTCATCTTTGATTGAATCAAATTCTGCATTATGTGCAGGTATAATTTTATCAACCCGAACAATCACAAAACCTTTTTTGGTTTCAATCAATTCACTTTCCAGCCCCTCTTCCATATCAAATACACGGGCCATCATATTATCAGTCAACAAATCATCCACAGGACGATTATCAATATCAAACGTCCCCAGATTGATATATTTTGCGTCATGACGCGCGGCGGCATCTGCCATTGTATCACCAGCAATAATATCGTCTTCGACCGCAATCGCATTTTCATACGCCGCATCATATTTATCCGGTTGTTCCATTTCTGCCGGAATCAACACATACGATACAGTACGCTGTTCTGGGACAACATGCGGATTTTGGTCATAAAAAGCACGTAATTGTTCATCTGTGGGCATACCAACCTTGAAATCATTGTATGCAACAGTGACGTAATCTATACCACGTTGACTGTATCTGGCATCATATGCCGCCAACACGGCAAAATCTGGTACTTTGACCGGTACAGACATTGCACCCAACACATATCCACGCAATACCTGTTTGCGCAATACATCGGCAAAGCTTGCTTCGCTATATCCGCTGTTTGCCAATACAGTATCAAATGCAAACGTTGAAAATTGCCCATCAACTTGGAATTCTGGAAACATGCGAATTTCGCGTGCAATTTGTGCATCTGAAACGACAAAGCCTAAATCTGCGGCACGATTATCCGCCATTGCCTGGGTTGTCAATGTTGACATAACACGTTCATTTAATTCTTGGGTCAATATTGGATCTGCGTATGTTGCACGTTGCTGTTCACGGGACATCGCCGCCAATTCACGTGATTTTTCCAGACTAAATTGTTGCATTGTAATTTCTGAATTACCAACACGCACCAATGTCGTATCACTGGCTGCGCCACCAAAAATCCATTCTGCGACACCCCAACCAACAAAAGAAAACGCCAAAATTCCAATCAGAATCTTTGCCAACGGCTTATCCGCCGCATTACGTAAATATTCTAGCATTTAATCCCCTTTTGCGATACCATAGCAAAACGATATCAGAAAAATCAATGAAAAAAAGGGGAAATTCAATGAAAATTATCGCGGGGAATTGGAAAATGAACGGAACACGTAATACTTTGTCCGAAATGATTGCCGCACTGGAACATATTGATACAGAAAACCGGGTTATTTTATGCGTACCATATACAATGCTGTGCACAAATTCTGGCAAAATAAATATTGGCGCCCAGGATGTCAGTGCCCACGACCACGGCGCATATACTGGTGAAATATCTGCCAAAATGATTGCAGAAACAGGCGCAAAATACGTTATTGTTGGTCACAGTGAACGCCGCCAATACCATAATGAAACAAACGCCATTGTCCGTGCCAAGGCATCTGCTGCATTGGCATCTGGGTTGACACCTATTATCTGCGTTGGTGAAACGATGGATGAAAAACAGGCCGGCAAAACAATGGAAATTATTGAATCTGGCGTACGTGAATCCGTGCCAGATGATACCAATGGCAATATTATCATCGCATATGAACCACGTTGGGCAATCGGCGCAGGATTGACCCCCTCAGCCCCAGAAATCGCAACCGCCCATGAATTGATTGCAAACACATTGACAGATATGGGACTGGCCAACACGCCAATACTGTATGGCGCCAGTGTCAAAGGCACAAATGCGGCACAAATTATGTCCATACCACACGTAGATGGCGTATTAGTTGGTGGTGCATCCTTGAAACCCGATGATTTCATACCTATAATAACCAGTACCAAATAAAGTTATATTTTATTAAACACAACACAGGTTACAAGATATGAACGAAAAAGATGTAAAAATAGATACTGTTTCTGTAAATGACGATGCCCCATCACCAGATACAGAAAACAAATCTGAATCAACCGCGGATACACAAATTGCCCCAGACGCGCAAATTGAAAAACTTAGCGCACAACTGACCGAACTGACAGATAAATATCTGCGTCTGGCCGCAGAACTGGAAAACACGCGCCGTCGCGCCGCATTGGATATAGAATCCAGCGCACGCAATCGCGCAATATCTATTTCTAAAAAATTTCTGCCGGTAATGGATGCGATTGAATCCGCATTAAAACACAACCCCAATGACGAAGGGATACAATCAATGGCCAAGGCAATGCAGGCCGCATTTGCACAAATTGGTATAACAAAAATCGAATCGGTTGGACAAATAATGAATCCACAATTTCATAATGCGATTCAGGTTGTTCCCAAACAATCAGACCCGGACAATAAAACCGCACCAAACACGATTGTCGAAGAATTACAATCTGGATACATGTTTGGCGACACTGTTTTACGCACCGCAATGGTTGTTGTTTGTAAATAAAAAACAAAATAACAAGGTCGCCACAATGGCGACCTTGTTATTATCTTGCATGTCCCTGCATTTGACGGCGTGCAACTTTCACACGTTGTAACAATTTTTCTTCGGGAATAATATTGTCTGGATTATATCTGTTGATATCTTCGACAAAATCTTTTTTATCAGGGTTCGCATCCAAAAACGCCCTTGGAACACGCAATGCCTTTTCTTTTTTATAATGATACACAGACGTATGAATACGCATCGGAATACCATTTCTGACAAATAAATACTTTGCCACCGTTACATCATATTCATTATATGGAAAGAAATAAAAATAATTTTTTCCATTTCTGGCTGTTAAATATATCTTTTCACCACATAACGAAGATAATGTTTTTACATCTTCTGTTGGGTTTGCATATTGTACACTGTACGCAGGTGCAAAATAGTCTTTTATCTGTTGTATAATTTTCATAATTTAACAATCCTTTGTTTTGTCAACATATATTAAACTAAAAAAATTTTTTATCAAGCATATAAAAAATCCCACAATATTGTGGGATTGTTGCCGGACGAAATTCTGTCTTAAATACCCAAACGATGTGTCATTTTCATCATAAATATCGATTCATTTCCAAATGCATCTGTATTATTTGGATGCACCCGATATATAAATCCGATTGCCCCATCAGTAAATTCACCAAAATTATGCCGATACGCACCAGTAAATCTGACTTCGCGATTATCAGATTGCAACGACACATCTTCTATGTGCATATCCGTAATATTCAAATCATATTTACCATCACCCATATCAATTATTTCATAATTTGCAAACGGATGCTGCAAAGAACCACGACTGATTGCCAATGGCTGTGACACACTGAAACTGAAATTCCCAGCATCAACACCAAACGCAAACGCATTTGAATCGATATCAGAAATTCCCAATATAAATTGCCCATTTGCATCTGCATACGTACGTGCAAATGTTGAACGTAATCTGAACATCACATTGTCTGTTGGGTTAAATCTAAATTCAGAATCAACATACACCGTATCGCCATTGCCCATATCCAACAAACCATCAGATACCGCACCCAACAAGGTATTATTTTCATGCGCCGCACCAATCGATGCAGAAAAACCAAACATATCACTATTCCATGCAATATCAGATTGTGCACCCTGCATCAAGCCTAAGCGCGCTGGCAAATATTGCGACGATATCGTTGGATCATTATCCAGCATTGTTTCATCTGTAATCGCCCCAGAAAATGCCCGTGCCCCAAAAGACCAAGCCCCCATATTATACGCGACATCTGTGGTAATTGCATTTGACATCAACCCCAACACAGGATTAGACATCCCATCAAACCGTGACGCCCCATCTGTAAAGTGACGCTGATATCCAGCCGCAAAATTCCAATCCCCTGATGTATAATCCAAACGCATATTATCCAAACCGTTCAAATTATCTGCATACGGTTTTTCAGACGCAACCATTGAAAAACCAAAGTTTCCAAATTCCACACGTTGTGGTGTTGAACGCCGTGTTTTGAATTCACCCAAAACATCCCCCATATACAAACCGCGCGAATCCGTCACCCCCAACGCAAATTCATTTTTCCACACGCGTGGCAAAGTCATATCACCATCAACACTTTCCAACACATCGAAAAATGGCGCACTGATACTTGTACCTGATAAACTGAATACCGAAGATGCCCGGAACATCGTACTTGACGCCATACGCCAGTACGCGTTGCCGTCACCAGACACTATTTTATTCCCGTCATAGAAATAAATTTTATTACCCGGTGTCATTGCACGTTCCAGATTTATCATGCCATACCCATATACTTCGGCAAACGCATCCAAATAATCTTGCCCCAACAACTGGTCTTCATGATAATCAGGTGGCAAAGAATACATAGATTTCAAATACGTCACCAATCCATCTATTGTGAACGAATTACCTGCGCTGTCTGTACCCAAATATGGTCCATCTGCGGTCAACGCCATCAATGTGAACAAAGTTTCATTATCCATATACGTAAATGCACCTTTTAATGCCGCCACTGCCCCCGCCGCAGATGCAGTCGCCATTTCAGCTGTTGGCCCAGCCGCTGAAAAACACCACGGATCAACACCATTTATTCCCAAACCTGCCACGCCACATTTACGCGAAGAATATATGATATCATCACTGGTCTTATCGGGCGTTCCATTATTATCTGTCCACATGGATAAATACAATGGGCCAAAATCTTCATTTATACCATTACCATAATCGTCTATGCTATCCGCCGACGATGTTCCTGTTGTATGCTGGACAGCAACAACCGTCATAAATAAATGTTCCAGATTATCGTAAATTGCCGGTGCATAATTTTCAAACGTTGCATCCAATACATTTAATGATTTTCCGTCACCAACACCATATTCAAATTCCCCAGCCGGCATAATTAAAATCGGCCACCCACGTACATAGCTTCCCAATACAGCATTTGCATATTGTCCCTGTGTTCGTGCATCAGACGAATCTTTATCATAATAATTGTTTACTAAGTTCATAAACGCGGTCAATTCATCGCCTTTGTTCAGCGATATATAAGATTCCATCCCACCCGTATTGACATACGACACATTACGCGATTCGGGATTTAACACCGTCACTGCAATCGAAGACAATCCATTTGCGTCACCAACCTCATATATTTTCGGCATATTATATATCGCCTCAAACGTCTTGATATCAGTATCTTTTAATTCTTTTTGTGCATATATATTATTATTATCAATCACATAAACACCATCAACAGTACCCCCCCCTGTGGTATTGATATAATAATATCCATCTGTTCCTTGATAAATTGCAATATCAGAAACATCATCGCAGTCATCACCAGAACAAGTCCCCTTTAACAATGTACTGCCTGCCCCCAATTTATACGTTGTACCATTTATTGTGATTGTTGGGTTTGTAACGCCTGCATCATCCAGCGCAGATGAAATAACATACGTTTTACCATTAAACGTGATTGTATCCCCAGATTCAATTTTACCTGCTGTACCTGCAACACCTGAATCGGTCAAAGTTCCAACAACTGCGCCTTCGGTTGGATTTTCAATATCAACCCAGCCCTTGCCATTACCAGTACGATATATGGCCAACTGACTGTTTGGTGCAAAACCATACATATCCCCATACGCACGACCATCTGTTTCCCAACCTGCAACAATTTTTGCCAATGCACTGTCCGTGGCCGATGCAAACGGATTCATGGCTGTTCCACTGCCCGATAAATCAAACACCCCTGTTCCGCCCAGGCTTTCCAATTCCGACCCTAAATTCCCAGCCGACGGGTTATTATAATTCGCATATTTATCCATTGTCCCAGTATTGGCATTTACCGCCGTTGAACTGGACCATTCTATGCCATCCACAGACCGCCCAGCTGATCCCGACGGATTTACACCATTTGCAGTAATCAATGCTGTACGAATTGGTTTTCCGCCACCTGTGGTATTCAATACTTTTTGTGGATTATTTTCTGCATCACGAAAAGTATATTGCCCCATATACCCATTTGCAAAAGAAGAATACCCATGCATAATCAGCAAATAGTTTTGCAAAGGCAACAAAATTCCATCTGTCAAATAACTGGTTTGTTGAATTTGTGGTGCATCTTCATCTTCGCCTGTTTCTGTTTTTACCCCCGGTCTGAAATAATTAAAGTCTGCCGCCCGAATACCGCCCACCGACGGATTCCATTGTCCTAAATTTTGTTGATATGCCGCCGTACTGTACGCGATTTCACCATCTGCGGTAAAATAAGCCGGCCCAACCGGAATTTCATCAGACGCCACCGCACCACTGCCGTCGCCACCACTGCCATCACCACCCGGGCGATTTCCGCCACTGGACGAACCACCACCATTTTCATTACCCGGATCCAGCCAATCTGTCAGTAACAACACGCCACCTACAACAACGGCGGCCCCTGCCGCCGCCAAAGAAATTGTCTGGGCAGAGGATAATCCACTGAACAATCCCCCTGTCTCTTCGGGTTGCGTTCGCGATTCATACTGTTTAATTTGTCGATCACATTGCGATGCATCTGCGCCATACATTTGCAGAATTTGTGCCGCCCGAATATCATTATTCATCAACGCAGTACAAACCAAAGACAATCCCGTACTGTCCACATAATTTACATTTGCACCGGCATTTATCAAATTTTGCACCTGTTGAATATCGGCATTTTTTGCCGCAGATAATAATTGCGCCGCAACCATAAATTCGTTATTTGACACATTGGCCGCAAACGCCCCCCCAACCGGAATTAAAAACAAAGCAAACAGTAATAATCTGACGTATTTCATTAAAAATTCTCTCTGTACAAATTATCTTAGCATACATTGAAATTATATGTCTAGAAAAAACTTTACATAAAAAAGGCGCCGCCAAAATGCGACGCCATATACATATTATATAATAGAATATATATTTTTTTTAGCGTGTACGTTGATACGTTTTTACTTTTTTAATAATAACGACACTGGACGCAGCGGCATTATTATTCTGGCGTGCCACCAACAAAGAATCCACCTTGGCAGACAAAGAATCAACCGCCGCTGGATTATCATAAATAGTGACATTACCACCATTATTTACAACGATATTACCATCGTTCACCGCAGAATTACCCAATGTAATTTCTGTCATGCTGGCGTTTTGTGTACCATTTTGAACGATAATATTTTCATTATTTCTGGTATTGTCGTTCATATTGATTCTGGTGTTATGCCCGTTTACATTGGCTGGTTTGTTATCATCAACTTTGACAATAACAGTATCACGAACGACTGGACGTGCTGGGCGTACAGGCGCCGCATCTGGACGACGTGCTGGGGCACGTTTTTTGCCTTCTTCGCATTTTTTCAATCCCTGCTTATAGAAAGCAACAGAATCTGCCCACATAACCACAGAATCACGCAAAGCCTGATTTTGTTCGTTCATTTCATTTACTGCTGCACGTGCATCAGCAACTTTGGCCTGAACATCCTTGACTTCGTCACGGATATTTCCATCTTGACAAGCCTTGACACACAATACAACAATCGCAACAGCACCGATAACTTCTGCGCCGACGCGTGCAAATCTTTTCCAGTTCATTTTCAATCCTTTGTTTTTTACACATTGTAATATAGGACAAAATAATTCTTTTGTCAACTATAAAAATGAATTTTTTATTTTTTCATATTTATTATGTATTTTTACTTTGCAGGCAAACTGTTTTTTGATATACTTTTATGGAAAGAGAGAAATGAAACCACATACCCTATTTTTAATACTTGGCATGCTGGCTGCACCCGGTATTGCGGCGGCGGCCACATGTTCCCAGATGAATTTAACCCGATGCCTGGATTCTGTATGTGCAATAAACGTATCATCAAATCCGGCGGCACGTTGCCAATATTGCGGAACATCCAGTGCCGGCGAACCGCCATCTGAACGTGGCGGCATGCGCAGTTTGTCTTTGGGTTCATCCGCCCGATACACAATCAGCGAAGATGAATTGGAAGATGCACCAACCGACCCTGGCCAACGATATGCATGGGCAACGGTTCAATGTATTAAAAAGATTGACGGTTGTACCGCAGATGACGTATCTGATATATACGATGAATTGATTGAACAATCGTGTCGTGCGGCTGGAATCAGTGCACAAATGTCTGCCACAATCGCGGACGCCAACACCACCAAGGCCAGTTTACCCAGTTGCCAAACATCAATCCGCGCATGCATGATTGATGCCAAGCGTTGTGGTCCTGATTGGCGCGCCTGTGAAACCAGCGCCGCATTTGACGAATTCTTTTCCACATGCAGTATAGAGGCCACTGGTTGCACCGAATACATTGCTGATATTCGCACGACATTGACCAACGCCCGTGATACCGCAATTAAAAATGCAGATACATTATTGGCCAATATTGTCGCCGGATATCAATCTGCACGTGAACAGAAGTTGATAAGTGCACAAAACGCATGCCGCGATAATTCTGCGCGTAATACATGTGTTGATACAATTTGTGAACGCAGTATGCCAAACAAATGCGCCACCGGATTTGAATCTGAACGTGCCACTGCGACACTGTTGTGCGAATTTTATGATTTGGCATGTGCGGTATTGGATTAAACCAGGATATATACACAAGATAAAAAACATAATGACACAGAAAACAGAATTTTATCGGCACCCAACAATATTCCGCAGTGTTATCTGTACTGCGGTAATTGCATTATTTGCATGCGCGGCCGACGCGGCGGTTGTATCACGTGGTGCGGCAACATCTGCGCGTCCATCGGTAACGACACGTGGCAACGCAACAACGGGTCGCATGCCAACCACAACTGTGTCAACAACAACCGATACAAATACCACAACAACCACAAATAATCAGTCGGAAACAACCACTTCATCGGATGCCACTGATACATCGGATGATTCTGACGAAATGGTAATTGAAAACAGATCATCATATTTTGATGAAATTTTATCTGAATCCAGCACATCAAACACCGATACATCTGCGGCAACATTGGCTGAATTGGTTGCGGCACAACGTGCTGAATTGGATGCCCAGGACGCAATCGCAACTGCGAATACGGTTTTATCTGGCAATCAAAATGCATGTGATGTTGGTTTGCGTGCATGCATGCGCGAAAAATGCGGTAACGATTTCACCGGGTGCAGTGGTGACACCGACACAATGTGGGGCAACAAAATGGATTCTTGCCGCAACGACATTGATGCGACATGCACTGGCGAAGAATACAGATTATTTGCCGCAGAAATAAAATCAGACCGTGACATAAATGCGCGCCTGGCATCATATAACGCGATTTTAGATTGTGGTAATCGATATAACGATTGCATAATGACCGAATGCGGCGTAACGTTCAGTAAATGTTTGGGCAAATCCGCTGGTGATGCTGCGATTGCAAAATGTGAAACAATCGCCAATAACTGTATTGAACAAGACAGTGGATTGGCATCACGTGCAATGCAGGTTTTTGCCAATCTGCGTGTTGACGCCGAAGAACAGGTTATGCGTGACGAAGAACGTTTGTACGAATTACGCGACCAAATGGCCAATCAATGCCAAACATTGGGCGCCATGTTTGACGAACGCACGTTCAGTTGCGTATACACTGTCAATTTCTATGCAGGTGATGATTCCACATTATATGCATCGAAAAAGGCATATGCCGGCGATGTATTTGATTGCACACCAAATTGGTTTGGTATTGATATAACAACATTTATGGAAAATGCGTATCGTTTAACACGCGAACAAACATCTGCGTCATCCGCATTATTGGGATCTGGCCTGGGTGTGGCGGCTGGTGCGATTACATCTGGGGCAATCGACCGTGCAATCGATCGTCACAAGGCTGAAAAGGCCCTGAAAGATGCCCAGGATGAATACGATGAAAATTATGGTCCAGATGACTCAGATACAGATGGCGATAAAAAAGCTTCCACCAAGGATAAAAAATCAGATGATAAAAAATCTGACGATAAAGATAGTAAACAGTCAGATGATGATACAGATGATAAAAAATCTGGGTTATTATCAACATCCAGACCGTCACAACAAGAATTACAAGACGCATGTGCGGCGGTCAATGGTACATGGAAAAACGGTTTTTGCAGTGATCCCCAATGTGGTGAAAACGAAATATACGACGATTTTAATGGCAAATGCAAAGAACGCGACCCAGAAACAACACCACTGACAATCAGTGACCAAGAACAGCGTTGCAACATTGTTGGTACATGGTTTAACGGTAAATGTATTTGCGACAACGGCGGCACATTTAATACTGTCACCGGCATGTGTGAATGTGGCGCAAATCAAAAATATAATTCTGAAACAAAAAAATGTGAAATGGATTTACAGATTGGTTTAACCCCTGGTTTATCTGGCAATAATACTGGTGGCGGTCTGTTGGGCGGAACAAATTCTGGACTTGGTGGCGGATTATTAAACACCAATTCAACCGGCAAAACATTGGGCACACGCACCACACGTGGTGTATCGTCGCGCTAAACATTTGGAACAAAAGCATATGAAAAAGTATTTATTTGGAATTTTTGCAGTTTTATTTACCCTGCCCACATTTGGCGCAGTAATATCAGATCAAGAAGAATGCGAAATGGACATCAATAAGCAATACTTGATGAGTTATTCTGATGAGCCACGTTATAAAGAAATATATGAACAAATGAGTGCGCAAGCAGACAAGGAACAAGAAACCAAGTTAAATACCCCTTATACAAGTGACGGTTCTGGTAATTGTTATGTTATTGGTACTGGCAATTTTACATACGAATATAAAGCAGGACAAACACCACGCGAAGTTGTTCCAGAAGTATGTTGGGATTTATATAGGGAAACAGACACGTCTATCAAAAGGCGCGCCAAAGACCAATTTATTCAGGAAAAGATTGACGTCGAATGTTATGGAAAAACGTCCACGGCATCATCTGCGTCAACAAGTTCAACGTCCACATCTGATGCGCCTGAAAAAACAACCACGGATACAACATCTGCATCAAACACCGGCACCACAACATTGTCTGGTTGTGTTGTTGATTCAAACGACGAACCGCTGGTTGGTGCAACTGTTATGCCATTTGGCATAAAGGCAACATCTGAAAATTCCACAATCACAAATGATAAAGGGTGCTTTGAACTTAAAAATGTTCCTGTGAACCAAAAATATTTTATTTCTTTTACGGGATATACAGATGTAACCATTACCCCTGGCGAAAATCAAAAAATAAAAATACCCCTAGCTACTTTAAACGAAACGGTTATTGCAGCAGACTATAAATCCCGTGCGTGTACTGCCGAAGAATTGGCCGCTATAAACGCTGCTTCTGGTCATACAGAACGTAACCCTGATGGCAAAGTCATTGATGGCTCTGGCATCCATTGTGTACCAGACACTTGTGCACATGGATACACAATGAACGCAAAAACCAAA
Source organism: uncultured Alphaproteobacteria bacterium (assembly GCA_944389515.1). GTDB lineage: Bacteria > Pseudomonadota > Alphaproteobacteria > Rs-D84 > Rs-D84 > Enterousia. Next base: position 18,863 of record CALXMQ010000010.1, on the reverse strand, counting down.
ACATGTGACGCATTAAATTGTGAATCACCACGATATGTATTAAATGCCGCCGGCGATGGATGCGAAGACCAGGTTGATAAAGATTGTAATCCAAATGACGCAAATGCTGAAAAATCAAAATATGTTTGGGAAAATAATACACTGAAATGCGAAATAAAAAAATGTGCCAAGGGATATTTACCAAACGATGATAACACCGCATGTGAAATCAGCCAAGGTCCATGTTCTGATGAACAAATCGCACAAATTGAAAACGCCACCGCCGGCGAATTAAAGCGCGGTAAATGTTATGCCACAGAATGCAATGCTGGGTTTGAAGTATCCGATGGTCAATGTGTTGCGGTATCTGGAAATTGCCACCCAATGCCGAAAAATGCAAAATCTGCACATCGCCAATGGGACGCAACATCTGGTACCGAGGTTTGTATAATTGATCAATGCAAAGACGGATTCAGTATCAGTAACGATAAAAAATCTTGCATTGAACCAATACTGTCCCAAGAAGATGCACAACAAGAAATCGCAGAATTACAAGAAAATGCAAACGCAATGAAGGAACGCGAACAATCACTGGCAAACAAACTGATTGGTGGTGCCGCCATTGGTGCAATGGGTATTGGTGGAATGCAACTGGCATCTGCAATGGCCGAACAAAACGCAGATACAGATGCAGAAATGGATATGGCAGCATATCTGGCAACGTTCCGTTGTGATTACGGTGCCGGCCGCAATATAACTGGTGGCGAAACAAATATACAATTACCTGGCGCAAATACACTGTTGCCGATATATAACGAATACACCACATTGGCGGCAGACCTGAAATTACGCAAAGAATCACTTGGTATGGCACCCGGCATTGAATCAGAAGTTATCTTGGATGCCGCAACATCTGGTCTGTATGACAATGAATCCGTTGGCATAACTGGCGGCGCATATACATCACTTTCACGCGCACTGTCTGACCCATCTGGGGCAGATGCCGCCGCATGGGCCGCACAACGTGCAGAAACACAATCGCAACTGACAACTGGGGCGATTGTTGCTGGTGCTGGGGCTTTGGTGGGCATTGCTGGAAATGTACTGGCCAACTATGTTGGTGACAAACCACGGGAAATGTCTGATGAAATTCGGGCTAAATATGAACCACTGAAAAAATTACATGATGATACAGTGGCATTACCAAATAATGAACAAGGCGCACAATGCCCGTCTGGGACAACTGGCACGTTCCCAAATTGTGTATGTCCAGACGCAACCAAACAAGTATTTAACACATCCAGTGTTGCATGCGACACATGTCCTGGCGACCTGGTTGTTGTAAACAACCAATGTGCATGCCCTGATGGCACCGTTCCAGGCGAAAATGACACGTGCGTCACACCAACCACTGATGTTGAACCACAATGCGACGAAACCGCCGGTCATGTAACAGTAAACCCAGATACTGGTCAATGCACATGTACCGATGGATATGTTTTAAGTTCTGACGCATTGCCAAAATGTGAATGCCCAGAACTGACGCATGAATTAAACACCGATGGTCAATGCGTTATAAAACAACCGGTACTGGAAACAGAACCGATTACATTACCTGCACAAAATCTGTTCGCATTGGGCAGTGCAAATTTAACCAATGCCGCCCAACAAACATTACAAGACTTTGTAACTGATTTTAATGCACAATTTGCTGGCCAAGATGCATATTGTATAAAAATTGTTGGAAATACCGATACAACCGGTTCTGATAAACGAAACGCACAATTATCCAAACAACGTGCAGACGCAGTAAAATCGGCATTATCAGCCGCCGGATTATCCGCAACCAACATGTATGCCGTCGGTGCCGGTGCAGAAAACTGTACAGAAACAACCCAGGGACAACCAGACGACAAATGTCGCAATGTCACAGTTACTGCAACAAATGCGGCATGTCCCCGGGCATAAAAAAACTTGCCCGATGGACAAAAAGTCTGTATAATAATAGTATCAATTTTATGCTGAATAAAAACCACCGTTTGGATTCGGCGAAATATAGGGGATAAAAATATGCAGAAAGCAGGGATTTTTTCAAAAATAAAAACACCGATACTAATCGGTCGATTTATATCAATTATAACCGTCTTTACACTAATACATAATGATGCCAACGCAATTATAGCAACAACATGTTCATCATTATCTGAATGCAACAAAAATATATATTCTGGTCAATGCTGTTGCCCAACAGGCACCGTTGGAACATTTTATTCATGCCCCGGTGAACATAAATTAAACGTGTTAAACGGTATGTGCGAACGTGACACCACCAGTGATTCTGATGCGATGGGATATTACAACAACATATACGGCACATGCGCCCCCAGCCAAAGCACCGGCCCATGTTACCGCATAACCACAGACACCAGTGCAAATTCAAATCCAGACTGTACATGCAAAATGTAACCGATATAACATAACGAGAAACACATGATACCACGCAACATAATTTTTATCACCACCGCCATGACAATCATAATAACATATGCATCGCCATCACATGCCATCAGTGGATGCGATATAGTAACAAAACAATATACTGCATGCAAACCAAGATATTACCTGACATCCAATCAATGTTTACCATGCCCTGGTAATGGCACATCTGCGGATAAAAACCAGGGCAGCATATCAGTATGTTATCTGCCAACGGGTTCCAGTTGTTCTGACAATACCGGCACATGCACATATACCCGACCATGTTATTACAGCAAATAAAAAAACCGCCTGTTCGGCGGTTTTTGAACACCTTAGTCTAATATTTATTCGCATGCGCCATATGATCTGGCCACAGGATAATTTTCAATACATGCACTGCCCGATACTGCGCACGCCGTCGGTACCAATGTCACCGTTGCTGCATCAGCCGGCTTGTAATTTATTTGTGCATTTCTGCATGCATTCAGATCAGTAATTGTTCCACATGCACGTTTCCATGTATCGCAATCAACCGCCGTGGCCGTTGGCATGATGACATCTGGCAAATTCAGATTCCATTTAACATAGAAATCTTGCAATGAACCAATCGAATATGATTTGCCATAACCAACCTGGGCCAAACCATCACCAACACGGCAATTTATGTTGCTGCGTTCAACAAACGCGGTAATCGCAGTTGCCAATCCGCCAGCCCCAGCACCAACACCGACGCCGATACCAATCGCCTTGCCCATATTGGATTCTTCGCCATTTTGCAACAAATCTTTGATTGTGCTGTTAAACACATCGTCCAAGCGTTCAATATCAACACTGATTTGCACCGCATTTTGGCATTCGCCACCCCCAGCATTGCAATAAATACTGTCACCACGTGCGCGCGCCAAATTCAATGGTTGGAACGAACAGAATTCATTTTCTGATGCCGCAATATTATCCGTTGCCATTTGTTCTGCGGCGGCGGCATTTTGCGCTGCAATATAATCCGCACACTGTTGCGCCGTGGTAAATCCTTGCCCAACACAAGGCGCCAACATTGGCAAACTTGCAAAACAGTCATTGATATTTACATATTTACTGCAATTCGCCTGAACTTCTGACGAAATGGTTGTTTCAGACGAAGTTACACTGACCGTATTACATTTTTCCAACGCAGATTCAACCTGAACGAATTTATCGTACAACAACACGATTTCTTCGCATTGATTACGTGTTATCACATCAATCGTCGCAGGAATCGGGTCTTCCAGATATTCGCTGATTGTGCCAAAGTTTGCATCCGCACGTAATTCTTCGGTCAACATTTCACGATGTGTTTGTTTGGTGCAATCAAATGCACGCGCACCATGACCTGCAATCGCGCCAATCCCAGCACCCAACACAGCGCCACCGCCAACACCAACAACCGCCGCAGTATTTGTTTGATTCATCAATGAAAACCCAAACAAATCACGATTGCATGTAAATGTATCGCCAGCCAACTGCCATACTTCGGCCGGTTGGTCATTACCCGCCGCACCAAACAGCCAACTGTTTTTAATTTGTGAATCTTTGTTATACGCCCCGACACGAATCCAGCATTCCGCAGTTGTCGGATTCCAACGCGCATAATGACCACGTTGCCCATCAACCCCCGAATTTCCATAATTCAGTGTAACACCTTGGGGATTATTTTTAATCAATACATTTCCGTTCTGGCTGTTATATGCGCCAACACCAATATTATATTCTGATGTCACATTGCCAGAATTTGACACCGCATCAAACGATGAACCATACGTATTTACATCTAATAATAAGCATGTATTTTCAGCCTGGTTCGGGGTCAAACCTGTTTTACGCAAAACAAAATTATAATATTCTGGTTGTACTTTGCGTGCATTAAAATCAATCCACACATCTGCCGACGTACGATATACATATGCACAGTCCCGGCGTACTTCGGCAATACAACGTTCCACCTGGGTTGCACATAAATTCATACCATTTACGATTGAATTACGTAAATCTTCGTTAAACAAATCGTTTAATCCACCCGGCAAAGCCCCCGTGTTTATGCACATTAAAATATCATCCATACAATTATCCACGGTGTATTCAGAATTTTTCACACCACCATCTGGACATTCAGGCTCTGGGTCTGGATCTGGATCCGGATCTGGGTCTGGATTTGGATTATCTGGTGTCACAGACGGTAAACTGGGGGACGTATTTCCAACTGTGAAATTTGGTAATGTCGGCATTGTCGGCATACGTTGCGATGACGCAGATGTTGTCACCCCGGCACGCCCTGATTGAACATTATTGTACGCCGCACGCCCAGTGGCCGCCGCATAAGAATTTCCAACGAACGTGCAAACCACCAATCCAACCACAGACATACCAAACGATTTCAGCAAATGTTGCATAAGAAAATCCCCCTTACTAATATCTATGTAATTATACCTTAAATAATCAGTAAAAAAAAGCGTTTTTTAACACACAACCCATCGTCTTTATATCAAAAGTTGACAAATAACAAATCTTGTCTATAATAAAAATAACATGAATAAAGTCTTAGATTTTATTAAAAAAAATAAATACGCATTTATATGGACAATATGCTATGTCCTGGTGATGTGGACTGTATTAAAATACATGTTTAACTTTGATATGTTTTCAGGCACGCAATGGAACATATTATTTCATGCACAACTGCGTGGATTCCCAGGATTTGTATTCGGCATATTGATTTTGGCGGCAATACCGTTATACATTGCCACCACAATGGTTATTTATCGTACAAAAAAACCATTATTTACAATAAAATTACCCAGTTTTTTACAACCCGTAAAAATCCAAACGGATAAAGAACCAGATACAACACCACCCCCACCCACCCCAACGCCAGAAAAATCTGTGTCACAAAAAGTATACCCAACAGAAATGCGCGCAGCATTTGCCCGTGCACGCGCACATACGGGTCCAACCCCAAAATCAAACTTTGACATAACAAATATGACCACCCCAAAACCAAGCGCACAACAAGCACCAGAATTGTCGCAACCAGGTGAATTACCATTACCGTCTGACTTTGATATCAGCACACAATCTGACGAATCTGATATACCTTCTTTTACCCCTGTATTTTCAGACATAGATTTTGACACCCCACCAGACCAGCCGCACCCATCACCAACCGACGAACCAGAAAACGATTTAACCCCAGTAACAGAATACTTATCCAAAAACGGCACAGAATTCACCGTCACAGACAATATCATATTCACATCACGCGATGCGATTGCCGCACATAACGACCCTGATTTTTGGGTTGCCGATAACGAAACATGGTTTGCCGCTGGGAAACAAAAACCATCACCTGCTGATGCGGTACTGGCGGCCGGCACAGAACGCGGCCTGCGTCCAGTGTTGTATCTGGGGCAAAAAAATATAATGGATTTAGATATACGATGCACCCAATGGAAAAACAGCGGCATAACCGTCATCACAGATTTAGACGAACTAAAATAAAACGCGTTATAAAAAACGCGTTTTTAATTTTTTAATACTGATTTTCAGATGCCCGTTGTAACAACGTTTCCATGTCATACAATGCCTGGTTGTATAATTCCGCCGAAACATAATCTTTATTATCCATTATTATTTGGGCACTTTCTAACATTTTATCAATTCTATCTTGTTCATCGTATTCCATTTGCATAACTGTTGGTGTAACCGCCTTCCATTGAACTGTACCCTGCCCAGTATTGGAGCCGATTGAACGCACCCCATCTGGATGACGGATGTTGACAACATTTATAATTGCCTGGCGATATTGCCCACGCTTTTTAGCAAAATCAGAAACATTTTGACGTGTAATAACCTTGATACAATCACGTAAATGCGCCAACATTTTATACATATCATCCGAATGCCCATCTGCATTTACACCAACAGACACATTGCCCCCAGGCGCAATAATAACATCACGCCAAGACCGCTTGTCATCAGAATTCAAATTCATATATTCAATCAAATGATGACGAATCGATGCAATAACATCTGCTGCCTTGCCTGACAAATTTCCACCATATGGCTTGTCACAAAATCGATATATACTGTTACGGCCATTAAAAACAAACGGCGACACATCACCAAATCGCCCAGGATTATACGACATTTCATACCACAGCGCATTACATATCACATCGCCATTTATATTACCCACCGCTAAATTACATTGCGATACTGGATTATCCCAATCGCGACTGCGCTTTATCAATGCAAATGCGTTACCTAAATTTTCAGCAGTCAATCGGCCAATATACGCACGACGTATGTTGTACGCCAAAATCTTTTTTATTTGAATATCATTTAATGACTGCATCGCATTTCCTCTTACACACTAAAAATATAACACTTTTTTATATTTTGTCAATATACAAAAGCAAAAAACATCCGGGATGACCCCGGATATTTATTCTGCATCAGACGCACGTGTAAATTCGCCCCTGTCTAATTTTTCACGCACAGCAAAATGTTTTATTTTACGTGCAGACGTTTGTGGTAAATCTTGCTCGGTTATCGCAAAATGCCGCACCCATTTATATGGCGCAATTTTCAAATTAGACGCCTTGACCAGCGCAGATACACGAGACGATGTTGTACCTGGCGCAACTTGGAACACTGCGAACGGCACTGTTTTACCTTTTATCACATATTCAAACACTGCTGCGGCCAATATTTCATCGTTTTGCATATACAAATCTTCCAGTTCATCTGGATATACATTTTTACCACTGTCCAAAACAATGACTTGCTTTTTACGCCCTTTTACAATCAGACGCCCACGTTTATCTAATTTACCCAAATCACCTGTTTTGAACCAACCATCTTCAAATGCCGCCGCATTTGCATCGTCATTATCAATATAGCCCGGCATAACCAGTTTACCACGCACCCATATTTCACCAACGCCATGCTTGTCTGGATTATGAATTTCAATTTCATTTCCTGGTAATGGACCGGCATAGTGCATTGAACCATCCGGCATACGAAATGCGAAATTAAAGTTCGCTGGCCCCGTCGTTTCTGTCAAACCATAACAGTCACCAACCGCAAAGCCCAACCGTTCAAAAAATTTCCGAATCGTTGGCTTTAACGTTGCCCCAGCAGAAACCAAAACCTTGGTCTTGCCACCAAACAAATCATGTACAGGCTTGGTAACCTTGGTAACAATCGTCCCCAATCCCACAGCACGCAATACATGACGCAAAGATATAACAATACGCATAATCGTATACGCATGCTTTTCTTTGGCGGCATCAATAATTTTTTTATAAAAAGTTTCCCAAATACGTGGAACCGCAGGGATAACTTCGGGTTTATACTTTTTGAAATCCGCCAAAAATTCACGTGGATTCAACACAGGCTGTAACAACAATTTACCACGCAATACCAATGGGGCAACAATATTTATCACAACACCATATATATGATACAACGGTAAAAAACCATAAAATGTATACCCAGGATGTATCACAGGTTGATAAAACAATGCACCTTCGCCCAACGATATAATATTGTCATGCGTCAACCCCACGACTTTGGGATTACCTGTTGATCCAGACGTAAACGATAACATTGCGATATCGTCGCGCGTTGCTGGCGCCGCCACAAATTCACGCGCATCGGTATCATCAATCGATTCGATATCAACCATTTTTGGTACACCACGCCCAGTGATAAAATATTCACGCTGTGCCAATGCCAATTTACATTTTGTTCGACGCATCATATTTATATGTTCTGATGTCGACAAACCTGTATCCAGCATCAAAACGCGTGCCCCCTGGGATGTGATTGCGAAATAAGACCGAATAAAATCAGGGGTATTACCTGATAAAATCGCCACCGTATCCCCACGTTTAACACCAAACTTTTTTGCCAACAACACTGCACGCTGTTTAACCCGACGCAACAAATCAGCATACGTTTCGTTTTGTCTGACAAAGAAAATACGATCTTTGTTCTGGACACACACCTGGTGCAGCATATCATATATATTTTTAATCATTTCTTTCTCTTGGTTTGTATGTGAATTATTTCACATATAATCAGTATATATGTTTTCCACGCATAATAACAACAAATTTCACAAAAAACGGCTGATTCGAATTACGACGACACAAAAACTTGTCAAACGACAATCTTGGACGTCTTTTGTCAACATATAGTAATTGATTCGCTAAAAAAATACTATATTTTGTGTTTTCAAACAAAAAACGAATCATTTCCCATATAAAAATCAGGATTTTTTTGACACAAAAACGTATTTTGTGCCTGGTTTACACATATACCATCCAGACCAACACCGCAGAAAATCCCCTTTTTGAAAAGTAAAGCAAAAAATAAAAAATTTTTTTATTTTTATGTATTGCCCCTGATATCTATATACTATATATTGTTATGGAATATTAAAAACAACCACTATATATTGAGTTTTATAAATATTGGGGTATAAAAATGTCTGCGACAGGAAACGATAATAAAATTCAGATTATTCCAACACTTACAACACGGTTAAACGTTGTACAAAAACGTTCTGGTGAATCAGTCCCATTTGATTCAAAAAAGATTTTTGATGCTATAAAAAAGGCCGTGGCTGTAACGCATGAATTATCAGATGAACAGGTTATTGATATAACACAAAACGCGCTGAAAAAATTAGAATCAAAATTCACAGAAAAAAATCCAACTGTCGAAGATGTCCAAGAATCAGTTATCGAATCATTGATGGATGCGCACGCATACAAAACCGCAGAATCATATATTATATATCGTCAAAAGCGGACTGAAATCCGCGATTCTTATGTTGATGCGGTCGAAGTTATCGAAGGATACGTCGGCGGTTCTAACTGGCGCATCAAAGAAAATGCAAATATCGGATATTCTATTGGTGGATTGATTTTGCGTACATCAGAACGCGTAACCGCAGAATATTGGTTAAACCTGTATCCACGCGAAGTTGCCGAAGCACACAAAAACGCATCAATCCATATTCATGATTTAGGGTGGTTGACCGGGTACTGCGCTGGTTGGTCACTGCGCGAATTATTATACGAAGGATTCAATGGCGTTCCTGGCTATCTGCAATGCGAACCTGCGAAACATATGGCAACGGCAATATCTCATATGGTAAATTTCTTGGGCACATTGCAAAATGAATTTGCCGGCGCCCAGGCGTTTTCATCCGTTGATACATATCTGGCACCATATGTTCGTGTTGATAATATGTCATACGCAGATGTAAAAAATGCCATGCAAACATTGGTATTTAATTGCGCTGTACCATGCCGTTGGGGAACCCAGACACCATTTATCAATTTTACATTTGACTGGACATGCCCCGAAGATTTGAAACCACAACGTCCATTTGTTGGCAAAAAGCAAGTAGATTTCACATACGGTGATTTACAGAAAGAAATGGATATGATAAATCGCGCCTTTTTGGAAGTAATGACCGAAGGCGATGCCATGGGACGTCCATTTACATTTCCAATACCAACATATAATATTACCAAAGATTTCCCATGGGAACATCCAAATGTAAAACCGTTATTTGATTTGGCGGCAAAATATGGGATTCCAAATTTCCAAAACTTTTTGAATTCGGATTTGAATCCCACAGATGTACGTTCTATGTGCTGTCGGTTACGTTTGGACGTACGTGAATTATTAAAACGCGGTGGCGGATTGTTTGGTTCGGCTGAAAAAACCGGTTCTATTGGCGTTGTTACAATAAACCTGGCCCGTTTGGGTTACACCCACAAAGGCGACCGCGAAGGATTATTCCGCGAATTAAAACGTTTATTGGATTTGGCACGCGATTCGCTGGAAATCAAACGCCGCATAATAACCAAAAACATGGAACGCGGACTGTATCCGTTCACACGTCGTTATTTAGGTAACTGGGATCACCATTTTTCAACCATTGGTGTAAATGGTGCAAATGAAATGGTGCGCAACTTTACAAACGACCGTGAAAATATTGCGACACCATTTGGTAAAAAAATGGTCTTAGACTTGATGGATTTTATCCGTGAAAACCTGGTTACGTTCCAAGAACAAACCGGCAACCTGTATAATTTAGAAGCGACCCCTGCCGAAGGTTGTTCATACCGTTTTGCAAAAACAGACGTAAAAAATTTCCCGGATATAATCACCGCTGGGACACATGATGCACCATACTATACAAACTCTACACAATTACCGGTGAATTATACGGATGATCCATTTGTCGCACTGGAACACCAAGAAGAATTACAGCGTAAATATACCGGTGGCACAATGTTGCACCTGTATATGGGCGAACCTGTATCCAGTGGCGCGGCGGCTGAAAAAATTGTACGCACAATTTTTGAAAACTACAAAATTCCGTACATGACATTGACGCCAACATTTTCAATATGTCCAAAGCATGGATATCTGCCGGGACGTCATGAATTCTGTCCGAAATGCGATGCAGAAATTGCCGCAAATCAAAACACAGAATCAGAACCAGTTTCAAAATAAAACAAAAAAAAGGGAGGAAAACATTATGTCAGCAACAGAAAACACACCAAGAACAGCATGTGAAGTATTTTCACGTTCAATGGGTTTTATCAGACCTGTTTCCAACTTTAACATTGGTAAATATTCTGAATTTTGCGAAAGAAAAACATTTACAGAAACAAACAGTCTGACTGCTGGTCAACGTCACAGTGAATTGATGAAAAAAGCTGCATAAGTTATGAGAGATATTCAGATTGGTGGATTGGTATCGTTCACAACGATTGATTTCCCCGGGAAATTAGCCGCTGTGTTATTTCTGGTTGGATGTCCATTGCATTGTGCATACTGTTCCAATCCACATCTGATTTCTGTACACGATGGCGAATATGACCCGGATAAAGTTTTTGATTGGCTGAAATCCCGTGTCGGCAAACTAGAAGCCGTCGTTTTTTCTGGTGGCGAAGCATTGATGCAGGGCGACGCATTGATTGATTATATGCGACGCGTACGTGATTTGGGATTCGCAATCGGATTACACACAAACGGATTTTACCCAGACACATTGGCACGTGCGGCTGATGTTGTTGATTGGATTGGTTTGGATTACAAGGCCACACGCAATAAATACGGCGATCTTGTTGGTCAAAACATCGCGCACGACCACATGATTCGCAGTTTAGATTTCTGGCTGTCAACCGGCAAAGATTTCGAAGTACGTATTACATGCGACCCACGTTTTGTAACAAAAATGGATTTAATGGAAATCGCAAACGATTTACATAAACGTGGCGTAAAAAACTTTGCAGTTCAAAAATACATACCACATTTTGAAGATTCCACACATAACACAACCCCAGAACAACGCAGTCAATTTTTTGATGATGAAAATCTGCGTAACGCAATAAACGCAATGTTTGATTCTGTCACATGGCGTGAATAATTACGCATCCTGGGATTTTTATTTTTCTTTAACAAATACTGAAAACAGTTCCCAATGCGCACTGCCAACAAATTGATCAACTGGTGTTAAATTTGACAACACAAAACCACCGCGCATTAAAACGCCTGTGTCACGCCGCCATGTTTGTGGATTGCACGACACATATATAACACGCGCAACATTACTGCGTATCAATTCACGACACTGGGCATGCGCACCAGCACGTGGCGGATCCATTACAATACAATCATATTGATTCAACATCCCAACCGTCAATGGATGTGTAAACAAATCACGTCGAACACCAACGCCATTGATATCAAAACCATCTGCATTTAATGCAAAAGTAAAATTTCCCAATCCACAAAACAGGTCTGCGACATGTCGCGCGCCACCCACCGCCCCGATAACCATTTCACGCAAAGCACGTTCACTGGTCACCGTTGGTTGCAAAAATGCCCCAGATGGATATTCAACCACATGCCCATCAAAATTCACAACTGGAATTGCACGCGTCATAACATCACGCCCGTTCCAAGTAACCCGAATAACCCCCGATAATTTTTCCGCACCCTTTTTGAATTCAGATGAAAAATACGGCACCGACGATGACACACATACATCAATACCATTATCACACAACGTAACCAAACAAGACCCTGCCCCACCCCACGGCAAAGATACCAATTCTGGAATCAAATTATTTATTTTGTCACATAATAACGGACAACAAGATATTTGCACAATCGTCTTGGATCGATGTTTATAAAAACCAAATATGCCATCTGCGAACGCAAAATCTGCACGTCGACGCGTGCCAACATCCACCCAAACAGGGGCACCTGTTATTGGTAAATTTGATAATTCAGATAATTTTTGTGCACGATATCTGGCATCTGCAACATCATATTTGCATCCACCACAAATTCCAAAGAACGGACACGTTTTCATATTCAAATTAAAAATGTACACGCGCCCCAACACGGAACTGATGCCCAGCCGGCGCGAAATCAGATATCATACCAAATTCAGGTGAAAACATATACATATATCTGTACCCAAAATCCAGTGCAAAATATTCGCCCAGTTCAACACCCAACCCAGCCATCGCAGACAAAACCGGTGTTATTTTATTTTCGATTGACGTTCCATCTGTTGAATTCCATGATATACCTGCCCCGATACCAACATATGGCACCATACGCTGTTTATAAAACAATCGATACAGATTACCAATACGCGCATCAAATATTGCATTTATCATCGCGGTATCACCAGTCAATTCGAACGCATCCCATTTTGCAGATGTACGTATATAATTCGCCTCTATTCTAAAAATATCAAACGCACGCATACCAACAACCGCTTCGAACGAAGATGTATTTTTTCCAGATATGCTGACAACATCGTCTGCGCCATTATTCCACATTGTAAAATCATACATCCCACCGACATAGAATCTGTGTACACGTGCCAATGCCTGGTCATCTGTACCAGAAACATTTACCTGCGCTGGCGTATCAATCTGTTCCACCCGATAGGGAATCGCCGCATTTGCCGCAATCGGCAACATACATAAAATACCAAATAAAATTTTAGACTTCATTTTTATTCCCCATCTGTTATCAGAAATTCACCCGGAAAGACGCGATAATATTACTGATATTATCCACACCCCCAGCACGAACATCCCAACCAAAACCATTACCAATCATCATTTGATATTGATACATAATATCAATACCAATTAAATCGTTCAGCATAACATTAAATCCCAACGTTGCACGCGGCGCCGCAATCACAAAGCCGTCTGCCCCACCGGCGCCATTAAATTTATATACCCCAGCCCCAGCACCAATTCCGATAAACGGTACAAATGCGCGTCGATACGTAACGTCACCCATTTGAACATAACGACGTGCAAAATCGAAATACAGCATACCACCAATCGTCTGATACGTTGCATCATTATCAATATCTGAAAACTTGAACGTAGATTCTTGGAAATCAATTTCCGTACGAACATACGAAGACAAATTCCATCCCAAACCAATTTGGGTTGTCCAACTGCCAGCACTGTCATATTCTGTATCACCACGTCGTACAGCATCTGTGGCGAACGGCAAATTCAATCCCCCACCGGCACGCATATACATTTTTGTTGGGATAAACATTTGCATATCATCATTGACCCCAGCATCAGCCGTCTGATAAACATCCAGTCCCAATTCCCCAGGCGCCGCATCAGGTTTATCCACATTGGCACGTGCACCAATTAAATCCAGCCCTTCGATAATTTCGTTACGAAATTGTTCGTCACTGTACCCAGCGAACGATGGCCCAGTCAACAATACGGCCAAGATTCCAACATATGATATCTTTTTCATATTTTATTCACCCAATATTTTATCAGTAAAATTTTATCATAAAATGTAACTTGATTCCAGTTTGTTTTATTCGTACCATTTGAAATATGAAAAAACAGACAAAAAAATCAGATAAAAAAATCGCACTGATTGCAGGCGCACTAGATTTGCCATTTTTAACACGCGATGCATTACGTCGCGCTGGGTGGGATGTATACGTTGTTGGTCTGAAACCATTTTACGACGCACGCCTGCAACCTGATATTGCTGTACGTCCTGGGGGCGGATGGCCGGCGGTTCGCCAATTCAGACGTCGTGGAATAAAAAAGCTGACATTTGTTGGTGCATTGGGACATCCAAATTTGTCTGATATTCGACCAGATTTATGGTCAATCGGGTTATTATTCAGTATTCTTAAACATCAACGGGGGTATGATTCAATGGCTGTCGCATTAAACAAGGCACTGGAAAAACGTGGTTTTGAAATTGTCGCTGCCCAAGACGTGGCACCAGAATTGGCATTTCAACATGCCGGAATTCAAACCAAAACAAAACCAACTGCGCGTGACACACGTGACATTGAACGCGCCATTGACGTATCACACACAATCGGTGCTGCGGATATTGGCGCATCTGTCGTTGTCGATAAACAGGTCATCGCGGTCGAAGCCGCCGAAGGCACCGCAAAAATGCTGGAACGCGTTGTTGAAATGCGTAAAAATCATCGTCGCCCCAGTGGGGTATTTGCCAAAATGACAAAACCAGGCCAAGATTTACGCATTGATATCCCGGCCATTGGTGTTGATACGGTCAATGCTGTGGCGGCGGCAAAATTGCGTGGTATTGTGGTCAACACAAAAACATGTTTTGTGGTAAATCGTGACGCTGTGATAAAACGTGCAAACGAATTAAAAATATTTATTATCGCAGTCGACGAATAATCAATGCATAAAAACACCATTTTTACCGCGAAAAACAACGCTAATTGTTGTTTTTTCATTGACTTATGCGTTTATTTGATATAGTTTTCATTAGGTATTTATACCTAAATAATTATCTAAGGGAGAAACAATGAAAAAGAAAATTGCTTTATTTATGGCGGCGGCAATGTTTGCGCCATCTGCATTTGCGGCAGAAATTACCCCATATGTTGGATTGGGTCTGGTTATTGATGATGCAAACACATCTGCCAAACGCGTTGGCTTTGATCAATCAAAAATAAATCCAGCCGACTTATCAACTGTTGGCGAGGCATTTATTCCAAACGGTGGCAGTAACATGGACTTTGATATGGCGTTTGCTGGCGAAATCACTGCCGGTGTAAAAATCGATAACGTCCGCGCCGAATTAGAAGTTGCCATCCGCAGTGCATCCGAAGATGATTATTCAATATTTAATGGGAACTTTCACACATCTGTACCTGGACTTTTCCCAAATGGCATAGATATCCCAACTGAAATCGAAAACTCAATATCTGTACGTCATAATTCTTATTTATTAAACATGTATTATGATTTCGAATTGGGTGGTTCAAACTGGACACCATACGTTGGTGCCGGCGTTGGTTTCGGTGTTTACAGACAAAAAGCAACCGTTGAAATCGACATTGACGAAGATAAATTACTGGCCAGCCCGGGACAATTTGCAGGTGCAGCAGCTGATATGTTACTAAGTATATTGTATGGAATTGAACAAGAATTAGAGGTTGCCAATGACACCCTGTATCGCTTTGAATGGCAGGTTGGCGTCGGTGCCGCATACAACTTTAACGAAGATTGGGCATTGGATATCGGATACAGATTTAATTCATCAACCGTTGGTGGTGAATTTGTATACGCCCACGAAGTTAAATTAGGTGCACGTTATACGTTCTAAAATAAACATAAATAAAAAATCCCCACCATTGTTGGTGGGGTTTTATTTTTTCATATATGGCACCACACTTTTGATAATCCAAATATTCCAAATTGACAAATTTTTATTTGGCATTATGCTAATATCATTATGACCAGAACAAAATGTATATATTGTAATCAAGAAATCACCACCCCCAGCAAAGAACACGTCATACAAAACGCGTTGGGTGGATTATATGAATCCACAGACATATGTTGCCCACAATGTAATAATTATATCAGCAAATATATCGATGCCCCATTTACAACAATATTCAACCCTATTATCAGTCGCATTGATAAATTTTCTAAAACAAATAACACAAAATCAGAACCGCCATGTACCGGATACGTTATATACAATGGTCAAAAATATATCGCCAATATAAAATCAGGCAAAGTTGTATCTTGCCCGGAATTAAGTCGCCAATTACATTGCGATGCAACCAAATTGCCATTGGAAATTGTTGAATATAAATTTGATTTGCAAAATACCTATTTTCAGCAAGGCATGAATAAAATCGCATTTAACTATGCATTGGCATCTGGCATTGATTCTAAATTATTACAACACGGATTACACATCCAAAAATCACCCAGCGATATATCCAGTATAACATTTAATTATCCACTGATTCCATTTTACGCAATGAATCCGATTGATAATTATCTGGAACTGGAAACAAAAATGGGGCTGTATCACAGTATGATTTTATTTCAACAACATACCAGATTATGGTGCTATATCGATTTATTTAATACATTTCAATATTACGTTTTATTATCAGATAAAATGCCAACAAATGGTACACCAATTTATAAATCATACGCACAAACATTGCAAAAGCCCGACCGTACACCACCAGAACTGGATATTTGTCGTCACAAAGATATAATGATATATGCCAATCAATACGGTGTCGAACCATGCCCAGATATCGCAGAATTTTCACGTCGCATCAAAAATGCCATCAATAAAAAATCTCAAAAGAAAAAATTATCAGACATAATATCTGCAAAAATGAACGCCATGCCGTTTGATTATCCAATACACATGATGTCTGATTCATCGCAAATGATGATGTTTTATCAATCATTACACCTGTATTTTAATGAAAATGAAGAATTACAAGAACATAATTTCAGAACACTGACCGTTGCCCCAAAAACTTATAATGCAGTTCCATATCCAGATGCGATATTACA
Source organism: uncultured Alphaproteobacteria bacterium (assembly GCA_944389515.1). Taxonomy (GTDB): domain Bacteria; phylum Pseudomonadota; class Alphaproteobacteria; order Rs-D84; family Rs-D84; genus Enterousia. The sequence goes on along the minus strand of CALXMQ010000010.1, from coordinate 1,446 downwards.
TACAACAAAAAATAATCAAACGAAATTGCGCGAATATACCATGTCAAAATTCAATCGACTGAATTCGTATTTGTGTCAAAACAATAAATAATCCATCGGGCTTACGCCCGGGGTATTACGTCAGAACAATAAAAAAACGGGGCAACTGCCCCGTTCTGGATTTATCATCCGCATCAGAATTGCACATCAACACATGATTCAACTGCATCCGCCCATGTTTTGCAATATTTATTCCCAAACAGCGGATTCTTGGTTTTGGAACATTGTTGCGTACGTGTGCATTTGTGACAAACCAATGTGTCCCACTCAAACGTTGAAGTAATGGTTTCTTTATAATTCCATTGATTCAACTGCTTGGAACCAATCAACTCGCGCTGGGCAGACGCATCCGCGCCATTTGCACTGCCCGATCCGGCATTGCCTGCCAATCCTATGGCCGCCGTACCAATAGCTGCGGTTGCAACTGCTCCTGTTGCGATGGTTGCTGTGGAAACAAGCGAACTGCCAACCAGCGTCAATCCTGACATCCCAGCAGTAAACGGTATTGCAACTGCCGCCCCAATCATTGCCACCGCCGACAAAACTTTACCAAACGCGTTTTTCGGTGGTTCTGGTGATTTTGGTAAACTGGACATATCTGCAAAGTTTATGCATGCAATTCGTGCAATTTCGCGCCGTGCATCCAATGCATTTTCGCCCTGAATTTCAGCCATACGTTCACCAATCGTCGCATAATCTTGCAATAACTTTTCATTTAATTCGTCATACTTTTTATAATAATTATCCTTGGCAACCTTTAATGCCGCATTTGCGATAATCATGCGCATTTGTTTGGTCAATTCTGGGAAACGCCCTGTTGTGCTGCCACTGCGGTCAACAACATTGCGATCATTTACACCTTGAACGGTACGTCCTGTCATACAGAATTGTACCTGGGGGTCTGCCTCTACGGCATTTATTGCCGTATCAATACTGCTTTGCAACACCGCCAATTCAGATGATATTTTTTCACGATTTTGGCTGTCCATATTTGGTTGACCAATATTTTCCAAATACTGATCCACTGTGATTAAACGCCCATCGTCACCAATTTCTACACTTTCCCAATAAATGGTGCCATCAATAACCCCAGCAAACGGTGTAACCGGCCCCAGTTGTGTACTGGTTGAACCTTCTACACGTCCCAGTTCCGTATCCAAAATTTGTGATACATCTGTTCTGCATTTTGCATAATCAATATCCAAACTATTTTCACTGTTGGTGTATTCACAAATCTTGTATTCCAATGAACGCGCACCAATATTTTCATCAACTGTCAAATTATTGCAATTTTCAGTATCACCACAAACCTTTATCATGGCTTCATCTGCTGCCTTTTGACATTGTTCTAACATATTGTTATCAATGTTCAAGAATATACCCTGGGCAATATTATACAGTTCATCA
>CALXMQ010000009.1 GCA_944389515.1 uncultured Alphaproteobacteria bacterium | reverse complement strand
GTATATCGCCGCGTCGTCATACCCTGGCGCACCAGGCTCGCTGCCTACTACTACTTCCCCATTGACTATGTATTTGCCGGTTGGATCCAGACAGTTTTCATAATCATCGCCGCATACGAAATCGTCCTGCATACATGTATCCAATGCATTTACACACCCACGCAGGTCATATTGATTCTTTTGTTGTGCCACCAACAAACGCGCGCGTTGCAGAACGCTTTTTGCGTTACGCACGGTCGAAGACATTTGTTCGTTCGAATCCGTCAATGCGCGTTCGTATTGGATACACGCCTTGTCAATTTCCAAATCATATGAATTTGTAATAATTGTTGTATCAACACCCTGGGCAGAGCAACTGTTCAAAACTGCTGCCTTGCACCGTGCTGCGGCAGTTTCATATAACTGTTTACCGCGTTGGTTGCTGATACTGTCGTTATTACCACTCATACTGCCTAACAGTGAACTTAAATCGAATCCAGTGCTGTCGATTGTAAAGTCCAACAATCCAGATAAATCAAAGCTCATGCCGCTTGATACTTCTGGTGTACCAGATTTAACATCAATAATCATGTTTTTGATTTTATCCAAATCGTTTTTCAGTTGGCTGTTATCGCTGGACGTTTGCATTTCTAATTCAGCCTCGGTCTGGGTGAACAATGTTTCCACTTCGTCCGCAGTCAGACCAATATATTGAATTTGTAATGCGACGTCTTGTAAATCTTCGGTTGCCTGTTTCAATGCCGCTTCGGTTTCGGCATAATTATCCAGGTTTGCACTGCAACTGCAACGACCCTGGTTATCATCCAGAACGTTACAGAAATTATCCATACATGCGACATATTGCGCCTTGCAATAATCTGTCAGTTGCGCTAATTCGTCAATAGACGTTGTTGCTGATGTTGTTTCAGACGTTGCCGATGTTGACGTTGCGTTTGTTGATACCGCCGCAGTGCCAACACGAATTGTTGGTACACGTGTTGTTACATTGGATGTATTGTTGACGCCGACACGACTGCTGATATACAAAGGTGTATTTACAGTATCTGTTTGAACGATTGATGCACGTGCGGTATTACCACTGGTTCTGGTAGAATTGCGTGTTGTCAATCCCTGGGTTGCGGCACTGCCAGTTGAACGCACAGATGTTGTTGGCCGACTGGTCACAGTGTTTGTTGCATTTGCGCGTGATGTTCCCGTGCGTGACGCCGTTGCAGTGCGTGATGCATTTGCAGTTGCCGCCGCACGTCCAGATGTTGTCGGACGCGCCACAACCGTCGGACGTGATGTTACCACGCGCGCAGTTGTTGCATTTGTTACATTACGGGCCGCCGTGCCGCGCGTTGTTGTTGTATTACCACTGGCCATTGCGCGTGATGCCGCCGCACGACCGTTTTGATTACGTGGACTGACCGCTGTGGGTGCAACTGGTACAACAGGTTCATCCTGTTCCGTTGTTGTTTCAGATTGCACATTTATTTCGTCGTCGACAAATTCGACATCCGGCATTTCGCTTTCATATTGTGCCATCAATTCTTCGTAATAATACGCAGGCGCAATTTCTGCAAACGCAGGCAAAACAAGCAATCCACTAAGTACAGCAATCAATCTTTTCATGCGAAAACTTCCCTTCTATTACGTATAATTTTATCATAATACGCAACCCCGTGCAAACAAAAAATAGAATTTTCAGACGATTTTCCTGAATTTTTTCGCATTATTTTTCAGATATATTTTGTTGCCACCGCCATGCAGATTTCATAGTGTCTGATAAATCAGTTTTTGCAACCCATCCTAATTTTTCTTTGGCTAAATCTGCACATGCCCAGATTGCTGGGACATCGCCAGGACGGCGTGATGTAATTTCGTATTTAATTTTTACCCCAGTGGCATGTTCAAATGCGTTGACCAATTCCATCACAGATAATCCGCGTCCTGTGCCCAGATTAAATATTGCCGTACCATTTTGCATTTGTTCCATATATCGCATCGCAGCAACATGTGCATCAGCCAAATCGTTGACATCGATATAGTCGCGAATACAAAAACCATCACGTGTTTCGTAATCGTTTCCGAATATATTCAGTTTTTCACGAATACCGGCGGCAACCTGGGTAATATATGGCATCAGATTGTTTGGTACACCGTTTGGTAATTCGCCAATTTTACCAGACGGATGTGCGCCAATCGGATTAAAGTACCGCAATAACACTGCGCGCAAGTTTGAATTTGCCGCCACAGCATCACGAATAATTGTTTCAGCCATAACCTTGGTTTGTCCATATGGTGATGTCGCCGGCTGTAACGGTGTTTGTTCTGTTACGGGTAATGTATCAGGTGTTCCGTATACTGTTGCAGACGAAGAAAATACAATATTTTTAATATCAAATGCAGACATTTGTTCTAAAATATTCAGCAATGATATCAAATTGTTTTTGTAATATTCGATTGGTTTTTGAACAGATTCCCCCACAGCCTTTAATGCAGCAAAGTGAATAACCCCAATGGCATCTGAGTTTTTAGCAAACGCATTTTGTATCGCGTTTGTATCAGTGCAATCAACATGTTCAAAATCTGGACGGGTTCCAGTTATTTCAGCAATTCTGTCCAATGTATCAATACGTGAATTTGCCAGGTTGTCAAATATAACAACATTGTACCCAGCATTTTGCAATGCAACCGTGGTATGTGAACCGATATATCCACATCCGCCTGTGACAATAATCTTTTGCATATCCTGTTCCTTTACGATTTTTATCCAAATTATACATTGCCGTTGTTAAAATCAAAGGTATTTTTTCGGATTATTAAATTTTTTAATGAATTTGACATGCGTTGCGATTATGTTATATTATACACAACAAAAAAGGGTTTGATAAAAATTGTCAATCTTAAAGAAAGTTTCTTTATTTATATTCACATTGCCGTTTATGGGATGTACAACCATCCCAACGTCAACAACAGATGAACGTTTATCAGATTATATACCAAAGGTTACTGCATCTGATTTTGAATATAACCCAATGCAAACCCCAATCGCCCAGTGTTATGCCAATGAACTGGCGCGTGGCGATGATATCAGTGGTGCCACTTTGATAGAAGACGGTCTGTCTGCATTTGTAATTCGTGCGGCATTTGCGCGTATGGCGACCAAGACGATTGATTTACAAACGTATATTTACAGTAATGATTTTTCGTCCAAGGTTTTAATTGGCGAATTAAAACGTGCGGCCGACCGTGGGGTCAAGGTACGTATTTTACTGGATGATTATGGTACCAAATCTGATATTGTTGACGTAATGTTGTTGAACCAGCATCCGAATATAGAGGTCAAGGTTTTTAATCCTGTGGCCAATCGTTCAAAATTGTTGTATTACCCACAATTTTTATTAGACTTTAATCGATTAAATTCCCGTATGCATAACAAATTATTTATTGTTGACAATATTGCATACATAACCGGCGGTCGTAATGTCGGCAGTAATTATTTCTATCCAGAAACAGCATCTAATTTTTCAGACACAGATGTTTTATTTATTGGCGATATGACAAAGTATGCCACGGCCAGTTTTGATGAATATTGGAATTATCATTTATCAATTCCTGCATCTGTTTTTCCAAAGGCAAAATCGCAACGTGCATTACGCAAATTGGAAAAAAAGTTTGATGAATTGCAACAAACCAGTGCAGATGCAATTCATGAATACAACAAAATCATAACATTGGCCCAGAACGAATATAAACAGAAAAAATTTGATTTCAGTTGGGGGTACGGTAAATTTTTAGCTGACCCACCGGCCAAGGTTGAAATGTCTATGTCAGAAAAAGAAAATTATCGTGGTGATATTATCCAGGCATTACAACATTTATGGACACGAACCAAAGATTCTGTGTATTTGTCGGCGGCATATTTTGTCCCAGGTCAAGGCGGTTTGGAACACATGTTACGCGAAGAAAAATCTGGTGTACATATGACGATTGTTACAAATTCTTTGGCATCGACAAATGCGCCAACGGTATATGCCAAGTGGGAAAAATATCGTAAACAGTTGATTGAATCTGGCGCGGATGTTTATGAATTCATGTTGTCTGCAGAAAATTTACGTGGCCAGCAACATGATCGCGAACGCAAACAATCCAGTTTTTCTGTACTGCACAGTAAAACCATTGTTTTTGATGACGATATTTCATGGATTGGCAGTTTTAATTTAGATCCGCGCAGTGCGTATTATAATACAGAAAATGTCGCGATTTTTGAAAGTCGTGATTTTGCAGATAAATTGCGTGAAATGATAATACGCGATACCAAAACATCATGGCATGTAACATTGGATGACAATGGTGACCCCGTTTGGACCGGCAGTCGCCCCGGCGATAAAAAACCACGTGTGTATAATTACAGTCCGGACACATCAATATTCCGCCGTGCGTTAAAGATAATTACAAATTTGGTTCCAGAAAAATTTGTTTAATATTATTGGTATGTGCACTATATAAAAATCCCCCGATATCGGGGGATTTTATTTAGAAATAAAATTGGTGGGCGGAACATTTTTTAATTTTGACAGCAGGCGTCCCACCCATTTATTGTACTGGTTTATTCAGAATAATTACAATTCATTGTGAATTGAAATGTGCCCTCAGTAACATCGATATCTGTATTTGGTGGTATAAAGCACCGTGTTATATCCGATGGTGTTGGTGCCACGAGAGGACAAATAGGAAGCGTTGTTCCATATACGCCGTATAAAGCCGGACAACGCAAGCATTCATAATCAGCCTGTGCGCCACTAATGGATGGGTTATAGTTGTTATCATACATGTAATAACCGACATTACAACATGGCAGTGCGTTGCCGCCGGTACAGGTGGCATTTGTTGGACATGCTTTACAATTATTTGCGCCGCCAATTATTGTCATGCCGCCAGCATCATAATATCCACTGCGACACCGATATTCGCATTTATTGGTATCTGCGTTACAACGCGTTTCATTTCCAGTGGTTGAAGAATTTTGCCACGATGCGATGCCTTCGCATTCTAAACCATCACATATCAAAGTGGATATTACTTCGCATTCTTGCCACGTAACTTTACAGTCGCGCGCAAGTGTTGAAACCGCACTTTTGGTTTCCAGCGAATACCCCGATTTACATGCTGTACAGTACCTTTTTTGATATACGGTGGACCCCACGCCCCCACCAGAAAAATTTGACTGATATGCGATTGCAGCCGTCGCAGAACAGTTCGATGTATCCGTTGTTGGCAAAGATGTATCATTTACGGGCAGACCGCTGCCAGTCACTTTGACACATGTATATCCCGAATATTGCCCAGCGTCTGTTACACTGGCCCCAGAAACAGGCGCAACAGATATGGCAAATGTCGGCATCGTAAACGTTGTTCCGATTATTACAGGTATTATTTTACGCATATTTTCCCCCATATTGTGCCGAAAACAAACGTTGGGTAAAAAACGTCAAAAATGATATTGACGTGGGGGCGTTTTTTAGGGTAAAATAGTTTCAAATAAATGCCGAAAATAAACCAACGTTTATTGTGGCATTTTTTTATTTGCACAGAATAAAAATATATAAAAAAAACACCGGCAAATGCCGGTGTTGATATCAGTCACCGAACACAGTATTTAATTGTGTATTTACACGATAAAATGTTGTGCATTTTGATACGTCTTTTAACCGGCGTGCACCGATATATGTCATGTATGACCGCAGACCGCCCAAAATATCTTGATTCATTTTATCAATCGAACCACGCAGTGGGACTTCGACAACGCGACCTTCGCTGGCGCGATATTTGGGCATGCCGTGATAATGCTTGTTTTGTGCATATTCTGATGACATACCGTAAAATACTTTGAATTGTTTTGTTTCGATAATGCGTTGGCCGGTTTTTTCATCGATTTGGCCGGTAATAAATTGTTTTTCAATGATGTCACCGGCGGCTTCGGTGCATCCAGCATAAAATCCGCCCATCATGACAAAATCTGCGCCGGCACCAAATGCTTTGCATATATCGCCAATATATACGACGCCGCCATCACTGCAAATCATGCCGCCAATACCGTGTGCGGTATCTGCGCATTCAAATATTGTGGATAATTGTGGCCGGCCAACACCAGTGATTCGGCGTGTTATGCATGCACTGCCACTGCCGATGCCGCATTTTACAATATCGGCGCCTGATAAAATTAAATCTTCGACCAATTCTGCGGTAACAGCGTTGCCAACCATCAGCAAAATATCTGGAAATTTATTGCGCATTTTTATAACTAATTCTTTGACGCGTGGGATATACGCGTTTGGTACATCAATGCAAATATTACGGCATTTGTCAGGATATTCAGTCAATATTTTTTCGATTTTTTCATAATCTTCGTCACGCAATCCCATTGATAAAAATACGTAATCGCGGCAATCATTTTCTGTGATAAATTTAATTAAATCGTCCACTGGGTAATGTTTGTGCAAACAACAAAACATTTTATTTTGCATCATGTGTTTTGCCACTTCGAACGTTCCAACGGTTGCCATATTCGCAGAAATAATCCCAGTACCCACGATGCGACGTGGACACCATTTGAATTTATATTCACGTGTAATTTCCACTTCGGACCGCGAATTGATAAAAGAACGTTTTGGTTTTACCAGAACATCTTTGAAATCCAGTTCTGTTTGTTCATAGATTTTCATTTCGAATTCCTTTGTTTTACAATTTATATTATTACTGAAATATTTTGCGTGCAATAATAAAAAAACACCGGCATTTGCCGGTGTTTTTACCATATTTTTACACGTTTTTCTGGGGCCAGATACAATTTGTCATCAGGTGTAATACCAAATGCATCATACCATGCGTCGATATGGGGTAATATTCCATTTACACGCCAACGTGGCAACGAATGTTCGTCTATTTTGGTTAAACGCAACGCTTCGGCATCACGGATGTTTTGTGCCCATACACCGGCCTGGGCGATAAAGAATCGCATATCAGATGTCATCCCGTTATATTCAGGACTGGGGACGCCAAAATTTTTATATGCCGTGTATGCGACGGTTATTCCACCGTAATCAGCCAAATTTTCACCCAATGTGAATTGACCATTGGCATGTGTTCCTGGGGCTATTTCTATATTATCAAAGAAATCACGCATTACGTTTGCACGTTTTGTAAAATTATCTGCGTCCGCCGGTGTCCACCAATCGTGCATATTGCCATTTGCATCAAATTGACGACCAGAATCATCAAATCCGTGTGTCATTTCATGCCCGATTACAGAACCAATCGCGCCATAATTAAACGCATCATCTGCGTTCATATCAAATAACGGATATTGTAAAATTCCGGCTGGAAAGCAAATTTCATTTGTTGATGGATCGTAATACGCGTTTGCTTCGTGTGCGTTCATATACCATATTGTCGGGTCTTTTTTCTGGCCGATTTTTTCAATCCAAAACGCATCTTCGAATTCAGATACACGCACCATGTTTTCCCACAGTGATTCATCTGCACTGATATTCAGTTTTGAATAATCGCGCCATTTATCCGGATATCCAATTTTTGCAGTAAAAGAATTTAATTTTTTCATTGCATGGGATTTTGTTTCATCTGACATCCAATCTAAGTTTTCAATACGCATTGCCAATGCGCGTTGCAGATTTTTTACTAATTCTTGCATACGTTCTTTTGCTGCGGCTGGGAAATATTTTTCAACATACAGACGACCAATTTCTTCGCCCAGCGACCCATCCAATAACGCAACCGCACGTTTCCAACGTGGTTTTTGTTGAATTTGGCCGGCCATTGTGCGGTTGTAAAAATCAAAGGCTATTTCATATGTGGTGTCGTCTAAAACACCTGTGGCAGAACTGATAATGCGATATTTCAAATAATCGCGAATTAAACCTAAATCAGTGTCGTTCATAATTGCGATTGATTCTGCAATCGCCTCTGGTTGATTTATATTTATTTCTGTGGCTGCATTTGCGCCGCGTTCGGTTAAATACACATCCCAATCAAAGTTTGGAAATTGTTTTTTTACATCTGATACAGACATTTTATGATAATTTGCCGATGGATCGCGCAGTTTTTCTTTTGGATAAAATGCACGCGCCATACGTTCTTCCAGTTCATATATTTTATTTGCATCTGCATCAATACCGAAATTATGTAATTGCTTGGCAATATATTCACGGTATTTATTGCGAATTTCAACGGATTTTTCATCTGTATCAAAATAATAATCACGTGCCAGACCAATTCCGCCCTGGCCAATATTATACAGATAATATTCGCTGTTTTTTTCATCTAAGCCCACACCGTCGCCCCAAAATGCAGATGAAAAATGATACATTTTTCCCAGATATTTTGGCAAATCATCAACAGATTTTATTTCATCAACTGCATCCAGATATGGTTTTAATGGGCGCGTGCCATCAGCATTTAATTTGTCTGTGTTCATTGCTATTTTATACAGTGTGCCAATTTTTCCATTATCATTTTCAGCAATTTCACGAACGCGTGTTAAATTCGTATCGTGCAAAATATCAAACGCACCATATCGTGTATAGTCATCTGGAATCGGATTTGCGCGTTGCCAACCCAATGTAACATAGTCATAGAAATCGTCACCTGGTTTAACAGATAAATCCATGTTTTCAATTTTTATCCCAGTGTTCATGGTAATTTCCCCCTTTGGTTGCGTAAATATATATGCCATAATTATTGCGATTGCAACGGCAATTATGCCGATAATATTCAAAATTTTATGTTGCATTTTTACCCCACTGTATTTAATACGATGTCATCCAAAATCAACATACCACGTTTTGTCACAGCGATACGATTGTCTGGATTTTGCACAAATAAATCTGGATTTGCGCGCACATAATCCATATTTATTATTTTTTGCACATCTGTGTCAAGATAAACCCCACGTGTCGTGCGCAACCCTGTGATTACACGTTCAATCGCACGTGTGGCATTTGATATCGGAACAAATTTTTCACCGTTTCCCATTTGTTCGTACCATTGACCGTCAATTATTACGCGGCCTGCGGCACCACGACCGATGCCAATATATGGTGCGCCATCCCAAACATTTACATTATGGCGGCATTGGGTGCCTGGTGTGGCGTAATTTGATACTTCGTATCGATGTAATTTTAACGTATCGTCAATCGCATTGTACATATCCGCCATTGTGTCGTTTGACGGCATGTCTAAATTCATTTTTCCGAACGGCGTTGATGGTTCTATGGTCAATTCATACATTGAACAGTGTGTTATACCCAGATTATTTATCTGGTTACACATTTGTATAATATCTGTAACATTATCGCCTGGTAATCCGTAAATAAAGTCCGCCGATACACGAATTTTTGCGCCACCGGCCACATTGATTAAATTCATCGCGTCGCATACGCTATGGCGGCGCCCCAGAAATTTTAGTTTTTCATCATCAAAAGACTGAACCCCAACAGACAATCTGTTTACGCCAATATTTATAAATTCGTTTAATTTATTTTTATCAATGGTCCCAGGGTTTGATTCCAATGTTATTTCACAGTCTGTATCAATATTAAATTCAGAATTTATTTTATCTATTATTCGTGCAAAAATATGCGCTGGCATCAGTGATGGTGTGCCACCCCCGAAAAATATAGTTGGCACAGATATTCGTCCCATCAATGCGCCCCAATGTTCCAGTTCTGAAATTATATTATTTGCATACGTATCCCAATCTGGATTGATGCATGCGCGTGAAAAAAACGCACAATAATTGCATTTAGACATACAAAAAGGAACATGAACATATATATTATGTGGTAATTGCATGCGTGTATTCTAAACCAAAAAGTCCAGAAATCCAGTTTTTGATTCGTTGTTCAAAAAAAGTGCTTTTCATACAAATAAAATTTATGTTAGAATACATTTAACAATGTAGGTATGAATACAGGAAGGTTATCGTTTTTATGCGGAATTTTTGTGCCTTTGGCGGCGATGGCGTCGAACGAAGGGGTGCCTTCATATTATCAATCAAATGATTCATTAAATGCGAACCAGGCGGCATATGGTCAATATGCAAACCAGGGATATACCAAATACGTTGGGCAATCTGGGAATAAGCAAGTTGTGGGCAGTCAAACCACTTCGTACCAGGTTCCACGCCCAACAATGCCAACCACGGTTGGTACGATGACCGCAAATGGTATCGCAATGCCGACAGATGACAGAACGACTGTTTATGCAACGTATACGCGCCGGTTTGCAGATTTTGAATTCAAAACTGGGGTAAATTCTGTCCTGGAATGGGATGATATGGTTTTTGATGAAATTGGGTTTGGTTTGCGCCACAATTTCAGTGTACGTAGTTTTGATATGTTCGCCACTGCGGAATACAGCATGGGTTTCATGTCGCATGGTGGGATGTCAATGGATTATGACTTGGAACCATATGATTGGTCTGACCCTGGGTATGGTATATTTACTATTTCTGTGGGTGATCAAACTGGGCGTACAAATCATTTCAAAATTGGCATTGGTGCACATCATATATGGGATATCGGTGGATGGAAATTATCACCATCGTTTGGATATGAAATATTTAATCATAACCTAGAAATGTCCGACCATTTTTATCCGAATCCGGGCATATTCTTGCCTTTGATGACCAGTAATGGTGATTATGTATATGGTGACGTGGATGGCAATTATTATTCTGTGCCAATCAATATTGCGGCGCCTGATGATTGGTACCAGGTGTGTATGTCCCCCGAAGATATTAAATTGGTTCAAACAACCAATGCTGGGGCAATTATGGATTTGGGCACCACACTGGTAACGGGCGATTATAATCCTGATATGGGATATATCCCGTGGGGGGTTGATTCCGGTGAATGCGTAATTATTGGTGGTGATGGACCTGTGGTGGTCGAAGGGACAACGCATATTTACAACACAACGTGGTCTGGGTTTTATATTGGTTTGGAAATTGAAAAGCAAATGACATTGTCTGATAAATTGCGTTTTTATTTCCAGGTTGGATTGCCAAAATATTCATCCGAAGGTACATGGCCAAACCGTACTGATTGGCAACAAAACCCCAGCTTTATTGACGAAGGCAGCAATGGTGCATACTCGTATGCCGCAGAAATGGAATATAATTATCGTATTTCCGATCGTATGCAGTTGGCGATAAAGGTTGATACAAATTATTTCCATGTTGGTGCCATTGGCGGTGAATTATACTTGGCTGAATATACCCAATGGTTGGTTGATGAAAATGGGTATTATATCTTAGATGAAAATGGTTTGCCTATTTTGGAAACTGTTCCGGCCAGTACAGAATACATCAGTGACCAGTTGGATCATGCGAATTGGCAATCATTTGGATTGCATATTGGTTTGAAATATTCTTTCTGAACAAGGGGTGCATAATGACAGCGCGGGGGGTTATCGCACGCCTGGTGGGTGCTGCGATGTTTTTTTATTTACCATGTTCGGTGGTAATGGCGGAACGTGGTGCGTTTGACGTTGAACGTTGGTATGGAATTTTGGATAATGTTCGTACACGTGCGGCGGCAAATGGTATTGGTCGTGATACGATTGATGCCACATTAAAATATCCTGTGTTTATACCCAGTATTGTAAAAAGTGACCGGAACCAGGCAGAATTTACACTGACGTTGGACGAATATTTGGCGCGCACTGTAAATTCGCGTCGCATAAAAAATGGTATTGAAATGCGTGCGACATATCCAACGATGCTGTCGCGTGTGGAACAAAAATATAATGTTCAGCCGCATGTGATTTTGGCGTTTTGGGGTTTAGAGTCAAATTATGGTTCATATCGCGCTGCCCATAAATTGACAGACGCGTTTTTGACATTGATGTACGAAGGGCGTCGTGAAACGTTCTTTGGTAATCAATTATTGGCATTGATGAAAATTGCAGATGATAATAACCTGGATATAAATGATATTCGGGGCAGTTGGGCTGGCGCAATGGGACATTTTCAATTTATTCCAACAACGTTGCAACAATATGGTGCTGATGGCAATGGTGATGGCAAGATAGATATAATACACAGTGTTGGTGACGCGATGTTCAGTGCTGGAAATTACTTGCATAAACTGGGGTGGAATCCAAACGAACGTATTGTGCGTCGTGTAATGTTGCCTGGCAATTTTGATATATCGTTATTAGACGGCAAAACACGTCGCCCATTGACAGATTGGGCAATGATGGGCGTTACAAATCCAGACGGTTTGCCAATACCATTGGTGGATATGACGGCTGGTTTGGTTGCAGATATAAATTTAATTCAGCAACAGCGTGCTGATGCGATTGCTGCGGCTGCGGCGACTGCGACATATGGGGCTGGTGACCCAAATGCGGTTGATACAGATGTTGCACCAATGCCTGTTATTTACGCATATTTGACATATCCAAACTTTTATCGCATTAAAAAGTGGAACAGTTCAAATTGGTACGCGATTGCGATTGCCACGTTGGCAGATGAATTAAAGCAATAAAATAATTGAAAACAGCGGATTACTTTGATATTCTTGATAGGGTAAATGTATTAAAGGATATTATTTATGGCTATCAAGGTTCGCGATTACGAAGTACGATTGACGCGCAACAAAGATGAACGTCGCCAGGTGCGCCAACTGCGTTATGATGTTTTTGTAGAAGAAGAGGGGGCATCTGTCACCGAAGAGCAAAAAAATCTGCGTGAAGAATATGATGAATATGACCGATATGCGGAATATCTAGCGGTTTTTCATAATGGCAAAATTGTTGGTACATATCGTATTATCGACCGCAACGCCGCAGAAAAGATGGGCGGTTTTTATACAGAATCTGAATTTAATATTTCAAAAATAAAAAAGACAGTTGGTAATATCGCAGAAATGTCGCGTGCATGTGTCGATCGCGAATATCGTGATAATGCATTGGTGATGCGCATGCTGTGGGCTGGGTTGGGTGAATATATTGTCCGGCGTAAAATTGCAATTTTATTTGGTGTTGCATCATGGGTGGGTACAAAACCTGTGGAATCAGCCCAGGCAATATCATATCTGTATTATAACCATTTATCGCCATTGCGGTTGCGCGCAACGGTGCTAAGTGAAAATTTCGCAGACGGTGTAAATCCAAAATTATCGCGGATGAATATTTTACCGCCTGAATTTGTTGATGAATCAGATGCACGTCGTCAAATGACCCCGTTGATAAAGGGATATCTGCGTTTGGGGGCAACATTTGGTCGCGGGGTATTTATTGATAAACCGTTTAATTCATACGATGTTTTTGTAATGATGGAAACACGCAAAATTGATGCGGCATATCAAAAACATTTCTTGGGTCGCGCAAATGCATTGGCGGATTTAGATGTCAAAGATGGTGCGTTAAAGACTGTGGGAAAAATCATGTTATTGCCTGTAACTGGGTCATTCAAAATGGTACGCGCATTTTTTGAATTCTTGTTACGCGAAGATGCGGCCGATGCCGAATATATTGATGATGAACATGATAATGATGGGGATAAAGAATAATGGGACGCGTCAGACGCCAGAATTTTTTTAACACATTTGGTGCGGCATTAAAGTTTATAACTTTTTGGATTATGGTTGTAATTCAGTTGCCGATAATTTTTATATTGCCACGTGGCGCCGTATCTGTCCGATATATGTCATTTTTTATGCGTATATTATTGGTGCTGGCCGGGATAAAAATTCGCATACACGGCAAAATATCGTCTCATCGTCCATTATTGGTGATATCAAATCATATATCTATATTTGAAATTGCGACATTTCCTGTTGCCTTTGGGGGCAGTTTTATTGCCAAAAAAGAAATGGAATCTTGGCCATTGGTTGGATGGGTGGCGCGAAAATTTGGTGTTGTGTTTATTGACCGTCGGCCATCACATGCGGTTGATGCATTGACCCAGGTGCAACAAACACTGGCAAATGTGTCATATCCAATATTTTTATTTCCCGAAGGTACAACAACAAATGGTGCATATGTAAAACCGTTCAAAAGCACATTGTTTAACTTTGTTGAAAATTCAAATGTTGTTGTTCAACCAATGGTTATGAATTATCGTTTTCGCGATGGCACCCCGATTAGTGATGCGGACATGGCAGAACACTTTGCGTATTTTAATAATTCAAACCAAGATATGGGGCCAACATGTTCGCGCGAACGCAGCGCATTTGGCCAGGTATTTCATATCATGATGTTGGGTGGATTTATGGTTGAATTGACCGTGTTGCCACCACCACCCCTGGTGGGGTTGGATAGAAAGCAGATTGCAGAAACACTGCAAAAAACAGTTTCTGATAAATATATGGAATTAAAAAATAAACATGCAAAATAAAGAGATTTAAGAAATGAAAACAGCAATTACGCCAACCCGTGCCGAAGATTTCAGTGGTTGGTATCAAAATTTAATAGTGGCGGCTGATTTGGCAGAAAACGCACCTGTGCGTGGATGCATGACGATAAAGCCATATGGTTGGGCAATTTGGGAATTGATGCGTGATGAAATGGATAAACGTATCAAGGCTTGTGGTGTGCAAAATGCACAATTTCCATTACTGATACCAATCAACTTTTTTAATCGCGAAGCGGAACATGTCGCTGGATTCGCCAAAGAAGCGGCAGTGGTCACACATTATCGTCTGAAAATGATTGATGGCACGTTACAGCCTGATCCAGATTCTAAATTGACAGAACCGTATATTATACGTCCAACATCAGAAACCATTATTGGTGATGCGATGTCGCGTTGGGTACAATCATATCGTGATTTACCAATGAAATTGAATCAATGGGTAAATGTTATGCGATGGGAAATGCGCCCACGTTTATTCTTGCGTACATCTGAATTTTATTGGCAAGAAGGTCATAATGTTTTTGCCACACATGACGAAGCCAACGCCGATGCGCGTAAAATGCATCGTGTATATGGTGATTATATGCGCGAAGTTTTGGCAATCCCATCAATCATGGGTGAAAAAACACCCGAAGAACGCTTTGCCGGTGCAGACCACACATATACATTGGAACATATTATGCAAGATGGCAAGGCATTACAGGCTGGGACTTCACATGATTTAGGACAACATTTTTCTAAATCATTTAATATTCAATTTTTGGATACAGATGGTGTGTTAAAGCATGCCTGGACAACATCGTGGGGTGTATCAACGCGTATGATGGGCAGTTTGTTTATGACGCATTCTGATGATGATGGATTGGTTTTGCCGCCTGCGGTGGCGCCATACCAGGTTGTGATTATTCCTATTACCCGTGACGATACGGTTGACCGTTTGAACGCATATGCCGCGGATTTAGGTGAACGTCTGCGTGATACTGGTGTACGTGTGTTTGTTGATACATCTGATATGCGCAGTGCAGATAAAATGTGGAAATGGATTAAACGGGGTGTGCCATTACGTATAGAAATTGGTGCACGCGAAGCCGATGAAAACAATGTGACTGTTACCCGTCGTGATTTAGGAAAATCATCCAAACAGACGATTTCATCAGACGCATTTGTTGCAGATGTTAAAAACATGTTAAATCAAATGCAAACAGATATGTATGATGCTGTGGTCGCGCGCAACAAAACGATGATACATGATGTTGCTGATTTATCAGAATTGACCAGTGCGCTGGAATCTGGAAAAATTGGATTTTTCAGAATAAAATATGATTTAACCCAAAATTCAGAATTTGATGAATTGATGGAAAAATACAAAATATCGCGCAGATGTTTAGATGATAATGATTCATCGTTTGTATATGTTGCGAAATCATATTAAAAAAATCCCACATTTGTGGGATTTTTTAATGATGTGCACAAAAACACATTAAAAATATTATTTATAATAAGTAAGGCAATAGATTAGTTTTAAAAAAATCTAACATATCTTCAATATCAGATGTATCTCTCCACATATAATAATTATTGGTATATTCTTGAAACCAATATGCTATTTCTCTATTTCTGCGTGGATCTCTAGTTATATCCCCAACAAAAACTATCCAAAAAGGTAAAATATCGTTACTTATTTTACTTTTTTCTCGTATAATTTTTAGTAAACCTGGTGTAAAGTATTTACAGCTTCTCTCATGCGCGTTTCCCCGTCCTGCTTGCATATTTGTCGTTTCTATCCACCCATCTTGCCTTTTTATTTCTCCAAATAAAATTTTCCCATTATCTATGTTTCTTATAGCAAAATCCATACTTATGCCCCAGCAATATTTTGGTTTGCCTTTTGAGTTTAATTCCGTAGTATCAACATTATAAATTTTGTTCAAAATATCTTCTGATAAAGAAAAATTGGAATATATATCACCAAATTCTTTTGGGTGTCTATCTACTATGAACTTATTTGGATATGCAGAATCTAATGCTGTTTGCAATGATCGTTGAAATAGTTCTTCTATTTTTAATGCATTTTTTCCACTTATTGTTTGCCAATTAGCCCTTTTTCTTAATTCCTTTGTTGCCATTTGCGACCTCTAATTCTTCCATCTTTTGAAAAAAATCCGAAAAAGATATATTTAAGCCCCTGATAATTTTGTGAATATTTTCAATAGAAATGTTTCTTTTTCCCTTTTCAACGGATGCTAAATATGTTCTATCAATATTGATTTTTAAAGCAAATTTTTCCTGGCTCAATCCAATGCGATTTCTATAAAATTTAACAGTTTCACCAAAAAAGCATTTTAAATCTGTCATCAACTTAAATGATACAATGTGTGTAGTAATAAAATCAACGGACTATAAGTAACATATTGATTTGACATATGGCATAATTTTATTTTATCATGCTTAAGAAAGGAAGTTTAGCTATGGAATACATTTCTGGATATTCTAAGTATAATGTGGAAGCAAAAAAACGAAAGAAAATAAATCCACTGAACACATTATTTCCAGAACTACCTAATAAAAAGTATGATGTGATTTATGCAGACCCACCTTGGGATTATGGTGGAAAAATGCAATATGATAAATCCAGTATAAAGACTGAAAATATCGGGTTTAAGAAGAATATTTTTATTAGCTCTGCTGATTTTAATTATCCAACTATGAAATTAAAAGAGTTAAAATTATTAAATGTGAATTCAATAGCTGCTGATAATTGCATACTTTTTATGTGGACAACCGGGCCGCAATTAGAAAACTCTATAGAACTTGGGCGTGCGTGGGGGTTTGAATATAAAACGGTTGCTTTCGTTTGGGATAAAAAAGTTCATAATCCCGGCAGGTATACTCTTTCCCAAACAGAATTTGTGTTAGCTTTTAGAAAGGGTGTTTTTCCTTCACCAAGAGGCGCAAGAAATGTTAAACAGTTTGTATCTTGGCATAGAGGCAAACATAGCGAGAAACCAGAGCTTGTTATAGAAGGGATTACTAAAATGTTCCCGAATCAAGCAAAAATAGAATTGTTTGCAAGAAAGAACTATGTTGGTTGGGATAACTGGGGGTTAGAAATTCCAGAAACAAAAGTTCAAATACAATCTGGGTCTGAGTTATAAAAAAACTAATGCTTTTAATGATGTGCGATTATATGTAAAATAATACTGATTATAAATATTATTGTAATAACGCCCATAATAATTTTTTGTGTACGATGATTGTGGGTGCCATGACAATGGTCACAATCACAATGGCAATCACGGATAACCAAATACCACGAAAATATCAACATTACGCCTGAAAACACAAACAGCCACGGTTCAACCCAATGCGGTATAAATTCTGCATGCGCAAATTCTGGGGCAAACAAACTGATTATTGATAATGTGATTGGCAACACGCAACAAAACAAGTGTGGTAAAATACTGGCAATAATTCCAATTTTGATGGCCTTGTTTTTCATTATATAAATCCTTTGTTGGTATCCCCAACAGGAATCGAACCTGTATCAAGGGTTTAGGAAACCCCCGTTCTATCCAGTTGAACTATGGGGACAGTGCACTATATTTTATTCACAGATTTTAATATTGCAAGTTGTATTCACGACTTGTATAATACCCCGGACAAAAAAAGGAAGGGTATATGGGAAGCAGGTTGATTGGATATGGATCATATTTACCTGAACGGGTGATGACCAATCAAGATTTTGAAAAAATAATGGATACATCCGACCAATGGATTGTTCAGCGTACTGGTATGCGTGAACGCCATTTCGCACGTGATGATGAAACTGTTGTTGATATGGCAACAATCGCGGCACAACGTGCATTGGACAATGCCGGGATATCTATAAACGATATTGATATGGTAATTGTTGCAACAACAACACCAGAACTGGATTTTCCGTCTGTTGGGGTTCAGGTACTGGGGCGATTGAATTCGACCAATAATGCGCCGGCATTTGATGTGCGTGGTGCATGTACGGGATATATTTATGCGCTGCATTGCGCGCGCGCATTTTTTTCTGCCGGTATGCACAAGCGTATAATGGTTATCGGTGCAGAAAAAATGTCTCGTTTTATTGATTGGTCTGATCGCAGTACGGCGGTATTATTCGGTGATGGCGCAGGGGTATTGATTTTTGAACATTCTACGTCCAGTTATTCTGGGATTATTGATACTGTTGTAATGTCAGACGGTGCTGAATTTGATATGTTGCACGGAACGCCAGATCATCATATCATAATGAACGGTCCAGAAACGTATAAAAAGGCCGTAACATTGATGCCCGAAGCGGCCCAGTATATCATGGATCATGCGGGGATTACTGCGGATAATGTTGATTGGATTGTTCCACACCAGGCGAATTTGCGTATTATACAAAGTGGCGCGGAACGTTTGGGATTTCCATTAGAAAAAATATTGGTGACGGTGGATAAACATGCAAATACCAGTGGTGCATCAGGTGTACTTGCATTATCATACGCATTTGATAATAATATAATAAAACATGGACAACTTGTTCTGTATCCCGCGTTTGGCAGTGGCCTGACATGGGGTGCGGCACTAATCAGGGTGTAAAAAATGGCAACAATAACCAGAAGTGATTTTGCAAATCGTTTACGTGAACGTTTTGGATTGACAACAGCAGACGCGTTCAAGTTGGTTGATATCGTATTTAATGAAATTCGCGAATCTTTGATTCATGGCGAAGAAGTTAAATTTGCTGGATTTGGTAGTTTCAAGATTTTAACCAAATCACAACGCATGGGACGCAACCCGAAAACTGGTGCACCTGCGATAATATCTGCGCGTCGTGTGGTGTCTTTCCGCCCCAGTAACGAATTCAGAAAACGTGTTGCGAAACAATAATTTTATAAAATGTAAAAACAAACGGGGCATGTCCCCGTTTTTTGTGATATAATATATTGTAAATTTTATGGGGGATTATAAGTATGAAAATTGCAATTATTGGTGTTGGCACGGTTGGTTCTGCGGTTGCGACTGCGGTAAAAAATACTGGGTTTGTGCATGAAATTGTTTTATATGATCGTGATGGTTTACGTGCACGTGCGGCGGCGGATGATTTGGGGCATGCTGTATGCTTTGGATTTGATGTAAAAATCACCGCAGTCAGTAATTATCGCGCCATCCGTGGCAGTGATATCGTAATAATCGCAGCAGGTGCAAATCAGCGTCCTGGTGAAACGCGTATGGATTTATTAAATAAAAATGCATCCACCATCGCAGATATCGTTCCACGTGTAATGGCCAATGTTGATGCAAAATCTGTTAAAATAATCGTTCTGACAAATCCACTGGATGTAATGGTTATGTTGACCCAGAAATTATCTAAATTACCGGCCGGTCGTGTTATTGGAACTGGCACAATGTTAGATTCTGCACGGTTGCGCACAATATTATCACGTCAATTTGGTGTGTCGACCCAATCAATAAATGCAGATGTTGTTGGTGAACATGGTGACAGCAGTGTTATTGATTGGACGTCTGTGTCTGTGGGGGGATTGGCATTGGATGATTTTTGTAAACAGATGAAAATGCCAATGCCGCAAACAACACGTAATACAATAGAACATCGTGTTCGCAATGCTGCATACGATATAATTCGTGGTCGTGGTGCAACGTGGGATGGCATTGGGTCTGCGGCGGCTGATTTGTTGCGCTGTATAATAAATGATGAACGCAGAATTTTAACGGTCAGCACAGTATCTGGTGCCGGCGCTGATTCTGTGGCGGTATCTTTGCCGCGAATTGTTGGGGCGTCTGGTGTCATTGCAACATTGCGTCCAAAGTTATCGGCATCTGAATCATCTGGGTTGCGTCGCAGTATGAAAATTGTCCGTAAAAATTATGATGCAATAAAGTAATCATACGATTTCAATCCGATTAAAACATTATTGCCCCCGTGTTATAATTACAATACGGGGGCATTTAATATGGCAGATGAAAAAATCACATATGATATTTTTCCAAACGGTGCCGGTTTTTATGCGAATTGTGATGGTCAGCATATTGGCGAAATAACATTTGTTCGTGTTGGTTCAGATAAAATGATAATTGATTATACGGCCGTATCTGAAAAATACAGAAGTGGTGCAGTTGGATTAAATCTGGTTCGGTGTGCTGCGGATTTGGCACGCAAACAACATCGCAAGGTTATTACATTGTGTCCTTTTGCCACCGCAATGTTCAGTCGATATTCTGAATTTGACGATGTTCGATTTTTGCATACACGATAAATTTATTTTCCCACTTGAACCGAATTGCATTTTTTATTAGCATTTCCCACAGGAAAAAAGGGATTTGTTATGTCGCGCAAATTACGTATTTGGTTGATATTTTTAATATTTTTGAACGGGTACGTCAGTTTATCTTTTGAATTAGTGGTATTGCGCCAGTTATCTTTTTGGGTTGGTTCCAGTGCAGTTATTACCAGTATTATTATGGGAATATTCTTAGGATTTATGTCACTGGGGTATTTCTTGGGGTCATCTGAACGCATCGCGCATAAACGAATCAGAACAATATTGGCAACCAGTTTTATTATAATCGCAATGTTTGCATTATTGGCATCCAGTTTTCCACTGGTTATGGAATATTTTATGCGCCTGTATCGTTGGGGCATAACATCCAGTGTATTACAGACTTTTATTTTTTCATTTGTGTTTTTATCAATCGGGCCATTTTTATTCGGATTTAACACAACATTGCTGTCGCGTTGTTTGCATAAATACAATACAAATTATACTGGTAACATAATGGCGTGGGATACGATTGGGTCTGTATTGGGATCGTTGCTGACAACATTGATATTGATGCCATTTATTGGTGTGAATTATACTGTGATGTTGATTGTTGCGTTGGCGGCATTTGCGGCGATTATAACCCGTACAAAATGGTGGGTTATATTATTAGGTGTTTCTGTATTGGTGCCGACAATTTTGATAAACAGTGATTATGTCCAACGCAGTCGTTTTGGTATTTTGGTAAATAATGCGAATTCAACAATATCTGTATCCCAGTTTGCAGATGGTATGCGTGTTTTATATATGAACGGATTACCAATGTCATTGTATAATCCACGTACTGGTAAAAACGCAGAATACATAGATTATTTGAACCAGCATTTTATATACAACATGCCCATGGACAGACCGCGCAAGATATTAGTTCTGGGGGCTGGCGGATTTACGGCTGGGTTAGATGACAAGTATAATGATTATACGTTTGTTGACATTGAACACACATTGCGCGAAGTGTCTGAAAAATATTTCTTGGGTCATGAATTGCCAGACAATAAAAAATTCATTGTCCAAGATGCCAGCCAGTATTTGAAAAACAGCACTGAACAATATGATATGATTATATTGGACGTTTATTCCAATTCTTTCCAAGTACCCGAAGGTTTTATAACCGCTGAATTTATGCAACGTGTAAAATCACACATTGCACCTGATGGAATATTGATAATGAACGTGATTGCCAGCCAATCTTTTCGTGATAAATATTCCCAAGTATTTGATAATACATTTCATACTGTCTTTCCAACAAATACCACGCGCCAGGTTATTGGATATGCTAATCCGTATTCAGAAAGCGACGTCGCAAATGTATTGTATGTTTGGTATAATCGTGATTCTGATGAACGTATATATACGATAAATAAAACGCCTGTGATTTACGACAGATATGTAAAATAATTATCGCGCCCATTTATACGGGCGCTTTTTTTTATGAATTTTATCTTGTGGAAATTATAAAAACGATGGTATATAATCCCCATTGCATTGGGGTGTTCCCAGTGCGAGGCTTTACAACCTCTTGCAGCAAGTGCCGGTGACGGCATAAAAAATCTCCAATCCATGTGGTTGGAGGGTCGTGAATAAATTGAATAAACGACGCAATTCTTGCTGATTGTTGTAAACCTCCAACCACCTGAATTTTTCTGGTGGTATTTTTATATTACAATATTTACAGGAGATGCCCCCATGACAAACCAAGATTTTTACACTACATTGACCATTGGAACAGATTTAATTCCATCTGAAGATATCTATTATAAAAAATTAGGGGCGTTTTATATGAAATGCGTATTAAACAAGGTTTGACAATCCCCCAGGTTTGTTATGCCACTGGAATCAAAACAGATGATTTATATGGATATGAAAATGGGGCACAAAAAATTCCTGTGTATGATTTATTATTACTGCTTAGTTTTATGGAACAAGAATAAAAAAACCGGGATAATCCCGGTTTTTAATTTTTCATATTTTCACGTACAAAATCCCAATTTACCAAGTGACTTAAAAATGCATTTATAAAATCTGCACGACGATTTTGATAATCTAAATAGTACGCATGTTCCCACACGTCCAATGTCATCAGTGGCGTTATGCCATGTGCAATCGGTGTATCAGCGTTTGCCGTTGCCATAATTTTTATTTCATCGCCATCGCGTACCAACCATACCCAACCACTGCCGAATACACCAGATGCGACAGATGAAAATTCAGCAATAAATTTATCTGCGCCCCCAAACGGATTTGCAATTTCATCTGGCACATTGCCGCCACCATTTGGCATTATGCATCTGAAAAAGAAATCATGGTTAAACACCTGGGCGGCATTATTGAATATTTTTTTCGCACCAGTATCATTGGCAGATTTTTTTATAATTTCAATCAGTGGCATATCTGCATATTCTGTGCCATCGGATAAATCGTTCAGATTTTTTATATATGTTGCCAAATGCCGTCCATGATGACAGTTTAATGTGTCAGATGACATATATGGCGCCAATGCCGATTCGCTGAAATGTAATGGAAATTGCGTCAACGAAAACATGTTTTATTCCCCCTTTTTTATAATATATTTTATTTATATGTATCAAATTTTGCATTTGATGGTAAAAAACACAACAGAAAAATTTTCCGATGTTGGCTGTAAAAATGGCTTGCACCATTGCGGCCAGATTTCTATAATTCAAACCAAGACAAAGGAGAAAATATGAAAAAATTATCACTGTTATCCGCTGTATTTGGATTTTTATTTTTTGGTGCGGCATCTGCGGCCGATATCACGTTGTATTATTCGCCGTATTGCCCACATTGCCACCATGCGCGTGATTTCTTTGTAAATAAAATGGTGTATGAATATCCAGATATTCGCGTGGTCCAGGTAAATGTCATGGATGAAACAAATCTGCCAAAATTCCAAGAAGTATTACAAAAATGTAATTATGACAGTGGTG
Organism: uncultured Alphaproteobacteria bacterium; assembly: GCA_944389515.1. GTDB lineage: Bacteria > Pseudomonadota > Alphaproteobacteria > Rs-D84 > Rs-D84 > Enterousia. The sequence continues at coordinate 14,480 of CALXMQ010000009.1, read as the reverse complement.
GTGTGCCTGTAATTGTTGTTGGTGATAAATGTTTTCAGGGTTACGCCGAATTCATGGATCAAGAATTGCGTGATGCGGTCGAAGTTGATATGTCCGACAGTCAAAAGGAAACTGCGGCTGAAAATAAAAAAGCATTGGAAGAAAATCCAGATGATTTCAAGGCCAAACATCCTGACCGTCAAAATGCAATAACAGAATATAACGCGGCGGATGCTGCTGCGGCCGCTGCGGCAGAAAACGAAAAAAAAAATAGCGCTGCATCACCAGTATATTTTTATGCACTGTTGATTGTTTTGATTGCTGCGTTGGCGTTCGTATTGGTGCGCAAGGATAAAAAGAAAAAATAATATTTCTTGATATGCAAACTGAATAATACGGAATATGCCGATGTTTGATTTAACTACTTTGGATTATATTTATGTGGGCGTCTTGGTGGCGTCCACAATTTGGGCAACTATTCGTGGTGGAATATTTGAAACCGTGGCGACTTTGTCATGGGTAATTGCTGCATTTGCGGCCAGATTTATTTCACCGTTGCTGGATAAATTACTGCAAAGTTGGTTTGATTTGTCGGCGTCAACGGTTGGTACATTGGTTGCGTCATACTTTATTGTATTTTTTGTGATATTGATGTTGATTGGTTTCTTTAACCAGCGTCTGCGCGAAAAAATACAAAACAGTATTATGAAGGTTACTGACCGTACATTGGGCATAATATTTGGTATTATTCGTGGAATTGTTGTTATGGGTGTCGTGTATTGGTGTGCGCTGTGGTATTATTCAGATGCCCCACGCCCAGCACCATGGGTTGAAAATGCGCGTACCCGTCCGATTATGCAACTGACGGCAATTAAACTAGATGAATGGTTCTTTCCTGGCCCTGGCAGCAAGTTATTGGCGCGCGATGTCAAAGGTTCCCAAGAAGCCCAAGAAATATTTGAAAATTTGATAAATCCAGCTGTATCTGATTCTGGTACATCAGAAACGGATACAGAATCAGAAACAGGGTACAAGTCATCTGAACGTACCGCGTTGGAAAAACAATTATTACAAATTGAAAATGCGGCACGTGCCGAAGAAAATCGCGCGGCGGCGGATGCCGCAGATGATGCGACAATGGATGCATCTGATTCTGATGCGGCCGCAACTGCGGCGATTGAAAATGCGGCTGATGATTTTGAACCCGATACCGCCAGTCCACAATATGGCAGTGAATCTGCCCCAGTTACGTCAGATTGATTTCCATATGCTTTTCTAATAATTTATCCCGTCGCGCACGTGCGACGGGTTTTTGTTCCTGGTGATTTTATATGCCCCCGTATGTCACAATGTATTTAACAGGGGGAAATAATGAAAAAAATATACGGCTTTTTATTGTGTGTATTTATGGTTGTGCCAAATGTGTATGCCGCTGATGATACTGCACGCGGTGTAAATCCTGCTGATAATTTAACTAAAATAGAATTTTTACCACAACTGCGCGCATTTGGGGATTCTTCTATTACTTCATTGACATTAAAATATGACCACGCAATTCGTGGGGTATTTGGTGTAAATGCAGAATTGCCATTATTGCGGTACAGTGGCCATGGTACATCTGATAATGGTATTGGTGATTTAACATTACGTGGTCGTGCGCAACATACGTGGGGGCGCCACACATTGATTGGCGCAACAGAATTTTTATTTCCAACCGCAACCGAAGATACCCTGGGCGAGCAACAATATACATTTGACCCGATTTTAGGATATGTTTATTCGTTTGGTCATAATATATTTGGGGCATTGGTTGCAAAACAATTTATATCTTTGCATAACACAGATCCTGATATTGCACCAGATATAAACCAAGGACAATACAGAATATTATTGGGATACATATCTGGCAATGGTTGGTGGGCGTTGGCTGACCCCCAAGTATGGGTGAATTTTGAAACAGGTCACCAAGAATTTGCCGCAGAGCTGGAACTGGGCACGATGCTAAATAAAACAACAGGTGTATGGATTCGTGCCGGACACAGACTGGGTGGAAATTGGCGCCGCAATGATTGGATGGTGATGATGGGCATCCGGTTTATGCGATTTTAATCGCAATATAACATAAACAAAAAAAAGGAGAGAGAAAATGTTTCTAAAATCAAAAATCGGTTTAACCGTTTTATCATTATATGAAATTGCGGCGGTATTATTACTGCATTGTCCAAATACATGTAATGCAATGTTTGGATTGTCGTTCTGTGCGGATTCGGTATTAAAGTACTTTGTTTGGTGTGTGGCGGTACCATTATTAGTATTTTTAATTGTGATGTGGATTATGGACATAATTCGTCGTGTGCGCCGTCGTCGTTCTTTGTTTTACAAGGCCAAGCATGCTGTCAAACATATGGCATCAAATATTCGCGACCGTGTATCTGAATCTGTATCGTCTGGTGATATGGAAAAAATGATAACAGCCGCATTGATAATCGGCCTGAAAAAATATTCAAACCGTAATCCCCGTGCGCGCCAGTTCTTAGAAGAAATCACAGATGGTCGTTATGGCGATGTGGACGTTGAATATGATGAATACGATGAAGACATGGACGACGAATATGAATATGGCGCCGACAACCACAATACCACCAAGTCGCGCCAGTCCCAGTCAAAGAATACCAAAAAGAAAAAATAAAAAAATTCCCTGATGTTTCGACAGCCCAAAAAACACACCGCCCATTGGGCGGTGTGTTTTTATTCTGGTGCCGGATGTCGGACTTGAACCAACGACCCTCTGATTACAAATCAGATGCTCTACCAGCTGAGCTAATCCGGCAATGTGATTTACTATATCGTGTTGATATTCATATTTCAAGTTAAAAAATTCATAATTTACTTGCAAAGTGAAATTTTGTGCGGAAAATATAAATATTATGATTAAATTACCTGAATTATTGGCCCCAGCAGGCACGCTGGATGCGTTCAAAACCGCGATTTTATATGGCGCAGATGCAATTTATGCCGGATTGCCCGGTTTTTCTATGCGGGCACGGGCAAAAATTACTGTTGACGAAGTTCGCACTGGTATTGAATTGGCACATGCCGCAGGGCGAAAAGTATACTTGGCGTTCAATTTGTTTGCGCACGAACGTGATTTTGAAAATATGTCACGCGTCAGTGATGTAATAAATTATTTACGCCCTGATGCATTGATTGTTGCAGATGCTGGGGTGCTGATGTGGGTACGTGAACATCATCCTGATATGCCGATACATATATCGACCCAGGCAAATATTTGTTCGGCGGCGTCTGTGAAGTTTTGGCAACGTGCTGGTGCGCGTCTGTGTGTTTTGGCACGCGAAGTATCCCATGATGAATTCAAAATAATTCGTGAAAAATGCCCAGATGTCGGCTTAGAAATATTTATCCATGGTGCCATGTGTATGAGTTATTCTGGTCGTTGTTTGTTATCGAATTTTATTACTGGTCGTCCGTCTAATCGTGGTGCATGTGCACAATTATGTCGGTGGAAATATGATGTAATTTTACGTGAACATGATACTGGTATTGAAATGCCGATTGACGAAGATGACCGCGGCGCATATATTATGAACGCGCGCGATTTGTGTTTAATGCCGCGCCTGCGCGAAGTTATTGAATCGCGTCCAGATTCTTTGAAGATAGAAGGTCGCAATCGCAGTGAATATTATGTTGGTGCGGTTACACATGCGTATCGTGCTGCATTGGATGCATATGCGCATAACCCAGACGAATTTGACCCTATGCTATTTATGGCAGAATTGGAACGTCTGGAAACCCGTGGTTATACGACGGCGTTCTTTGATGGACCGGTGACCCCCGATGCCCAGAATTATGAAACCGCGCGTTCAACATCTGATTATCATGCCGCAGGTGTGATAACATCGGTGGATGACGAAAAAATTACATTGGAATTGCGTAATGAAATAAAGCAAGGTGATACAATAACGTTCATTGTTCCGCATGATATATCCGGCATATCTGTCACATTGCCACAAATTATAAATGCAAAAAATAATGACGTATTACCAAAAATGTCGGCTGGTCAGCATAACAGTTTGGTTATACCGCGTAAATGGATTCAATGTGCATCAAATACGTTGGTGCCGTACACATTGGCGTACAAGAAAAAATAAAAGGTAAAAAACGGGTCGTATCCCGTTTTTTTAGTATAAATAAAAATGCCTTTGACTTTATTCACAGAATATAGCACCCTAAATAACGGTTATATCGCAAAAACGCACTGTTGCCAATAATGGGTGGTGTGGATATAATCCGCAGTCTTGCCAATAATGGGGGCTGTGATAATTCATTTCATCGCAAAAACGTAAGGAGTTAAAAGATGAAAAAAAGTTTGAAATTAGCGGTTGCTGCATCTGTTTTAGCAACACCTGCAATGGCGGCTAATTTGGAAAATCCGTTATATATGCCGACGGCTGGGGAATTTTATTCCAAAACATCGGGCGGATTGATGTTAAAGGTTGCGGACAGTTCGGACGCACATATTCAAAAAGGCCATGACGGTGAAACAGAATTCCCGATTTGGCGTATCCAAGAAGATTTGGGTATCGGTATCACGGATAACTTTGCAATCCGTGGCGCATTCGCGTATACGCACGATGCCGATATTGATCGCAAGGGCATGAATCACGGCCGTTTGGGTTTGATTTGGCGTGCGGTTGAAACATCTGATGATATTATATTAGATATCTATGCAGATGCGCATTTGGGTGGTATAAACAAAATGCGTGGTGCATACACATTGGAACGTGGTTTCCAGTATGATAATTATTCCAACGGTCGTTGGGGATTTGATGCTGGGGTTCGTTTTGGTAAAACATGGAACGAAAAATTCACAACCAGTGCGTTCGTAGAAGTTCTGAAAACATTTGGCAACAGCAATAACGTTATTGACGTTGCTGGTTTAAGTATGAATATACCAGGTATGGGTAACACTGCTATTACACAACTGGGTATACCGGGTGAAATTTCTGTTGATTTGAAATCTACAACTGAAATCAACTTTGGTTTGAACGCGTTTTATCAGTTCAATGACAGTTGGTCAATGGGTGCAGGGTTCAAATATAATCATCATGCAGATAATGGGGTCAAAGGTTTGGCAACTGAATTACCAGAAAATGCCAATCCAATGGCGTCTGTTATTGCAAATGGTTTAATCAGCCAGTTGTCTGACATGAACGACGGATTTGACGAATATATCGTTACATTGTCTGTTGCAAACCAGATAACAGATAATGTCCAGGTTGCGTTGTACGGTGAATACACATTTGACGACGCGCATGCGAATTCTCAGAACGGCACAGATGTCAAAGCCGAAGTGGGTGTTCGTTTGAACTTGGCGTTCTAAGATTGAACATAACAGTAAATTTAACTTATATTGGACAAATGCCCCACGTATTTCCGTGGGGCGTTTTTTACCATGTTGTGTAATCCGATAACTAAATACTTTTATCAGGCTAATTTTTATGATATAATATCGTCAAAGGAAAATGGAAAGGCAATGAAAAAAGTCGGCTTTCTTGCGGCGATGACGGGGATTTTGTTCGGCGCACAACACGTGGCGCGCGCCACAACATACCCGGTTTATACTGGTTACCAGGGCACAAATGCCGCAGGCCAGGTGGTAATGTTACCTACTGCGGGCGGCACGATTATGCCGACAACAAATCCTAATGTGGCCACGCCTACGCGTGTTACTGGCACGTTGCCGCGTGTTGGTTCAAATGCAATCACAACAACCGTGGCCGGGCGGCAATATTACCAGCCGGCTGATTTTGACCGGTTGGCAGACAGTGGTCTGTACGTTGGATTGTCGGCTGGATATTCTGCCAGTATCAGTGGAACCATATTGTCTGATTATATGAACGAAGAAAAGGGACAATTTGTTCCTGGCGCGTTTCAAGAGGCTGATTTTGATACCGATACAGTTATTCCATTACAAATATCTGTTGGTGCGTCTATCAATAATGATTTGCGCGTTGATTTTTCATATTTGCGTTATTCCGGTATGGCATACCCCAGTGTTGTCCAATCTGCGGACGGCGTCGGTGGGTATGTAGAGGCCACAGTTGACGGTGGCGCAATTACATCAAACGCAACGATGTTAAATTTATATTATAATATCGATTCGTATACAGGATATCTGGCCGGCGGTATGTTGCGTCCATATGTCGGTGTGGGTGTTGGTATTTCATTAAACACGATTGCTGATTATGTTGTATACGATAATACGTTTTATTCTGAAATGGAACCCAGTGTTGCCGGACCGGGTGATTTAACCGGGATTTCGGATGTTTATGCATATCATAACGGTGGTACGTCGGAACAGTTGGCGTTCATGTTCGAAGGTGGTTTAACAACCGAAATGGACGGCGGCATAAAAATTGATTTCTTTGTCAGATATACCAACCTGGGCAAGGTCAGAACATCTGGCAGTATTATTTTATCCCAAACAGAATGGTTGGGTGATGGTGCTGGGGGGGAATATCCTGCCCCGTATGACAGTGTGTATCACTATACAAATTGGTATGAAAGTGGCAGACTTAGCACTATTGACCTGGGGGTCAGATTAAGATTGCAATTCTGATAAATGCATTTTGCATATGGGGTGCACCAGGATATTGGTGCAACTGGCTGGGGCGAGAGAATAAATGAAATCAAAACGTTCAATTATTCATTATTCTGTATTTGCAACATTGATTGGTTTGGCGCCAACGTTGGCATATTCTGCCATGCGTGTTGGTAATCATTCGCGCAGTTATGCCGCGGCATATCAACAAGTAAATGCGATGCGCAATCAAACGGCGACGACGCCTGGGACAAATGTTGCAACACAACAACCATTGGTTGTTACGCCATCCACAGATGTTGAAAATAATTTGCCGGTGCGTGTTGCAGATTCTGATTTGGCACAACAAATTGCCAATGGGAACAATGACAGTGTGGCATTTAACCAGTTGGAACAATGTTCCATGATTTATCCAAATGGTGAATTCGTATGGGCCAGTCCGACATTGGGTGCCGGTGTTGGGGGCGCAGATACATGTGCCGCGGTTGTTGAATTGCGTGGGTACCAGACTGGCGCAGATGGCAGTGATGTTGTTTTGGCGCGTGCGACATTGGCGGCCGGTGACACGATACGGTGTAATATTTCTGAATTTCCCGAAGCGACAATGAACGTATCAGCGGTGGAAAGTTTTATGTTTCCTGCGGATGCGGCGCCCACAATGGATGATGTTATTGCCCAAATGAATCAAGAACAAAAGCAAAATGCTGGGATTAAAATTGCTGCGGGGGCATTGATTGGTGGATTGGGTGGAAATATGGCTGGTGCCAATGATGTTGGCAGTGACAGTTTATTGGGTACTGATAAAAATAAAATCCAGGGTACGGTTATTGGTGCATTATCTGGTGCTGCATTGATGGCTGGTAACGCATATGCCGGCAAGGTTGCTGGTGATACAATATTATCAACTGGTGTAAATGCCGCCGCCGGCAGTGTAATTGGCAATATGTCTGGGACTGGTGATTCTGTATTGCGTATCGAAGATTGTCGTATTACTGAAAACGGGGTGGAACGGGAAACAACGTGTCTGTGGGGCGCATTGGTGGCCAGTTCACCTTTGGATTTATCTGGTGCCCAAACAGCGTTTTATAATATTGAAAATGGCGATACGTATGTATGCGATAAAGATATGAAAAACTGTAAATCAGAACAGTTGGTTTCCATTGAATTAGAAGCGTATCCAAACATAAATATCGAAGAAATTGATGAATACTTTGAAAATGTACGTTCTGATGCCAGCAAGCAATATCATATGGAAACAGAAAATGGTGTCAATGTAATAAAGCCCGGCGCTGGCAATGGTATTTATGCCAAAATTTCTGCGGCTGGTACAATCGACCGACAAATACCGGCAATGATTGAAATGCGTGACAAGGCATTTGGTATGAATCAATCTGATTGGCGTCAATGGAAACGTAATAACAGCAATGCAATTCCAATTTATGGACGCAGTGGTAATGGCACATCATATACATTACCAGAATCAACAAATGCGGATATCCAGAATTTTTATCCGATGTTGGTTGATGCCGCCGATGGCAGTTTGATTGACTTTGGAAATAAAGCACGCCTGAAAAGTACATTGGTTGGTGGCGCAGTTGGCGGTGCGTTGGGCGGTTTGTCTGGATACCAAGGCGCACAAATGGATGTACAAAATCGTTGGGTGACCGCGGTTCGTGAATACGAAGATTCCCTGCAAAAGGTATATTGTGCCACCGGTAACAGATATCTTAGTTCATATAATGATATGGTGTTTATACCTGCAATGACATCGGTAACATCAGAATAAACAAACGGGGCAACGCCCCGTTTTAATTTCAAATTTATATTCATTTATTGTCAAAATGATATTGACGTGTGGGCGGATTTTGGGGTAAAATAAACATAAATAAATGCCGAAAATAAACCACCGATTAAAATCGGCGTTTTTATTTTTGAAAAAATCCCCATTTTCTGCATTTTTTATTCCCCCTTTTTTGCCGAAAAAAATCGGTGGGTTGTTGACGACGACGTTGTATTTATGTATGACAAATAATGCAAATGCGCTGATGTGTGTGGAAGGCTTGGTGGGTGATTCATGTACGACATCTGTTGGAACGATTGGACCACTGGAACCAGAACATTGCGCATTGATAGATAATGGTAATAATGGATATGATATAGAAGTAGTTCGCCGTTGTTTTGGTACGGCACGAAATAAACCAACCATTGCATACCGTGAATGTTCCGCATGTACGTGGGGTTATGTACGACGAAGAGTTACAACCCCGCTTACTGGTCAAAATTGTGGCGATTTGTATTATTGGGAATGTGTAAAAGAAACAAATCCTGAGGAAGTAGAATGTTTAGAAATGCTTGGTTATGTGGAAGAAACATTTACCAACCAAAATGGTTGTGCCAGGGGCACCCGTACATATATTGGTACGGATTTGGATGGTTTACTGGGACCCGTAGAAGATTGTACGGGTGGTTGTCAATCTGGATATTTGGAAAAGACGGCGACTGTAAAAATTCCTGGGTGTACCAGTGCAACAGGTACGTTTACTGTGACACAATGCGAGTCAGGATGCAATTCAAACAGGGATTGTCCGGGGTGGGTTGTCGGTGGAACAGATGTATCTGGCAAACCGGGACTAAAATATAACGAGAAATGTGAAGACGGTAAATGTAAACCAGTATATTCATGCGACCCAAATAATGGGTATTATAACGGAAATGTTGTGACACCTAATGGACCAACCAGTTGTTACAGATGTCCATTATACCAGAATAAATATGGCACGTATGGGATGGCTGGTGAAATAAGACGTATGTCAAATAATACATCTTTATCTGGGTGCTATATTGGCTATGGAAAGGAACTAACTGGGGATGAAGGAACATTTGAAATTGTGGACCAAAATTGCATGTATTAAAAACGGGGCGTTGCCCCGTTTTTATTTTTCATTTTTATTGATTATTTCCATAATTTTGGTCGGCACATCTGCCACATCAATGCGTTCTTGGTGCATAGTATCGCGATAACGCAATGTTACGGTGTTATCTTCCATCGTTTGATGGTCAACCGTTATGCATACTGGGGTTCCAATTTCGTCATGACGACGATAATTTTTACCAATATTACCAGAATTTTCCAATTCAATGCGGCCAATATTTAATTTGCGCAAATCATTTTCAATATTATTTGCGATTGTTACCAGTTCTGGGACATTGCGTGCCAATGGTATAACTGCGGCTTTGACCGGTGCCAGTGCTGGTTTTAACTTTAACACCACGCGTGATTTACCGTCTGGTAATTCTTCTTCGGTATACGCATCCAACATAACCGCAAACATCGCACGATTTACACCCATTGCAGTTTCAATTACGTATGGAATAAAACTGGCGCCGGTTTGTGGATCACTGTACGCTAATTTCACAGTACTGTCATGATTTTCCATAACATGTGCATTTATTTTGAATTCATTTTGACCCTTGGTATGTGAACCCAAATCAAAATCTTGGCGATTGTGTATACCTTCGACTTCATCAAAACCATCTGGGAATTCGTATTCGATGTCACCGGCGGCCTTGGCATAATGGGCTAATTTTTCATGTGGTGTAAAGCGCAATTTTTCCGCCGGGATGCCCAAAACATCAATCCACCATGCCATGCGGATTTGTTTCCACATTTCAAAATATTTTTCGTCATCCGATGGATTTACAAAGTATTGCATTTCCGCCTGTTCAAATTCGCGCATACGGAAAACGAAACCACGCGGTGAAATTTCATTACGAAAAGCCTTGCCAATTTGGGCAATCCCAAACGGCAATTTGTGTGGGCGTGCATCTAAAACATTTTTGAAATTCGTATATGTTGTGGTTGCTGTTTCTGGGCGCAAGTATGCATTTATCGCGCCGTCTGCGGTTGCACCAATAGACAGCCCCATCATCAACTGGTACGCACGGGGCGGTGTTAAATCAGTACTGCCGCAATTATCGCATTTTGTTTGGTCGCGCATTTTATCTTGGCGCATACGGGCACCACATTTTTTACATTCAACCAATGGATCTGAAAAACTGGATTCGTGTCCAGAATATTTCCACATTAAACGGTTGGTAATAACTGCGGCATCTAAACCTTCGATATCATTACGGGAATATATCATGGCGTTCCACCATGCATTGCGGATGTTTTTCATCAATTCCACCCCGTACGGGCCATAATCGTATGTACCGCCCATACCACCATATATATCAGAACCTGTGAAAATAAATCCACGCCGCTTGCACAATGCGACAATATCATTTACTGTTTTTGCTGGCATTTTTATCCCCTAAAATTTTACCGATTTATTGTTATACAGAATTTGTATATTTGCAACTGTTTTTGCAATAAAAACAGGGGGTGTTTGACCCCCTGTTATTTTTTTGTGCATTTGTTATTTTGCATCTGGGGCAATCGCCGATACAGGGCAAACCGCCGCACATGTGCCACATGATACACATTTTGCCGGGTCAATAACACATTTGCCATCGGCACCAACAGAAATTGCACCAACTGGGCATGCACCCATGCAAGTATGACACCCAATGCATTTTGTTGGATCTATTTTATAAGCCATTTTTTACTACTCCATTTTTGGTTTGTGTTTAATTTCTGTTCAGTAAACTCAACAGATATTGGAACATCGCGACAAAGGATATGTACAGATGCAACGCACCCAACACAGCCAGTTGATTTTTCTGTGTGCCATCGCCCAACACTGCGTATGCACGTTTCAAATTCTGCATATCATATGCGGTGAATAATGCAAATACTAATACACCGATAAAGCATACAATTGTACCAAATGTGCCGCCCATAATTGCCGGCCATATCAGTGACGCCAAACCGACCAAGATTAAACCAATCATGCCGATAAACAAGAATACACCCATAAAAGATAAATCTTTGACCGTTTTATATCCAAACAATGCCATGCATCCAAACATCACAGCCGCAATGGCAAATGCAGATAAAATTGTGTATGGATTACTGGTTACCGCAACCAATAACAATGGTGTCATTACAATACCCGTCAATACAGAATACAGAAATAACATCAATGCGCCGGTTGTTGGCTTGAAACTAAATGCGCGAACCTGGGCCCAGATGGCCAACGCCAAACCGCCAAATAACAGTATATAATATACTGCTGATAAACCTGTTTGTGTGAATAATATTGTCCACAGTGGTGTTGCCATTGTGATATATGATGCCAGTGCTGTTACCGCCACGGCGCCAAACATCAATGCAAAAATACGACGCAGATATGTTTCAACGCCGCCACCTGACTGTACACGGTTGATCGCATCAGGTTTTGTTTTAATTGCAACATTTTTTATCGCCATTTTTTTCTCCTTGTTAGTTATCATATTATATAATACAATACATTGCGTAATTCAAGAAAAACAACAGGGGAAATAATATGCCAACAAAATATAACAGACAACGTCATATCAGAACACAAATGATTGGGCAAAAGCCTGGCAGTATATCTGTACCAAATAAGGCAGAAACAATGGCGCAAATCACAGAAAAATTAAACAATGCACGCCAGTTGTTATTAGAAAAGCAGGCTGAAAATGATACTGCTGCTGTTAAACGTTTGACAACGATAATTGAAAATTTACAATCAACACTTGACCGTTGATGGGATATATTATGGCGATAACAATAAATCCGATTTCACCAGTTGCATTTTCTGTGTTTGGTTTAGATGTGCGCTGGTACGCGCTGGCATACGTTGCGGCGTTTGTAATCGGATTTTTTATGTTACGCGCGTTTACATGCCGTGACACCAGTCAAATAAAACTGGATAAAAAGCAGTTGGATGATTTGCTGACGGCAATCATACTGGGGGTTATAATTGGTGGCCGATTGGGCTATGTGTTATTATATAATCTGCCTTTTTTCTTGGCACATCCATTGGAAATATTTGCTGTATGGCACGGGGGGATGAGTTTTCATGGCGGACTGGTCGGGGTAATTGTCGCAGTGTTTTTATTCGCATGGGCACAAAAACGACGCGGCTTGTTATCCGGAAATTTGTATAATAATGGGTTCAGGATACTGGATATTTTGTCTGTGATAACCCCCATTGGATTATTTTTTGGCCGCATCGCTAATTTTATAAATACAGAAGTTATGGGGCGTCCCACTGATGTTCCATGGGGGGTTGTGTTTGTTGGACAAACTGATATTCCACGTCACCCCAGCCCGTTGTATGAAGCCGCCACCGAAGGCATCTTGTTATTTATAATAATGTATTGTCTGTATCGTTTTACTGGATTGCGTCGTCGCCCTGGCGCATTGTCTGGGGTATTGGCAATGTTGTATGCGGTATTCAGAATATTTTGTGAACAATTCCGGGCGCCTGATATTCAGTTGGGCTTTTTAACAGATTGGGGGTTGACCATGGGACAATTATTATCCAGCATAATGTTTGTTGCAGGTGCCGTGATTCTTGCGATTTCTTTTCACAAAAATGATAAATAAAAACACCGGCATTTGCCGGTGCTTTTGTTATCAGCGTATTTTTTGCAGATACCAATCAATCGTTTTTATTATGCCACGATTAAATGTTTCTTGGGCTTGCCACCCCAGTTCACGTTTCAATTTTGTTGCGTCAATCGCATATCGCAAATCATGCCCTGGGCGATCTGTGACAAATGTAATTAAATCAGAATATTTGGCATTTGCACGTGGTATGCGCTTGTCCATTATTTCGCAAATGGTATTTACAATTTCCATATTAGTATGTTCATTGTTGCCACCAATATTATATGTTTGCCCCACGCGTCCATTATGGAATATCAAATCAATCGCACGTGCATGATCCATAACATATAACCAGTCACGTACATTTTCACCACGACCATAAATCGGAATAGGTTGCCAATTTACACAGTTCTGAATAATTTTTGGAATCAGTTTTTCTGGGTGCTGCTTTGGTCCATAATTGTTTGAACAATTTGATATGGTTGTATTTAATCCAAATGTACGATGCCATGCACTGACCAAATGATCAGATGCGGCCTTGGATGCAGAATATGGACTGCTGGGGTCATACGGGGTGGTTTCTGTAAAATATCCATTTGCCCCCAATGCGCCATATACTTCATCAGTTGATATATGATGAAATCTGTCAGATTCATGGCCTGGCTTTGTACGATGTGGTGCATCCATCCAATATTTACGTGCAGATTCTAATAAATTTGATGTGCCAATAATGTTTGTGTTTATAAATGCACGTGGCCCGGTAATAGAATTATCAACGTGACTTTCTGCTGCAAAATGAATTACGCCACGGATATCACAGTCATGAAAAATTGCGTCAATTAAATTTGCATCACAAATATCGCCTTTGATAAATTCGTAATTTCGCATGTTTTTGCATTCTGCCAGATTGTCCAGATTTGCCGCATATGTCAACTTGTCCAGATTAAATATGCGGTATCCAGGATACTTTTTTGCAAAGTATGGAACAAAATTTGAACCGATAAAACCGGCGCCCCCAGTGATTAAAATAGATTTATCCATAATTTTTATCACCTTTATTTATTTTTTATATGTCCGTATTTTTACTGATGGTAATGATAACATGGTCGCATACGCATGCAAGAATAATAATATAAATAAACAGATAAATTGACAACGCGATGTTGGTACTGTATAATACGCGACGTTCATCAACACTCAGATGTGAACATCGAACAAAACCACAGGTTGAAAGACCGTCGGAAAAAGTTTAGGATGGGTGAGAGCCGCGGTCGATTGCGATGGTCTTGCATACGAGTCAGCAAGACAAGCGCAGCGCAGTCGAGTGCGAACGAGTGGTGAGCAGCACCGCCAGGTGCG
>CALXMQ010000008.1 GCA_944389515.1 uncultured Alphaproteobacteria bacterium | reverse complement strand
TCGTATCCTAATGGCGGATTACCACCCATCCATAATCCCTTGGCTTTACTGGCGCGTATTTTATCGCGTACACGTTCGCTGGCAACTTCACGTTCAAACTGTGCAAACGATAATAACATATTTAATGTTAACTTACCCATAGAAGTACTGGTATCAAATGCCTGCGTAATGGACACAAAGTTGCAGTTGTACTTATCAAAGTACTTCATCATATTATGAAAGTCCAAGATAGAACGGGACAGGCGGTCAACCTTGTACACAACAACTGTGTTTATTAAACCTTTGGATATATCATCTAACATTTGCTTTAATGCAGGTCGTTCCATGGTTCCGCCAGAAATTGCTGCATCAGTATAAGTACTAACATATTCCCAGTTATTAAATGCCTGGGACGCAATATATGCTTTACAAGATTCATCCTGATTTAACAGGGAATTAAACTCTTGTTCCAAGCCATGTTCAGTTGACTTACGGACATAAACAGCACATTTATTCACCGACATTTACTTTCCTTTTATCCAGTTCAAAAAAGTGTGGACCCGATGTCTTGGCACCACAAATATCAGACGCAATGGCGGATAATGAACGATACTGTTTTCCGTTATATAAAAACGTGTTGTCATAATTGACCAGGACCTTGTGTTCTATATTCCGAAAGTGCCTAATGATAGTTGTACCGGGTGCTATGTTATATCTGTGCTTCAATACACGATTTACGCATTCGGTGGGGTTGTCTTTATACTTTTTGATTTTCTTGATGAACTTTGGCTCAATACGCAGATTTAAGCGTTCGCATTGAATATAGTACCACAGTGGTCGCATTTGTCGCTTAAAAGGGTGGGGCGAATACCGTGCCCATAAACGTGCACGCCCATCTTGTGATAACGCTTTCAGCTCTTCAAATGTTTTTGGCAAAATATCTTTAACTTTCCGTTGCATTATTGTTTCCTTTTTGACGTAATTGCTGCATAGCAATATCAACTAACGTACGTAGAATGCGCAGGTTGTGATACAGGTCTTTGTTGGTAATTGCAGGCATACGCCCGAACGGATTGCCGGACGTCCCAATATGGAATCTGGTTGATTTAGGTGGATTTTTATATGGCATTATTCAACCTCAAACCATTTCATAACAGTGACAAGCAGGTGTGGGTAATCAGCACTGGTGGCCTCGGTCAAGAATTCAGACCATTTATCTTCTAAACCAGCTAAGACCAGAGCATTTTTACAGCGCGCAAGTATAGCGAAAGCATTACCATCACGATTGGTTAAATAAACCTTTATATCAGGGTATTTAGGCATATTGGACTCCTTTGTTTTTACTATGTTTTTAAGTTTGTCCAATTACTGCTTACCTTTCCCTGAAAGTCAAGTTAAATAGATTTGTTTTTATAGATAGCGGCTAGTTGCGTAATTTTACGGTGCAGACGGTGTAATAATATTCTGTCGCGACAGGGCAGATAACCGTTGTTACGACGTCTAATACGATGCTCCATTTTATTCAAAATGCGACAAGCACAATAATAAAGCATATTGCAGGTGGAAACATTGTTTGGCTTGATATCTTCATAGGATTTATACTTCGTTCGACGCCCCTTTAATCAGTTGCCGCATTTACGCTTACTATTGTCTTAAAGTCAAGTTAGTAATAGGAATATTGTGTGCTTTACTACCTGTTGACATCGTTATATAAAATAAGATAATTTTTATAGAGTTTTGCAATACAATGATTTTTTGTGTTGCGGATTGACAATAATCATTGTAGCCAGAAATGTTATATTTAATTTTTAGGAATATTCGCTCAAATAAAGTTGATTATTGAAAATATGAAATAAGTATAGTAAACTCAATTTATTGAATAAGGATACGATTATGGAACAGTTTAAGTTGAAGGCAAGATTGCTAAAACTGCTTGGTGAGGAACTTATTGCTTCCCAGCACCTTGCTGTATTTGAACTTGTAAAAAATGCTTATGATGCCGATGCTACATATGTGAAAGTTACTATTGATAATCCATCTAATAAAAGTAATACAAAGATATCTATTCTAGATGATGGCTGTGGAATGACTTTAGATACGATAAAAAATAATTGGCTTGTTATAGGAACGGACAATAAAGAAAAAATGGCCAACGACAATAAATTATCATCAATATATCATAGGTTCCCCTTGGGAGCAAAAGGAGTTGGGCGATTTGCAGCATACAAGCTTGGGGATAGAATTACTTTAAATACTAAATTTAAAAATTCACCAGAATATGAATTAACTATAGATTTGGATGAGACATCAAAAAACGAGTTTATGGATGATATAAAGCTAAATATTACTAAAGTTTCTAAGTCTGATGGAAAAATTAAATCAGAATCTGGAACTTTGATAACAATTACGAAAGTTCGAGATTCTCTATCGCCCTTAACTATAAAAAAGCTTAATGAACAAATAAATACTATCGTTTCTCCATTTGTTAATGCTGGCCTTGGAATTATAAATGATAAGAACCCATTTAATGTTAAATTAATTTGTAATGATATTGATGAAACATATGTTAGAAATATTGAAGTAACTAATTTAGATGACATAATAAAAAAATCAATTTATCGATTTGATTTTTCTTTTGAAGTTGGCGAGTTGCGCTTTAATTATAATTTTTGTCCGAGCCCAATATTGCAAAGTCGAGCCAATGTAAAATCTAGATCAGAATCAGGTAAAATAAAGCGGTTGGATATAGTTAATGAACAGCGTAATTTGTTTATGCAATCACTAGATGATTCTCAAAAACTGGGAAAAATTACTGGCGTTTTTTATGTGTTTGATTTTGGTAATGATGTTTTACAATACGAAAATGATAAAAAAATTCTGAAAGATTATGTGAGAGAAAATTATGGAATTCGTATATATCGTGATGGTATTAGAATTTATAATTATGGAATTCCAGGAAATGATTGGCTTCAGTTAGACTTGGAGAGAATAAATCAGCCGGGAGAGCTGATTAGTAATAGAATGATAATAGGCGCTATAAATCTGGAACATAAAAGTATATCTGTGTTGCGCGAAAAAACGGATCGTGATGGTTTTATAGAAGATTCAATGTATGAATTGTTTCGTAGTATCATACAAAGTATAATCTCAAAATTTACTTATTATAGAAACCAAGATAAAGAAAAATTGAGGCTAATACTAAAAAATCCATATGATAGAATTATAGATATGGAAAATCCTATAGCAGACTTGAAGAAAAAACTCCGCGAAAACAAGATGCTAGAAACTGTTCAACTTGAAATTAATAAAGTAGAAAAAGCATATAATCAGATGCGTAATGTGATGTTAAACTCAGGAACGGCATTGAATGCGGCTATAACTATTCATGAGATAGAGAAAATCTTGTTTAGAATCAAATCTGATATATCTAATAAAGATATATTATCGATAAAGCAAGACATTGATACCGCAGTTACTTTGATAGAAGGTATTAGTGATTTATTAAAGAAGGACGCTATCAAAGAATATAGTATGAGAGCAATATTGGAGAATGTTGTGTGTCTTAATAAAAGGCGTTTTGAACGTCACAGTATACATTTTATAAGTCCATTGTTAGAAAATAAACAAGAGGATGCTACTCTCAAATTTCCTAAACGGTTAATTACGAGTGCTATTATAAATTTAATAGATAATGCAATTTATTGGCTAGATGTAAGATGGGCTGGGATAAAAGATGGTCAGAAGAAGCTTTGTGTCAATGTTGATAAAATTGATGATAGAATTGCACTGATAGTTGCTGATAATGGAACTGGCTTTCCAAAAGGGGATTGGGCGGAATTGTTTCGTCCTTTTGTTACAACTAAGCCAATGGGAGCAGGTATGGGGTTGGGGTTATATTTTGTCAAAACCATTATGGATAATATCAATGGGGAAGTTAGAATTTTGTTGCCAGAAGATATAAAGTCGTTAAAAAAGTTTGGAACTTTCGATGGTGCAGCAATTGCTCTTATTTTTAAGGATTAAAACAAATGAAAAATCTATCTAATGTAATAATAATTGATGATAGCCTTGAAGAAGTCGAAGAGTTACGCAACGAGTTTATAAAAGGAGGTTGCGTTCCTTTGATTTTAGATGCGAATAATGCGATTCCAGCATATTCGGAATTACCATTTGTTCCCAGAATAATTTGTTCTGATATAAAGATAATTGCAGGTGCTAATGATGAACAAAATTATAGGCAAATTGCTGATTTTATAAATGATTTAGTTCTAGAAGACACTGCTTATATTTTTATAGCTTGGACAAGTAATCCTACTAAATTTGAAGCATTAAAGACATATTTAGAAAATAATGAAGGATTAAAACAAAAACAACCAATTCAATTTTTATGTTTGGATAAAAATACTTTCACTGTAGATATACTGAATTCTAAAATTCAAGAAATTGATAAAGACATATATTCGCTTTTTTATTGGAAACGCCTTGTGGCCCAAGCAGCCGAACAAACATTGGATAATTTGTATATCTTGTCAAAGCATAATCAAGATACAACAATAGGAACAATATTGAATTCATTAGCTCAAGTTAGTGTCAGTGAAGAACGTATACATGGAAGTGAGCCAAAAATTATAATAGAGCAATTGCATTATTTACTTGCTGACACTTGTAATCAGACAATTTTATCAAATTCATCGTCTAATACAATATTTTGTTCTGCTATTCAGGGGGCTATGAGTATAAATGATGATTTAAAACCCGTATTAAATACGATGTTGATTATAGATACGTCTGAAAATAATTCACGGTTTGTTTTCCCTGGGGATTTTCGTAGAATAAATTCACGAAAGTTCATCAAACTCTTTCTACAAAACAATCCTGCATTAAAAGATAAAATAGGTTTGTTTTTCAAAAGCGCAAAGTTACGAAAACAGGAATTGTTATACGGGTATTTAGGTAATAAGAATGATGATCAAAAGCAAAAAATCGATAACATTATAAATAAAGTAATATTCGGAGTTATAGATATAACTGCAGGGTGTGATTTTTCTAATGGAAAAGAAGGATTGCATAAAATCGTCTTTTCCTTTTTAGTGCCTAAAGTAGATGGTCTAAAGATTAAGACATCTGGGTCTATTATCAGTAAAGAAATTTCGTTGGATGACTATAAATATACTCTTATTATAGATGCAAAGTATCTAAGTGGTATCTCTGCCAGAGATATTACCAAAAATACTTCTCATCTATTTAGAATAAGAGAAATGTCCATAAATGATGTACGTCAAAAGGTCTTATTTCATAATGCACGCATCGGAACGAGTACTTTTTAATCTTCTGATTTTTTTATATCCTTTCTGATGCTTTCTGCAATTTGTTTCGCAAGGTATACTGGCACCGCATTCCCTATTTGTTTGAAAGCACTAGATAAACATTCTTTGCCATCCGCAGATTCAAAACAATAGTTATCAGGAAATGTTTGCAAACGTGCGGCTTCTCTTGGTGTTATAGAGCGGTTTTGCTTTATGTCTGGGTGAATATAATAATGTCCATCTTTTGATATATGTGCAACAACTGTATGTGAAGCTAATAAATCGCCTGCAACTACTTTGAATCTGTCTGTGAAAGCTGTTTTATTTCGATGTGTCTGAAGTTTAGCAGGCAAATCATTATAATTCAGGCGTAAATGTCCATTGTTCCATTTTTCAACAGCTATTCGATAGATTTCCAAATCGCGTTCATTGTGTGGACGTGATTTGTGCAAAGTTATTGGAAAATCATCTTTTAAATTTAAATCATAAAGCCCTTTGCAACCTTTTTTTGCTTTTATAGTATCTTTTGTTTTATCACCAGCTTGAATCTCTGGTAAATCAGCAAACAAATCAGAAATTCGTGCAGATAATTTTTTAGGATATAAATGTAATTTTATAGGTGTTAAGTCGCCTCGTGTGCCTATAATTATAACTCTTTTACGGTTCTGTGGAACGCCGTATAAATCTGCTGATACAATTTCTGCTACGGCAGAATATCCGTTTTTACTGATTTCCTTTAAAATTGTATCAAAATACTTTTTCCCTTTTTTATCTCTTGCCGAAAGCAGCCCAAGAACATTTTCAAATACAAAATATTTAGGCTTATATTTTATCAAAAATTCGATATAATATTTAAACAGCCAATTGCGTTTGTCATCTTGCATACCTCCATTCTTTTTGGTTGAGCCACGTCCAATAAGCGAATATGCCTGACAAGGGGGACCTCCAACGATTAAATCTAGTTGCCTATTCTCAAGGATAGCATCTATTTGTGTAAATATATTTTCAATTGTTTTATCGGATATTTCTTCATTTATTACAGAATTGATTATATGTTTCGGTATTTTTGAGTAGAGTTCATCTCTAGTTATTTTTCCACTTAGGTAATCTGTATAAAAACTTGCTTTTTTGTGTCTAATAAGCCAATGAAATGCCATGCGTGTGCGTAAAGAAAAACAAGCAGCTTTATCCATTTCCACGTGGGCGAGTGGATCAAAGCCTGCTTGTATAAAACCTTCGGACAATCCCCCACAACCAGCAAAAAGATCTATAAAAGTTATTTTCATTGGAATGCTACATTGAAACTACAAGCACAGTATATAATAAAAACTAAAAGGTTATCAACTTATATTTTATCAAAAAATTTTTTACATATTGACTTAAGTTAGGTGCGCTGAAAGTTATATATAAATACTCTACAATAATCTTTAACAATAGTGTTGAGGGCTTAACAATATATTTTTTACGTTTTTTAAATATATGATTTGATTTATTTATAAATAGTATAACTTGAGAAACAAAAACACTATAAATCTCAAAAACAACTATAGAAGTTTTTATGCTTGTGCAATTTATGATAGCAATGCATAGAAAGCCAAGTTGGTATATAGATTCAAAATTGTGCTAGTTGTATGTAAAAACAGTTTTCTGCTTCAAGACTAGCTATATGCTATTTTTATGGGTTTTTATCCAAAGTTTTGGTAAATAATCATTATATACGTATTTATTAAAAAATATTTTTATGAGTGCCTCTAGTGTCTTGATTTGTATTATGATTCTAAGTATAATGCGGGAAAACATAGAGTCCTTTATGAAAATACAAAATAGACGTTATACCGGAAATAAATATAAGCTAATGCCTTGGATTAAGGAAATTATACTAAGACATTGTTCTGTACATAACGTTTTATTTGATGTTTTTGGGGGAACAGGGGTTGTGACTGCTGAGTTATTAGATGTGACAACAAAGAATATTATAAATGACTTTTTATTCTCAAACGAGGTTTTTTATAAGGCGTTTTTTGGTGCAACGAAGTATGACAAGAAAAAATTAAATCAATATGTAATTAAATATTCAAATATCGATCGTAAAACATTGCTAGATAACTATGTGTCAGAAAATTATGGTGGAAAATACTTTAAATACGAAGATGCTAAACTGATAGGTTATATTCGTGAGTCTATAGAAGACGACTATAAAAATCACAATTTAACGGAAAAAGAATATTATATATTGCTTGCGTCATTGCTTTATTCGTTTGATAAATGTGCAAATACTGTCGGTCATTATGAGGCCTTTATCAAAGATAATAAAATTCGTATGGCTTTTGTGTTCGAATTGATAGAACCGATACAAACAAAGAATGAAGTACAAATATATAGGCAAGATTCAAATGAATTGGCTAGACATGTAACTGCAGATATTGCATTTGTTGATCCTCCATATAATAGCCGTCAATATTCAAGGTTTTATCATGTTATGGAAACTATTGTTAAGTGGGATAAACCGAAACTTCATGGAACGGCTATGAAACCTGCAGAAGAAAATATGTCTAATTACTGTAGAAATTCCGCCCCTGATGTTTTTGCAGATTTAATAAATAATTTGGATGTGAAGTATATTGTTGTAACTTATAATAACACGTATGATTCTAAAAGTTCATCTTCTCGCAATAAGATAACACTGGAACAAATAAAGCAGATATTAGAAACAAGAGGAAAAACAATAGTTTTCGAAAAAGAATATCATAGATTCAATGCAGGCAAAACAGCTGCTTCACAACATAAGGAACTGGTATTCCTGACAAAGGTGGGAGTATGAAAAAAAGTACAATTCGTTCACCTTTCTTTTATGTTGGGGACAAATATAAGTTAATGCCACAATTAAAGAAATTGTTTCCACAAAAAATAGAGATTTATATAGAGCCTTTTGTCGGTGGAGGAAGTTCTTTTCTAAATACTATAGCCAATAAATATATAGTAAATGATGTAGATCCCTATGTGATTGCTTTGCATAAATGTCTGGCTAAGTATTCTAAAAATCCTAATGAATTTCTAGAAAGACTGTACAGGTTAATCGAAGAATATGGGTTGTCATGTTCTTATAAGAATATTGCAGTTCCTGATGATCTTAAGAAAAAATTCGTAAAAACATATTATTCCAGGTATAATAAAATCGCATATGAAAAGTTGAGAGATAGCTTCAACGAAAAAGAAGATGTGGAAGTCCTTTACCTTTTGTTAATTTATGGATTTAATCATATGATTAGGTTTAACAGTTGTGGTAAATTTAATCTTCCTGTTGGTAATGTAGATTTTAATAAAAATGTACATGATGCTATCATCAACTATATGGATTTTATAAAAAAACATGAGATAGAATTCTACAACTTTGATTTTATGACTTTTTTAGATAAATTAGATTTAAACGAACACTGTTATATATATTTTGATCCACCATATTTAATATCCGGATCAGAATATAATAAGTATTGGAACGCAAAAGAAGAACATAGGCTATACGAATATTTAGATTATCTGAATAGCAAAGGAATAAGCTTCGGTATTACGAATTTAGTCAGCCATAAAGGAAAAATAAATACAACTTTTTTAGAATGGTCTAAAAAATATTTGGTTTATAATATTAACAGCAACTATATAAGTTTCAATGATAATACTATCAAGGAAACTTCTAGGGAGGTATTTGTAACAAACTATGACAATAAGTAAAGCTAAACCATTATCTTTCTCAACAACAATTAGGAATCCTGAGAGAATCCCGAACTTTTTGCGTTGTATATTGCCTTATGAGGGCAAGAATTTAACTTCTGGTATTATATATAATGTGGTTAAAAGTCTTATAAGAGAAAAAGAATATTCTCCAATGATTATACAGAGGACACCAGAATTGCGAGCGATCGCAGAAAATGATGATGCCGTTTTTACAGATGCGCAATTAGACTGGATAATAACAAATTCTCCGCAAAAACATAAAGAGGCTGGATTTGAGTATGGTTGGGATTCTCGTTTTGACACGTGGTATAAAATGATAAAAGAGTTCGGTTTTATAAAATATGCGATGGGGGAGCCGATCATAGTAACCCAGACAGGGCATATGTTAGTTGATGCTTATTTAGAAGAACCAAGTAATGAAAAGAAAGTACAACTTATCTTTTTGAATGCATTGATGAAATATCAGACGAATAATCCGTTAAGACGTACGTTGAACGAAAATGCGCCATTACCACTATTATTGAATGTGATAAAATATTTACACGAAGACCCTGAAGAAAATAATGCTGGATTAGCTAGACATGAACTACCAATACTAATATGTTGGCGAAATAACAATGCATATGCAGCATATAAATATATCAAGGCAATTCGTGCACAATGTGGTTTTATGTGCTCAGAAGAATTTATATATGAACATTGCTTATCAATTTTGGAGAGTACAAACCGTACATATTTCAAAATGGATAAAATATGTCATGAATCTGTAGATGAGTATATAAGGAAAATGAGAATGTCCGGCTTGTTGTCTTTGCGTGGCAATGGGCGATTCCTTGATATAAATACTTTTGAAAAAGCTATTGCGGATTACGTTGCACAAAATTATACAGAATACCCAAAATTTGATAGTGAAAATGATTATATCGATTACATGGGTACCATAGACAAAACAATTCTACAAATAGAAGATAAAAATCATGTAGATTATAAAGATGTTCGAAAGAATACTTTATATAAATATGCAGCTGACAACTCAAAAGATTTTATAATTCAGGAATTGCTGAACGTTTGTAGTAAAAAGGAAAGTAAAGATCAAGTGCTACGATATATAAATGCTCCGACAAGATTAGAGTTTTTAACAAGTGTAGCATTAGTTCAACATTTTGAAGGCTTGGACGTAAATCCAAATTATTCTGTAGATGATGAAGGATTGCCTGTATTTACTGCGTCTGGTGGAGTAGCCGATATAGAGTGCTATGACGATGATTGTGACAGCTATTATGAGGTGTCATTGATGTGTAATCGCACGGATCAGGTAAATAATGAGATAATTCCGATCGGGAGGCATTTGAAGGAAATTAAGCAAGCAAAAAGAAAAGATGCTTTTGCTGTTTTTGTCGCCCCAACAATTCATACAGACACCGTAGAGGCAACAGAGTGGCAAAAAATGAAATATGGTATTGATATTGTCGCATTAGATATACATAAATTTATAGATAAAATTGGTAAATTTAGAAAAGCGTCTCAGTTTAAAGCATAAAACTAAGTGCTGGGTATGTAGTAATTTGTTGGTTTATTGAGATAAATAACGACTATTTGAGGCTGATAAATTGTATGGAAAAGAGATCAGGGTAAATGCGTAAAATGCGGTTCTAGTACAAATTTGCATTATGAGCATATAATTCCATTTTCCAAAGGTGGCTTTTCAACAACGCCAGATAATATTCAGTTATTGTGTAGCAAGTGTAATTTAAGAAAAAGTGATAATATAGAATAAGTTTTTCGGTCTCTATTCCAAAAACTTTATAAAATTGCATATTTTTTAGAATACAGACCGAAAAAGTATTTTGTTTTTTACTTTGCACCTTTTATTGGATACAAGGCATCACAGACATACCGCAATGTCAAAGTTGGGTAATGTTGGCGCACCTTGGTTCGTTTCAGGTGGAACGGGGGCTGAAATAAAGTTCCCTGTTATTCGCAGATAATTCCCTGATATAGTCCAAAAAATTCCCTGTTATTTTTGTAGGGAATTTTTGTGCAGAGCAGGGTGAAAATCCCGAAAATCTGCGGGTATGTTCTAATCTAGGTTGTGTAAAAATTGCCTAAAAGTACCGTTTTTTGCAAAAATTCCCTGTTTTTCCCTGTTTTTTATGATTTTGGCTGTTTTGATTGTGTGTTGGGCGCAGGTCTTTCATAAGCCAAAGGTAAAAGATTTCTTGCACCGCCACAATAAAAAACACGCCCTTGTGGCGTGATTTTTATTGTGATTGATAATGTGGATTCGAACCCGGGGCAAAGGGTTTGAACTGCTGCAATCGCAGATTGCAGGTTCGACAGTGTTATTTTGATTTTTTGACTTGTTCATAACTGTTATCAATCAATGCATAAATTTGATTACATGGTACTGTGCCGTCCAATAATACTGAAATCCATGTGCCGCCCATATGGTATCCGCGTACAAAGCCGGGGGTTCCACGTAAAATTTCATATAATTCTGTATCACATTTTATGTTTAGTATATCAATTATACCGTCGCCATTTAATCCAATGCGTGCACGTGGTATCGTCATAACAATACCATACCATTTGCGATTGTCACCACGTCGCAAAACAGCATATGTCGGATATCGCGCCCATAAATATTCTGGGTGTGTTTTATATTTTTGCGATGCGTATATCAATACTTTATCGCGATATGTTTCTGGTACGGATTTATTTTTACTCATAATATAAATAATAATATCTTTGTGATGGGTGTGTACAGATAAAACTGAATTTATGCCGCCCCTGGTTTATGGTTTGACTAATGTATGCATGTTTTGCATAATATAGGATATAAATCCCATACCCGTGTGCATAAACAAGGTGGCAAATCAATGAATATAAAATATGTTGGAATTAAATGTGTTGGATGTGGTGCATGTGCAAATATATGTCCTGTGGGTGCAATAAAAATGCAGAAATCAGACGACGGATTTTTATATCCAAACATAAACACTAAAAAGTGTATAAATTGCGGTATGTGTACATCTGTATGTCCGGCGATGTTTTCTGGATTCCGGCCGAAAACAGATTGTCCAAAATGCTATGCGGCATATTCTGATGACAAAAACGCAATGCGCAGTTCCAGTGGCGGCATATTTGGTATATTGGCAGAATCTGTTTTATCTGATGGTGGATATGTATGTGGGGCGGCGTTTAATAGTGATTGGGATGTTCAGCATATTATAATTTCGTCTGTGGATGATTTAGATAAATTACGTGTCAGTAAATATGTGCAATCAAATACAAATAATGTATACGTACAAATCAAGAAATTATTAGACGACGGAAAACGTGTTTTATTTTCAGGCACCCCGTGTCAAGTTGCCGGATTATACGGATTTTTGCGTCGCGATTATGATAAATTGCTGACGTGTGATATATTTTGCCATGGCGCGCCATCACCGATGGTATGGCGTCGTTATATACAAGACATTGCCAATGGGCGAAAAATAATAAATATAAATTTCCGGGATAAAGAACACGCATTGAATAATCCGTCTTGTCCATATAATGTAACATTTTATTTTGATAATGGCGATTGCGTGACGCGGCCATATCCGCAATATGAATACATGAACGGATTTTTACAGAATTTATACCTGCGGAAATCTTGTGCGACATGTAAATTTGCAACAACCCCACGTACCAGTGATATAACATTGGGTGATTTTTGGGGTTATGAACGCATTGATAAACGGCGTAATATAAAGCGTGGAATTTCTGCGGTGCTGATAAATACGCCGCGTGGCGCGGACGCGTTTGATAATATTCGCAAATCTTTAAGTTTTGTTCGCCCAGTAAAATTATCAGATATCGTTCGTGGTAATCCTGTGTTGGCGCGTCCATGTGCACAACATAAAAACAGAGAAAAATTTATAAATGATTTTAACACTTGTTCAGACAGTGTGGCCGACATTATAAATAAAAACTTGGATACCAAAGATGTTGCTATAATGAATTTTTCATCAAAAACAGATTGCAATTATGGTGCCAGCTTGGTTGGATACGCCATGGAACGTGCGGTCCAGAATTTAGGGTATAACCCATCAACCATATGCTTTATCCCAGACCCAGAATTATATCGTGTATCAAATCGGCATGTGTTCTGGCAATTTCAGCAACGCTTTTTGAACACAACTGGTATTTGCACAAATAAAGAATCTTTACAAAATAATATAAATGAAAAATTTGATAAATTTATAATTGGCAGTGACCAGGTTGTTCGTCATCCATGGCATAATAATTTTGCTTATTACCTGGATTGGGTATATGGAAATAAAGCATTATTGGCATATGCCCCCAGTTTTGGAATCAGCGAAACAGGCATGAATTCAAAATTGAAACGTTATGCCAAACGCTGCTTAAAACGTTTTGATGCGTTATCTGTGCGTGAACACAGCGGTTCTGACATCATGCGTAATGAATTTGGTATTGATGATGTTCCAGTGGTATGTGATCCAACAATGTTGCTGACTGCGTCAGAATATCAACCCATTATTGATGCAGATAAATTTGATTTACCAAAAACAGAATACGTTGCATATTATATGTTAGATGCGTCACCAAACGTATTGCGTGATTTGGGTAAATCTTATATTTTGGTTGATGCATATCGTGATGAAAACGGCAATTTCAGACCGATTGGCCAATGGTTGGACATTATAAAAAATGCAAAGTATGTTGTTACAGATTCGTTTCATGGCACTGTTTTTTCTATGATTTTTGAAAAACAGTTTATAACATTAAAAACCTATTTCCGTGGTAATGACAGAATTGATACATTGATGAAACTGGTCGGACATAAACGTTTGGTTGATGCGTCTGATATTATTTCAGAACGACGTCATTTTGCTAAAAAAATAAATTATACCAATGTGTCGCAAAACATATCGCGTGCCAGAAAACGCGGATACGATTTCTTGCAATCTGCATTATCAATTTCACCGACGTATAAATCACCAATGGTAAAATATCGGCGTTCCCACCATCACTCGTTTTGGTGGCATTTGCGGCATATGCGATTTTAATATAACGCGTGTTGCATTGTATGGTTATATGTTATAAAGTCATATTGTTATGGAAACAAAAACCAATGTTATGCGAATTTTAGACGCGCACCATGTGCCATATAAATCGTATTCATATGTGGATACTGGGGCGGTCAATGGTGGGGCTGTTGCCGCGGCATTGGGACAAAATCCGGCCCAGGTTTTCAAAACATTGGTAACGGTTGCACGTTCTGGAAATCATTATGTGTTTATGGTTCCTGTATGTTCTGAACTGGATTTGAAACGCGCCGCCACTGCGGTGGGTGAAAAATCAATCGATATGTTAAAAATGCGTGATTTGTTGGGTTTAACCGGATATGTACATGGTGGGTGCAGTCCAATCGGCATGAAAAAACAGTTCAAAACAGTTATTGATACAACCGCACGTAATTTTGATACGATTATATTCAGTGCTGGCCGCATCGGGTACCAGGTTGAAATTACGCCAGATGCATTGATGGGGCTTATTCCGCTGACTTTTTCCGATATTTGCGTATCACAGAATTAAAAAATTTTAATATATCACGTTGAACTTGGGCGTAATTGATTTCCATCAGCAATTCATGTCTGGCGCCAGGATAAATTATCATTGTGACGTTTTCTGGATTTTGTGATTTATACATACGATATAGTGTTGTTGCCAGACGACTGTTGGCGCTGACTAAATCACGACTGCCGCTGATAATCAGTAATGGTAAATCATGATGTACATATCCAGATAATTTCATTAAATTTTTGAATAACGATAAATAAAAACCATAAGAAAAATATTTTGCACGCATTGGGTCGGCGTCATGCATAGCGGCCTGGGCTGAGTCACGGGTCAGTTTACTGCCACCACCAATTTTTCCACGAATTGGTGAAAAATATTCTATCAATCGTGCTGGTGCATTTGGGCCAAACAACTTGTTCCCAATAAATGCAACACATACCCCCAATACCAACAAAGGCATAGGATATTTTGCAGAACCAGATAAACATACACCTGCGGCGACCAAGTCTGGTTCTTCGATAATACGTTGGGTTATAAAACTGCCGTAACTGTGGCCAAACAATAATATTGGTAATTTATATTTTTTCTTCAAATATTTTGATATTGCGATTTCATCAGATACGGTTGATGCAAACAAATCAGCATCACCATCTGGTTGTCCTATTTTTGATATGTCGGTGGCTGTTCGTCCATGTGCCCGGTGGTCATCGCCAAACACGATATATCCATTATTATTCAAGAATTTAGCAAATCGATTATATCTGGATACATGTTCGTCCATACCATGAATAATTTGCACAACGCCAACAGGATGTTTGACATCGTCCCACAGCGTACAAATTATTTTTTTATTATCCTGTGCAGTGAATTTTATTTCATGCATGTTATCGCCGCCTTTTGTTTTTTTCGGACTGTACAATATTGCACATATAATTTACACAGGTATGTTTTCCACTATGCATTTTCACCAGCCACACGTCCGCTGGCCCATGCCCAATGCAGGTTAAATCCACCCAAATCACCGGCAATATCCATTACTTCACCAGCAAAGAATAATCCAGGACATATCATGGATTCCATTGTTTTAGATGATATTTGGCTGGTATCAACGCCACCACGAACAACTTCGGCGCTGGGCATGCCGTGCAATGTTATATCATTACGTGGAATAACGACATGATTTACTTTTTCTGCGATTTTTTGTAATTCTGAATCTTTATAATCTGCGATATGACCGGTGTCGCTGCATATCAATTTCGCCAATTTGTTCGGCAATGTTTCAGATAAAATTCCGGCAACACTTTTGCGTCCATTGGATGTTTTTGCGCGACGTAATATATCGAATATATTTGTATCTGGCGCCATGTTTATTATAATATCGTTAAAGTCACGGACTGTTGCACGATATATGGCCGGGCCACCAACCCCAAAATGCGTGAACAGCATATAATCACGAATTTTTTCACGTCCAACACATATTTCTGTATCCACAGATATCCCAGATAAATCAGATGCAAACACATGCGTTGCGATTGCGCACAGTGCAGGGCGCACCGGTATAATTTTATGCCCAAATTGTTTTGCAATTTTATATCCAATATCTGATACCCCCAATGCAGAAAAAGATATTCCGCCTGTTGCCACAATAACAGATTGTGCCGCAAAATCGCCTTGGTCTGATTGGATTAAAAAGCCAGTTAAATTGCGACTGACACCCGTGACAACGGTTGATGTCCATATATCTACACCATGTGCATCATGCATCAATGCGTCAACAATCACATTTGCGCCATCAACACAAAAATATTGCCCAGGTGATTTTTCTGTCCATTTAATATTGTTTTGGCGCGCCCAATTTAATATATCGTTTGGTTTAACCCGTGCAATGGCACTGCGAACAAAATCAGGATTATTTCCAAAATATCTATTTGCCGCCACAGCATTATTAGTAAAATTACAACGCCCACCCCCAGATACAGAAATTTTACGTGCCGGCACGTTACCCATATCTAATATTGCCACGCGGCGCCCACGGGATAATGCCACCGCCGCCGCAGATAATCCAGCCGCCCCAGCACCAATAATAATCACATCGTATTTTTTCATAACATTGATTGTATATTATGTTGATATAAAAATCTATTTTTCTTTGGTACGAATAAAATAATATTGACGGAACACAGTTCTTTTGATATCATAAAATACGAAATAAATGCCGAAAACAAACCACCGTTTATGGTGGCGTTTTTATTTGTTTCAAAAACCCCAGTTTTCTGGGATTTTTTATTTGCCCAAAATGCCGAAAATAAACGGTGGTTTGCAATCTTGGGGGCATATATGAAAAAAATATCTGTATTTGGCATTTCTGTTGGCATTGCATGGCTGTGTATTGGTACGGCCGGCGCGATTGTTGGCGGCGATTCCAGTGTTGTAAAATGTGTAAAATTAAATCCGTCGCAAACATGTACATCTTCATATAGCAATTATCAATATCAAATTGGTTGGTATGCCAGTTGTGGCGGCACCAATATCAATGGCATTGCGGCATGTTCCAGTTTGCGCCCCAGCGGCGTTGGCGACACGCGCACTTCATTATCACGCAGCGCGGCAAACGGAAACAAGTATTGCTGGTGTAAAATGATTGAACCTGCGATATCTACTTATTGGGTCAGTCCAGAGGTGTGTACAGATTCTTTATGTATGGATATATCCTCAATGACCGCCGACGATTGCGCGTCCAAGTGTGGATATTTTTGTGCACGTACCATGTATAAAACATCTTCGACTGGGAATAATCCGTTGACGTTCAAAACCAAGTTATTCAGTTCATTGGAATAAAAAATTTTATAAAGGGATACAAAATGAAAAATTATTTTATACCAGTTATTGCAATATTCATGTTTTGTCCGACAATATTACATGCAGATGCACCGTCAACAACATGTCCGGCCGGATACAAAACAATTTACCAAGAATATACAATCATTGGCACCAGTTGCCCATCTGGCTATGTCAATGCAGGTTCAGCCACATCGTGCCTGATATCCAATCCAGGTGGCCAATGCATAATGTATGCGCCTGCTGGGGTAACATACACTGATGATACAGGCAGTTATGAATACACATCTGCATGCCCATTGGAATAGGGGGCATATGTCGTAAATAAAAAAAACGCCCGTGGTGGCGTTTTTTTGTGCTGTGAAATAATAAATATCCCGGGATTTAATGGGAACCCCGGGATATATTTTACCACATTGTGTAACCTTCGTTACATGTGCGGACGCATTTCTTGGAAACGTCATCCCACACCATGGTTCCGGTTTCGTCTTCGTATTCTGTCATCGGGCAAATTGGTACACACTCGTTATTTTCCAGATTGTACAATTCACCTTGATACATACAGGACGCGATTTCGCAACCTTGGATATAACTGCTGGCCGCCAATTTACCCATAACACTATATTTGTTCTTGCATTCACCACATTGCTTGGTCAGCTCGTTTGTTTCTGATGGGTCATTTGTGTAACCTGGGTTACATTGTGTCGCAACACATTTGCCCCAATCATTGATATCGCTGTCCCACTCTTTAAATCCAGTTCCGTTTTCAACATTGCACGGTTGGATATCTGATACACATGCGTTGGATGCGATATGGTAACCGTATTCGCACTCTTTTATCATGCAAGACCCAAACGCACCTGTGGCTGTGTTCCATGTCTTTTCTGCATATACTGCGTTCGGGGCAGCGCACTCTTGGACATTAGGTTCGCAACGATCACCGATTGGATGATATCCCAATACGCATTGTGCGATTTGACATACGCCTGTATTTTTATATGACAGTGCATATTCACGGTCGCATGGTTCGCATACCCCATCAATCATTTCGTATCCGCCCAAACACATTGTTTCGACACATTCACCATCAATGATTTCACATGGATTGCCCGTATCAGATACGCCTTCGTATTCGCATTCATTTGGATAGAACGCCTTGTCTGACACCGGTTCTGCGGTACCATTGATAATTTCATATGCTTCGCATGTCTGATAACATCCGTGTTCATCTTGTGCACCCGGTTGTGACAAAGGCCAACTGCCATCGCCAACATCTGCACACGATTTCACATCATCGCCCGGATTTTCTGGGTCGGTTTCACCGTCACAGAAACTGCCTTCGGGACATTCGATACATTGACCGTTATCCAATGTGTATCCGGCCGCACAGCGTGCAATTTCACATGTATCTGTGCTGTCATAATAATCACGTCCGTCCATTGCAGCGGCATTTTCTGCCAATGCACAGTCACGATAGCACAATGCCACATCTTCTGTACCCGGATCTGAATTCGGATACTGGCCATCTGTCAGTGACGCACACGTTTTTTGTTCGCCACCTTCACATACGCTGTCTTCGGGACATTCGATACATGTATTACCAACTTGTGAAAATCCAGATTCACAGCTTGTCACATAACATGTCTGACAATTCAAAGTATATTCATCATCAGCTTCGTTATAGTTACATGTTTGTTCACCGAATCCATTTTCGATATCGCACGCCATATCGTCGCGATAACATTCAGCGGATGTTGCACTGGTTGTCGTTTTCGTTGTTCCATTATCTGGACACATATGACGTTGCATTTCGTTTACGACACTGTAATATCCGATGCCAACTGCGACACAGTCTTCTGCGGCCTGTTGATAATCATACCAATACCCCGCATGACAACTGGTCATCGTGATTTTCTGGCAATTTGTCGTAAAGTACGCATCATCACCTTCGCCACCGGTATAGAAGCATGTACGTTCACCTGCGCCATGTTCTGTGGTAACTGGCTGGCGATCTTTTCTGCACCGCGTGATTGAACCAGCAGTTGTTTCGTCGCCTGTGGTACTGTTCGCAGGGCACTGATGGCGTTCCAGTTCGTCTTCACCACTGTAATATGTTTGACCAACTGGGGTGCAATCTGTATCAGCCGGCGCCGCCAGATAATAACCAGCCCAACATTTTTCTATTGTCTGGGTGTGACAGTCGCGTTGATATACCGCATCTGCACCTTCGCCGAACGAATAGAAGCAAGTTTGCTTACCAGAACCATGCGTCGCGCTGTAATCCAAACCTGTCTTAAAGCACTCTTGAACCGACGATGCAGTATCTGTATCTGTGGTTCCGCCGTTTGGACATGCGTTACGGGTTATTTGTTCATCGCCACTGTAATTACCGATACCGACCGCTGTACAATCTGTATCATTATCAGCATCTTCTAACCAATACCCTGCATCGCACATATCAATTTTGATATTTTGGCATTTTGCACTGTACGATCTGGCGCTTGTATCCCAATTACACGTTTGCGTCCCAGCCCCATGTGTTGCGGTATAATCCAGACCTGTTTTGTAACATGCCGTGGCTGATTCAGATTCGCTGGGTGATAACCCGTTTTCTGGACAGCTTTCCATACCTTCTGGGGTGCCACTGTCGGTTGCGAAATCGCCACCCGGACAGTAATTATTGGCTTCGCATGGTGCGCATGTTGTACCTGTGCCGGTATAATATGTACCTGCGTCACAGTGCGTTGTACCGGCTGACCATCTGGCATATATTGTTGCCGGTTCATTTGTTGTGAACGTCAACGCATTTTCTGTCACCTGGAACACACCTGTTGAATTGATTACCGGAACACCACCAGATATTGCGCTGTAATACCCTGCAAATTCATATCCAGTTTTTGTTGGAACGGTACTCAGTTTAGAAATACCAGATGTTGCACCTTGGTTGCTGAACCAACCAGTTGCATATTTCAGATACACTGTTGCTGGTGCACCTGCGACATCTGCGTCTTGGTGATTCAAATTCACAGTGTACACATTTGGTACCCATACTGCATACAACGTTATATTTGTACCAGTACTGGATATATTGGCGGTTGTGCTTTGACCTGCATAATGACAAGTCCCAGTTCCATCCTTGTTTGTGCACCACTTGCGTTGGCCTGTATATCCCGGACGGGTCAGCCCATCTGTGTCCGGTAATTCGCATGCGCCACTGTCAAAAGTACACTGGATTGTTGCCGGTGTATTACCAGTACCACCATTTTTATCCAATGTAATGGTGTATTTATTTGCCTGGCATGTCGGGTTTTCAGACTTGTTATTCTGAACTGTGTACCCAGTATTACATGTCACAGTATATTCACACGCCTGGTATTCTGTTGCACTGATACCATATACATTTGGATTTGTTGCTGCAACCGTACTGGCATTATCAACATCCAGTTCGCATGCCATATAGCATTGTGTGAAACTATCCGCCTGGGCAGACGATGCCACACTGCCACCTGTTGGGTTTTTCGGACAGTCTATTTTGTTTACATTGCCATCTGGACTGTATGTACCACTGGATGTTGGTGAACATTCCATACCACTGTCATACCAATATCCGCCGATGCAAGTATGAACTTCTGACACACTGCAATTATCATACTTAGATGATATAGTCTGATAGAAGCATCTGGCCCCGGCCGTACCATATTTGAATCCACTGTACGGATCATAGTCGTGATAACACTGGGTTGGTGATGTTGCACCTGTCGTTTCAGTGAACCCTTGGTTACCATATTCGTCATCTGGACACGGTATTTTTTCCCCAGTTTCTGGTGGGCAATAATGATTCTTTGGACATGCGTCTGGGTCTGCCCATGTGCACGACGGATTCGTGCCTGGACTGTTTTGTGCTTCGTACCCTTCGTTACAGTTTGCCGTCCACGTACATTGCGGATACCCAGATAATTCAATCTTGTAATATGCATCGCCCGTGGATGTTGTTGTTCCATTAGATATTGTAATGGATTCTGCACATGGCTGATAGCAATCTGTGATTGAATCAGACCCTTGTTCAGACTTGCCATTATCCGGACATTGCTTTGGTTCTTTGCCCGGTTCGCAATACCAATCTTCGTCACATGGATCTGGATCATATTCGTCATCACCGCCCGGACATTTATCACCGCCGTCGCACGGTATACATGTTGCGGTCGCAGTGTCTTGGTTATCCGCCACATATCCACCATCACAATCTGCATGGTATGTACATGCCGGATATTCAGTACCGTTCCAGTATTGACGATCATCTGTGTCACTGGCGTTGGATGTCAGTGTACCACCCGTTATCGCACCTGCACGATTGCATGATACAAAGCATTGTTCTGGTGATGTTGCTGTACCATCAGATGTGCCGCCTTCTGGACATGGTTGTGGTTGCCCGTTATCTTCGTCTGGATCACACCAAGACCCCGGCGGACAATCGCCAGTATATTGACAATACGGCGCGGCAGTATGATTATCTTGAACGCTATAATCTGATTCACAGGTTACATCATATGTACATGCTGGATATTCCGTGCCATTATAATACTTTTTACCATCAGATTTAACAGATGTTGAATTTTCCACTGTTATAACCCCTGTGCATGCAGCATAGCATTCAGTAATAGCGCCTGCACCAGCTGCTGATGTACCACCTGATGGACAAGATTTCGGACCTTCGCCACCACCAGGACAGTATTCGCCAGCTTCGCATATTTCACATGCCGCAGTTGCCGTGCCTTGATTCACAGGCTTGTATCCTGGGTTACATGATGCGTTGTATTTACATGTTGGTGCTGTCCCAGTGCTGGTATAATGTGGATTTGCTTCCACTGGGGTACGTGTACCATTTGTAATTGAACCACCAGAACATGTGATATAACATGCCGTAATACTGCTGTTCCCAGTACCAGATGTTTGGCTGGTGCCCGGGCATTCTGACATACATCCAGGTGTACCGACGTTTACAGACCCCGTTCCTGTGCAATAACTGTCTTTTGGACATGCGACGTGGTTGGTGCCATCGTAATATTTACCAGATTCACATTTTGTTGTGTTTTGTGACCAGCACGCATATCTGGTTGCACTGCCAGTAAATGTTTCTTGGAATGTACCACTGGTACATGTTGATTCTGTACCCCAACCAACAAAGGTATATTCGCCACTGGTACCACGGGTCAGCGCATCATCATCAGACAGTGTGCACACTTCACCGTGTTTACATGTGATTTTGGCATCTGTTGTACCTGTATACCCATTGATTGTACCAGTACCACCGTTTTTCTTCAGTGTAATTGTGTATTCTTTTAGTTCGCATTTTGTTCCATCAGCGGACACCTGATAACCTGTTTTACAAGCTGTGGGCTTACATGTCCTTGTACCGCCCTTGGTCACAGTCCCTGTTACTGCGGTTGAATTTGCAACATCCGATATCGTGCAATTACGATAACATATGTTGTTTGTCTGGGATTCACAAACATTATATTGTCCCAGTGTAAATCCAGAAACACCACTGCAACTGACAACACAGTTCGAACAGCCTGAACCGTTTGGATATTTGCCATCGCCACAGTCACATGTGTTTTCACCAGTTGGATTGTTGGCACATGCAGCCCATTGTGCAGTCAGTGTTGTATTCCCAACAGTTGTATATTTATACGACTGGTTTGGATTTGGATAACTGCCACCCCAACTGCTGAACGTATATCCAGGACGTGTAAATGTGCTTGCTGGCTTTGTTGTAAAGTTTGCATTATACGTCACAGATTGCGTTTTATCTGAACCTGTGCCACCACCATTTTTATATGTCACAGTATATGTATTTGCGACACATTCGTTGTCTTTCAATGTGTATCCTGAATTGCATGTTATTTTTATTGTACATGTTGATGCCGCCGCGCTGCACGAACCGCCATAATACTGTGTGCCGCTGGTCGTTTGTGAACCGTGTGTACATGTCGCATTTGCCGGACATGTTTGCTGTGTACAGGCGCGTGTACATGCCTTGTAACATTTTGTATTACCGCCTTCGTTACCATCTGCGGATAATTTATACGAACCATCACCAACTGTGCTGCATGCTGGACATGTGGTGCCTGCATCATAATATCCAGATTTTGCCGTTACCGCCGCCGGGTCTTTGACACAATTAGACGGTGTGCATGTGCCATCGGTTGCACCGTTGTAATCTTTATATTGGCATGTCCCGGGTTGACAAGCACTCCATGATGTAACACTGGCGCAATTTTTCGGTATTTCACCATTTTGTTGGCTGCCCGTCTTGGTTCCCCATTTATAGCAATACGAAGCTGATATATTACCACCATCCGAATTCGGATACGTATCCGGACACGCAGGACATGTTTTTGAATTGACATAATGATCGTCGGCCGCTGTTACGGTATCAACTTCCTGCTGACATGACGCATTATTTGTTGTGCATCCAGATTTGTGTTCACCATCCCCCGTACCAGTTGCATTAGAATACGCAACATAATTACAGGCTGACAGACTGCAAGTTTTACATTTTGCACTGGCGCATCCAGTTGGGGTTTTGCACGGTGTTTCTGAACCCGTCCATGGACGTTGTTTTGTATTGCTGTAACATTGTGTTATGGCCGTTGCCCCACCATCACTGTTTGGATAGTTCGTTGGACAGCCAGTACATACACCGCTTTTTAGATAGTAATCGGCCTTGCAGCTAAATGACTTTAACGGGCATGTTCCACTGGCACTGCATGCACTTAAATTACTGCATGATGTATTTGTACAGTGCTGTGTACCAGTATACTTTTTCGTTTCATCGTATGTACAGTTTGCATTTGCAGGGCAACTGGCGGTATCATTGCCGGAACAAGCAACCGTGCATGATTTTGTACAATCTTCGTAAGAATTACTGCCTGCTGGTGATGTTGTTTCGTTGGCGCAAGTCCCAGATATACCAGTATTTGTCGTTGCACCAGTATATGGAATTGTGAAAGAACCACCGGCGCACCAACTGTTCGCAGGACATTGTGTGTCGCATGTGGTTTTGCCCTTGGCAATATATTTGCCGGCCGCACATTGTACAGAAATATTATCGGGTGCGCATGTACATGTTTCACCACTGCCGACGACATGATACCCAGAATCACAAGAGCAAGAATAAGTGCTGGAACTGCATCCTGTACAGGCTGTGGCCGTGCCTGTACCACCAGCACCACCAGTATGATTACCAGTACATGTTTGTATGCGTTTTCCCCCAGTTATTGTTGTTGTGCTGACAACATCGCCACTGGCACTGACGCTGGTACATGCATTACATTTTCCACTGGACAGATAATAGTCTTCTAAACAAGATGTTGCGGTAAATGTTCCCCCAGTACAAGTGCCCCATGAACTGCATCCGGTACAGGCTGTGGCCGTGTCTGTGCCACCAGCACCACCAGTATGATTACCAGTACATTTTTGCGATGCGCTTGTTATCGTACCAGCCGCGGCATGCGCATTTGATAATTCTGTACTTGTCGGGTTTCTGGTACAGCTTTGGGATAAATCCGTTGCAGAAACAGAATTGCAAGGCACGCAACTGTTACCTGCGACTAAGCCACCATTCATATAATACCCGTCACTGCACGATGTATATTTTTTATACGTCGGGCAATTATATCCGGCCGCAAATGCAGCAGACCCCACAAAAAATACCATGAATAAAGATACAAAAATACCCAGAAAACAGCGACTTTTTCCCATACTTTCCTCTCTTTTATATTTTATTCTAGAAAAAATCATGCATATGGTGCAAGAGAAAAAATAAGAATATGTAATAAAAATAATAATTTGTATCGATAATTGGAACTATATCACACAATAATATAAAAAACGTTATCGCATCAGATAAATATGTATATAAAAAGAAACGGGGCAAATGCCCCGTTTTTTATTTCTTTTCAGAAAAATCAGCGTCACGTGTTCCGTCATCATTTGGTTTGTTTTCACCATTTGCGTCAGATTGCGCGGCGGCTTCTTGGGATGCTTTGTAAACAGCTTCGCCCAATTTCATAGATTTTTCTGTCAATGCATCCGTTTTTGTTTTCAGACTTTCTGCGGTTGCATCTGATTTCGCCAATTCATCAGACAATTCTTGTTTTGCATCTTCGATGGATTTCTTTTCTTCGGCGCTGATTTTGTCACCATGTTCTTTTAATGCTTTTTCAACAGTGAACACAGCGGTCTCGGCGTTATTTTTTGCTTCGGCTAATTCGCGTTTTTTCTTGTCCGCATCAGCATTAGCCGCGGCTTCATCAACCATACGTTTGATTTCTTCTTCGGACAGACCGCCATCAGATTT
This sequence comes from uncultured Alphaproteobacteria bacterium, assembly GCA_944389515.1. Classification (GTDB taxonomy): domain Bacteria; phylum Pseudomonadota; class Alphaproteobacteria; order Rs-D84; family Rs-D84; genus Enterousia. Next base: position 21,164 of record CALXMQ010000008.1, on the reverse strand, counting down.
AATTGAAATTGCCTGTTCTTTGCCTGTGCCTTTATCTTTTGCAGATACATGCACGATACCATTTGCATCGATATCAAAAGATACTTCGATTTGTGGCATGCCACGTGGTGCAGGTGCAATACCTTCCAGATTAAATTGACCCAACAATTTGTTATCAGCCGCCATGTCGCGTTCACCTTGGAATACGCGGATGGTCACAGCCGACTGATTATCTTCGGCAGTGCTGAATATCTGGGATTTTTTTGTTGGAATTGTTGTATTACGGTCAATCAGACGTGTAAATACACCACCCAATGTTTCAATGCCCAATGACAATGGGGTTACGTCCAATAACAATACGTCTTTGACATCGCCCTTTAATACGCCACCCTGGATTGCGGCACCCAATGCGACAACTTCGTCTGGGTTTACGCCCTTGTGCGGTTCGCGACCAAAGAATTCTTTGACGGTTTCTTGAACTTTTGGCATACGGGTTTGTCCACCGACCAAGATAACTTCATTTATTTGACCTTTGTCCAAACCTGCGTCTTTTAACGCTTTGCGGCATGGTTCAATCGTCTTTTGAATCAGGTCATCAACCAAAGATTCTAACTTTGCACGGGTCAATGATGTATTAAAGTGTTTTGGACCTGTGGCGTCTGCGGTCAAGAAAGGCAGGTTGATATCTGTTGATGTCTTAGATGACAATTCAATTTTTGCTTTTTCTGCTGCTTCTTTTAACCGTTGCAGTGCCAATTTATCATTTGATAAATCAATACCTGTTTGACCCTTGAATTCATCAATCAGATATTTCAATATGCGTGCATCGAAATCAGAACCACCCAATGCAGTATCACCATTTGTTGATTTTACTTCGAATACGCCATCGACAATTTCCAATATAGAAATATCAAACGTACCACCGCCCAAGTCATATACAGCGATTGTGCCGTTTTTGCTTTTATCCATACCATACGCCAATGCCGCCGCGGTTGGTTCGTTTACAATACGCAGAACATTTAACCCAGCAATACGTCCGGCGTCTTTTGTTGCCTGGCGTTGAGAATCATTAAAATATGCCGGTACGGTAATAACCGCATCTGTTACTGTTTCGCCCAGATACGATTCGGCGTCTTTTTTCAATTTTGCCAAAATCATCGCAGAAATTTGTGATGGTGCATATTTTTTACCATCAATTTCAACCCATGCGTCACCGTTATCGCCTGCGACAATTTTATACGGCACACGTTGTGCGATTTCTTTGACCGCCGGACTGTCAAATCGCAGCCCCATTAAACGTTTAATTTCATAAATTGTATTTTCTGGATTTGTAACCGCCTGGTTTTTAGCGGTAATACCAACCAACTGTTCCCCAGACGACGTCATCGCAACCACAGATGGTGTTGTGCGTTGACCTTCGGAATTTTCGATAATTTTTGGATCTGTACCGTCCATGAACGCCATGGCGGAATTTGTTGTACCCAAATCGATACCCAATACTTTTGCCATTTTTTTACTCCTTACAAACTGTTTTTCATTTGCTGATTTAGCATATAGTGAACAATAAATCGTATTTCAAGACCACAGGAAAAAAATAATAATAAAAAACCGCCCAACGGACGGTTTTTATTATAACAGATATGCAAAATATTATTTTTTTGCATCTGCGGCTGGTGCTGCGGTTGCAGCTGGTGCCGCCGCGGCTGCGGCTGCTGCCGCCTTTGGTGTATCTTCATCAGCCATTTTACCACCGATTGTGGCAAATGCCAATTCTGCCTGGTGCAAGCCTAATTCAACCCCAGCTGGCAATACCAAGTCAGAACCGTGCACAGAATCACCGATATTCAAGTTTGTCAAATCGACTGTAATTTTTTCTGGAATATCGTGAACCAAGCCACGCAATGCGACTTTACGTACCGCAAAGTTCAAAACACCACCCAATTTAATACCCTTGGATGTTTCAACATTGATAACTTCGACAGGCACACTGACGTTGACTGGTTTTTTAACATCAATGCGTTTGAAGTCCGCGTGAATAACATTATCCGTCACAGGATGATATTGAATATCCATCAACATGGCATCTTCGTGGCCATTTGCAGTGTCGATTTCAAACAATTTGGTACGCAAACTGGGTGTTTGCAATAACATTTGAAAATCGCGACCATTTAATTCAATCGCCACAGGTGCCTTTTTTTCACCATAAATCACTGCGGGGATGTTTTTGTTTTTACGGATGCTACGTGCGGCCCCCTTGCCAGCAGCGTTGCGAATTTCTGCTTTTAATTTAATTGACATTTTTAATTCCTTTTAACTTATGTTTATTTTAGGCTTGCGCAACCTCCAAGGGTGTTGCGCGCCGCATATTATTTACTAAAATTATTGAAAAATCAAGGTTTTTATTCGCTGTCGCGCTGCAAGATTAAAAAACGCGCCCGTCCATATGTTTTATCACGTAATATATTCCATCCATGGGGTGGGGGACAATGGTGTACGGCTTCTTGTTCCCAGATTAAAACAGCGTTATTTTTTGCACGTCTTGTAATTGCACGTACAAAATCTGTACCAACGTCTGCCATATCATATGGCGCATCAACAAATATTAAATCAGCACATGAACCGTATTTTTTTATTGCCATGGTGGCGTCTGTTTGTTCAGTGGTGGCAACATCACCAATATTTATCAATGCCAAATTTTTACGTACTGTTTTTATAGATTCTGGGGATATATCAGTAAATATTACATGCGCATTTGGGTATCTGGATAATATTTCGATACCGAACGCGCCACTGCCAGCAAACGCGTCCCACACAGTAAATTCATCATCTGGATTAAATAAATTTGCTGCAATCATATTAAACAAGGCCGCACGTGCGCGATTTTGTGTTGGTCGTGCCATTGGGGGTAAATATAGTTTACGCCCATGAAAGCGTCCTGAAATAATTTGCAATTTAGAATCCATACGATAAAGTGTATACCATGATGTTTATGAAGCAAGCGTTAAATTCTGCAATTCGTGCAAAATCGCATAATGATGTTCCTATTGGTGCGGTGATTGTGCGCGATGGCCATGTTATCGCACGTGGCGAAAACCAGGTACAACAGAAAAAAAATCCAACATTACACGCAGAAATCGTCGCAATAAATCGTGCATGTAAAAAACTGGGGACAAAATTTTTGGACGATTGTGATATTTATGTGACGCTGGAACCATGCGCCATGTGTGCCACAGCCATATCTTTGGCGCGTATTCATAATGTTTATTATGCCGCCGATGATGTCAAAGGTGGCGGTATTATACACAATGCGCGTATATATGATACAGATAAACACTTGTGGCGTCCAACCGTGATACAAATCCCAGAATATGCCGATGCATCGGCCACATTATTGCGCGAATTTTTTGCGGCGCGACGAAAAAATAAAAACGGCGAATGATTCGCCGTTTTTTATCAGTCTATTAAACTGTGACCGGTCATATCACTGGGTTGCGCCAATCCTAATAATTTCAGCATTGTTGGCGCGATATCAGACAAACCACCGTTGCGCACCGTATACGGCGTATTTGACACAACGATAAAGTTCACCGGATTGGTTGTGTGCGCCGTCCATGGGATATTATTTTCATCATCCCACATTTTTTCGGCGTTTCCATGGTCTGCGGTGATTAAAATCGTGCCGTCTAAATCCAATATTGCTGGGACCAATCGCGCCAGTTGCGCATCTAAAAATTCCATTGCGCGTATGGTGGCTGATTCGTTTCCAGTATGCCCAACCATATCGCCATTTGCGTAATTCAGAATCACAACGTCAAATTGTGCCAGTTTTGGTATCAGCGCATCTGTAATTTCTTTGGCAGACATTTCTGGTTTCAAATCAAACGTTGCAACATCTGGCGATGGAATTAAAATCTTTTCCCCACCGGCAAAATCGATATTACGTTCAGCATCAAAGAAATATGTTACATGGTTGTATTTTTCAGTTTCTGCGATACGCAGTTGCGATATACCATTTGCCGCCAAAACATCGCCCAAAGTATTGTTTACCGCGATATCTGGTAACAAAGCAGGGCATGTTTCATTTAATCCTTCGCCATATTGTGAAAAGCACAACATTTTTGCACCAGTATTTATTATTGCGCGCACAATTTGTCGTGCACGGTCACTGCGGTAATTTCCGAATAAAAATCCATCGTTTGGCGTAATTGGTACATCACCATCAATCACCGTTGGCCGAATAAATTCATCTGTTTCGCCACGTGCATATGCGGCGCCCAGTGCGTCATCTATGGTTGCAGCGTTGTATTCAGATTTTGCACATGCAATCGCATTAAATGCCAATTCTGTCCTGTCCATATTTTTATTTCTGTCCATTGCATAATATCGTCCAGACAAAGTCCCAAAAAACGCCCGGCCATCTGCAAAATATGGCGCCAAACTGTCTTTGATGCTTGTAATATATTGTGATGCAGATTGTGGCGGTGTATCACGACCATCAGCGATAAAATGGATACATAACTTTAATCCCGAATCTAATATGCGTTCTGCAATCACCATCATATCACGTAAATTTGAATGAACGCGTCCATCAGACATTAAACCAGCCATATGGACAATACCGCCGCCATCACGCACAGCTTCGATAAAATCGCGTAATGCAACGTTGTTATCCCAATTTTCTATCTGAAATCTTTGTAAAAATTGATTTACAATACGTCCAGACCCGATTGTTATATGCCCAACTTCTGAATTACCCATTGTTCCATTTGGCAATCCGACGGCCGGGCCACTGGCATCCAGCCGACAATGCGGATATTTTTTCAATAAATCATCAAAGAACGGCATTTTTGCCATTGATACGGCATTATGTTTGCCATCTGGTGCGATTCCGACACCATCCATAATACATAAAACAAGCGGTTTTTTCATGCCTTTACTTCCTTTTAGTAATAAATTTACGGCAAAAATGTATCACATAGGTTTTTTGATTGCAAAAGAAAAAGAAAAATTGTATAAATCATAAAGAGAAGTTAGGAAGTCTTTCATAATTAAAAGAGAAAAAATATGAGTGGCAAAGCATTTCAACCGACGGCAGTTGATGAACACATTGGACAACGTTTACAATTACGGCGTGTTATGATGGGCATGTCGCAGAAAGATTTGGCCAAAATTTGTGGTGTTACATTTCAACAAATTCAAAAATACGAAAGTGCAGGCAACAGAATTTCGGCATCGCGCCTGTTTGAACTCAGTTCTGCATTAGAAACACCGATAACCTTCTTTTTTCATGGGTTGCCGGGGTATATGCCAGAACCAAACCGCAGTGGCCGTATTCCACGTGTATCGGAACAAAAACCTGATGACCCATTGTCAAAAAATGAATCATTGCAACTGATAAATTTATATTGGAAATTACCAACTGATGAACAGCGTCAATCAATAATGAATATGTTGCGCGCATTAAATGGTGTAAATTAAATATATAAAAAAATCCGCATTTGCGGATTTTTTTATTACTAAACTATAACAACACTTTTTTGTTGGATATATATTGCGAAGTGTTTGATACAGATTTTACCGACATCGCCGTTGCACGTACCGGTGTCAATGTTGTAACACCATGTTTTACGCAATCAGAATAAGCCTCGGCCTCTGCAATCATCCAACATTGGTTGTTCAGCGGCGTTGCTTTGGATTGACCGGTACCATATTGCATTGCGGCTTTATCGTATCCTGCCGCTTTGACACAATACCCAGTTGATGGGGATTCTGAATCATATATATACCCAATATCACAATGTACACATGTGCCATCTTCGGGTGATGGTCCACCACGCAGATTTTCTGTACATGGTTGGCATGTTCTGTCTGCATTAGATGGGAACGCATAACCTTTTTCACGACATTTATACGTATAACATCCCATATTATCATTAAATTCCAATGCCATGGTGGTGGCATCAAAATCATTGCTGGGCCAATTAGAACACATTTGCGTCAATGCACATTCAGATTCATCAATCGGCACACAATCATTGCCGGCGGCATTGGCGGTATATCCGTTTTTGCATAACAATGTTGCTTCTGCGGCTGGCCACGCGTTGATACCACCTTTTTTTGATTTTTTACCTTCGCGTTCCGCACGAATAACGAACGGTGCCGCCCATGCCCCATGACCACCCGGTAACCAATCAGAAACCGCCAAAATCATATCGTGTTCTTGTTTTTGACTGCTTATCCCGTCCGCATTACAGTGGTCATATTGGTTCCAATGAAACATTGCGATTGCACTTTCAACCTGGGGATCACGCGCCATTGTCAAAGTGTTAAAATCGTCACGACGAAACGGTGCAGAATCGCATCCGGTTGGTGTTGTGCTTTGGCAACTTTCGCCACCATATCCTGGCTTGCACAACCAATAACATGGTTGTGCCCCCTGGGCTGGTTCTGCATATAATGTCCATGCATCACCACGTTTTTTCTTTTCTGCGTAAATTGTTGTTGGACAAAAACGTGCGCCATTTTCGTTTGCTTCGCGTGCAACCAACATCAACACGCCCATATCATCACCCAGTACACATGCCGCTGGTGTATTGTTATCAATTTGATAATTTCCCTTGCAAGTATCTTTGTCACGCCCGATGGTTGAATTTCCCATATTTGCATCATTACAATAACTCATTACCGGATTTTTCCAACTGCTAAGCAATGCGTTTATATTATTTTCACCACCTGCAAACGCAACACATGGGATAATTTGCGCAATAAATAACGATAAAAATATTTTTTTTGCATTTATCATTTTTTATCCATCCATTTAATTCGCAACATAGCATACAGAATTTTCATAATATCCGCCCATCAATTCTTCGCATTGTTTTTGATACCAAGCATTGGTAAATGTGCATTCGTCACGCGTTGAATCATATGATGCAACATCTTTTTCGCCATCGCCCAAATCATCATTATACGCCAGACAACGCAGCATGGTCGTATTTTCAACACAACGACCCCAAGATGTATCCTTGTCTCCACCATATACCGCTGCATAAAATCCGTCTAATAATGTACCTTGACCTTGGACTCGGCTGTCTACGACATTGTCGATGGAATTATCGTTATCAATCCAATACCCATCCAATTCTTCACATTGACTCATCAACATATCGTCCAATTCGTCTTGAACATCTGAAATCGCACGTGTTATTTGAGTTTGGACTTCAGGTAAAAGATTCGATGCATTATCCCCTGTGGGGTTGGGGTTGGTTGGATCTGCACAATTATTTTGCGCAAAAGTTTGTACCAAATTATATAATGTACCTTCGCCTGGTTCTTCGGTAGACCCAGGTTCCAGATTTCTGCAATTCCATGGATATCCCATTTCACCACTGTCTGGTGTGCACAAATCTTTCAAATAATTATCAATGGCTGTTTCACAACCTTCGGTAACACGAACGGTATCCACCGTATCAACAAAATCCAGTAATGCTGTCAACCCACAACGATCTTTTGCTGCTGCACCACTTAAACTGCCACTGCTATTACCGGTGTTTGCAACTAATTGCCCATTTCCATCAAACTGACAGTCCTCCGTATTTCCATACAATGACGCACAGGCGATGACTTTGTCCTGACACATTGAACGTGCGGCATATGCACTGATTGCACCGGTATATTGTGATGTTGTGTTGTCAAAATCTTGCAATGCACCTGTTTGTGTGTCATAACATTCGGCCATTGTGCTGACACATGACATTTTTACTTCTTCTATCTTTTCATCTTGTGCCTGGGCAATTTCAATCAATGCCTGGCGTTTGAATTCTTCCCATACAATATCAGAAATATCACGACATGTATCCAACGCTGTTTCTGCGAACATACGTTTGTCATCTAAAAATTTATTAAATTCTGCATTTGCACCCAAAACATCGCCGGCATCACTAGAATTTACGCCCGGTAATTGTATGACATTGACTAATTCAAACAACCGTGGTGAATAAATTGGTTCGCCGGTACTTTGATTGATATATGCACCCGTATAATCCAAACAGCGTTGATAATTCGGACCACATGCTGTATCTGCCTGGATTGCCGTGCGAACATTTGCAATACATTCATTTACATCAGCAGAATTGTGTGATTGATATTCTTCTAAACGTGCTTCGCGCAAGTATTTTTCCGCCGTACGTACCGTTTGTTCCAAACTTTCTTTTTGTGCATTTATGCTTTTTTCATATAGGTTGCAATCCTGGGTAATCATGATGCTGTATGCACTGCGTGCCATTGTTAAAACAGCATTGTTTTCGCAAGAATCTGCGATTAAATCGATGCATTGTTTGCTGGCTTCGCTGTATAAATCTTCGCCAACCAATGTTGATAAATCAACGCCGGTTGATGTATCAAATATAGATGTTCCACCATCGCCCCAAATATCACCCAAATCAGATGTGAAATCAACCGTCAACAATCCCAAAGATGTACTGCTGGTGCTGGACGAAGAAGCTGAACTTTTCCCAGATAACAAATCATTGATTTCAGCCAGCATATCTGCCGCGGCACTGGTGTCACGCTTGATTGCATTTTCACCTTCGGTTGCGGTGTACATGGCGGTAACTTCTTCGGCGGATAAATTGACCGCGGTTAAATTATTATCTTGGAATTGCGCCAGCAAATTTAACGCTTCGTCAATGGCGTTTTCTGTATTTCTGAATTCATCATAACGTGCACTGCAAACACATCTGCGATATTGGTCGTTTGCATTGGCACAGAATTGATCCATGCATGTTGCGTACGCTTCGCGGCATTGGGCATATCCGCCACCGATTGCATCAATATCTGTAAATACCGCAGTCGCACGTGCATTTGATGCGCGTGACGCACCAACCACAGAATTCGCAGATGCGGCACGTGCCGTACTGGCCGGATTATGTGTCGCACCACGTACAACATTTGATGATGCCGCACGCGATACCGTCGCACTGCGCCCAGATGACGATGCTGTTGATGATACCGGCGCCATTTGACGTATGGTTCCGCTGCGCCCAGTAACCGTTGCACTGCGTACAGGTTGTTGAAACGCCGCCGCACGTGATACGGTTGATGTTGTGCGATTTGTTGCACTGCGTGTTACATTTGCCGCACTGGTACGTCCAGATGATTCTGATGCGCCAGAATTTACACGAACAACACGATTGCTGTCGCCACGTGATGTCGCCGTGGCAGATGATGTCTTTACAACATTTGATGATGCCGCACGTGGGTTTTCCGCCTGGGCGGCAAAACCGTCAACCGCGGTCACCAGTGCCGCCAAAACAAACAAAGGTTTACAAAAATTCGCAATGCGTATTGTCAAATTACATCTCTCTGTTGTTGTATTGTATCATTTTTTAATGACTTTAATCAACACCGAATTTTATTCAATGCAACAATTTACTGCATTTTTTACCCAATCACCCAAACGACGCACCGCAGAACGCGATTCTGCAACATTTGGGGTATGGGCGTCAGTATCAGATTGTGCCGTTTTTTCGCCGTCTGTCATGCATTTTTCATATACTTCTGGTGCGATTTTTTTTACCCCAGTCAAATCAATCAAATCCATATTGATGCCCCAGAACAGCGAATACAGTTCATAAGATTTATTAAATAAATTGTATGCATCTTGGGTATTTCCGGCCGATAATGCCTTGGTTCCAACTTCCATAATACGCATCGATGCCGCCAATAAATGTTTTGAAATGCACCATACTTCGCCATTTTCCGCACTAGATTTTTTAACAATGCGTGACATCAGTTCTTTGCGCATATCACGCACAGTGTTTATCAAATCATAAAATCCAGTTTTTTGTGTTTTGGCACCACTGAAAAAGAAGTGTTCTTCCAAAGAAATTAGGTTCATCAATGCGATTGATAAATCTTGGTCAGACGATAAATCCAACGGGTTGACTTTTTTAGATGCATCAACGCGTGCCACCATTTCTTCCAGTGACATTTTTTTTGATTTTTTTGTGTCTGCTTTTTTTACTGTTTTCCCAGATTTTTCCTTCATGATATTCCTTCCTTTCTGTAAATTTGAATTACATTGTAATCAGCCAAAATACAACTGATGCAATGATTAAAAATGATAAAGGCACAACAACTTTTTGAAATGCAAACTTGGCATGTCCACCATTGTCACGCTTGATTTTAATATACCAACGTGCCCCCATGTAAAATGCGATTGTTCCAACAATAATCCCCAGCAAGAATTTATCAATTCCCCACAGTGTTGCCGCACCAAATTCTACACCCGGCAACGCATACACCAATGCCAACAGTCCATAATAAAATACGAACGGCACAATAATTTGCCAAAATACACTTTTTACATTGTGCTTTTTTAACCATCCGGCCGTCCAGAAAAACAGCGATAACGTCAATCCACCGGCCCAAATACCAGTAATAACATCGTCAACACCCAATAAACGCATACCTTCTAATCCGGCACCAACCGCAACCGTACATACCGGACACACAGCCATCGCAGCCGGCACAATCATAATTGCCGCAACCAGTGCAAATAACATCGGTGAAAATAATTTTTTCATCTTTTTATCCTTGGCTTTTTATTCGTTTTTCTAAATCGTACACAAAATCATATTCATTGGTCAATATGATTTTATCACGCCACGCATATGCGCGCTGCGTGCGCGTGAATTTTCTGATATTTCTGGGTCGGTTGGTGTTTCTGTCTTTATTGGTGTAAATTGTGGCAGAACCGTTGTTGGTAATCGCGGATCCCCCGGCGCGGTTGTCCATGCACGAAAAGTGTTTTTAACAATTCTGTCTTCGATTGATTGAAATGTTACGCATATGCACTTTCCACCAATATTTAACAATTTTGGCACAGAATTTAACGCGTCCGTCAATTCGCCCATTTCATTATTCACAGCAATACGTAACGCTTGGAATACAGGGGCGATGTCGCGTGGGTTATGAATTAAATCACGTAATTCAAATGTTGTTTGTGGATGGGCATCTTTGATTATTCGTGCCAACAGGGTGGCTTTTTTTACATCGCCAAAATCGCGCAGTATGCGTGCCAAATCATCAATGCTGGAATTTGATATCAATTCCGCGGCACTGACCCCGGATTCAGACATCCGCATGTCCAATGGCCCGTTAAATCGGAACGAAAATCCACGTTCTGCAATATCAATTTGCATTGAAGAAATCCCCAAATCAAACACGATTGCATCGTATGTACCTGGTAATTCAGAAATATGTGAAAAAGTCCGGAGAATAAATTTGAATTTATTTGGATATGTCATGGATAATTGTTCAGCATCTGCGACAACATTTGGGTCGCGGTCAAATGCCGTTACATATGCGCCTGCATCTAAAAAAGCACGCGAATATCCACCTGCGCCAAATGTCGCATCAATTATATGCGCGCCATCAATATCCCCCAATGCACGTAACACAGAATTTAATAACACAGGTACATGTTTCATTATTCTATTTCAACCTTGATTCCTAAATTTATAAAATCTGTGGCGGTTGTAGCCCCCAGTTCAACACCACCTGGTAATGCCATTGCCGCGACCTTGTCACCGGCATGCAAATTTAATACAACGCGTGTCGTCCCAGGCCGCAGTGCCAATATGGCTTTTTTGACATCTGGTAAAACATTTCCATTATATATATCCAGTGTGATTTTTTTCGCGATTTTTGCAACCCATTGTGTCAGCGGAATAATAGAATCAACGAATATAGAAACCCTGTCATCACGACATGATGTTTTCCCAGAAATCAAAACCAATGTTTCATTTGATAAAACTTGGGCAAAATCCGCGGCCGATTGCCCAAACGCCACCGCATCAATATTACCAAAACTGTCTGATGCATTTATTGTAATCATATCTTTGCCGGCCTTGGTTCTGCGGCGTGAAAAAGAACTGACAGTTGCGGCAATTTGCACCGGTTTTCTGTCGCCCATTGATGCCAATGTGGCACTGGTGGCTAATTTTGCACGATTTATTAAATGTTTGTATTGATCCAGTGGATGTGCAGAAATATAAAATCCCAATGCTGATAATTCATTTTCTAATCGTTGTGCAAATGTCCATGGCGATGTGTTTGGTAAATTTTTACGCAGTCTGTCTTCGGCGACATCATCTTCGATTGTGTTTGCAAACAAAGATAAAGAATTTGCACCTTCGCGTGATTTAGATGCATAAGATAATATTGCATCCGCGTTCATAAATATTGCCGCGCGATTCGGTTCCAGCGAATCTAAAACCCCAACCTTGGCAAAAGCTTCTAAAATACGCTTGTTGACTATGGTTGCGCATCGTTTTGCAAAATCAGTCAAGTTTTTGAATTTACCATTTGCCCGGCGTTCGGCAACAATCGCATCTGTTGCAACCGTGCCAACACCCTTTATCGCGGCCAATGCATAAATAATTTTGCCATTGCGTACAGTGAACAAAGATTCACTTTCATTTATATCTGGTGCGACAATTTGAATACCAAAATTTGATTTTGCATCATCCACAAACAACGCCAGTTGATCTGTATCGTTCAAATTGCTGGACATGGATGCGGCTAAAAATTCTGGGGTATAGTTTGCCTTTAAATACGCGCATTGGTTTGCAACAATAGAATACGCCACCGCATGTGATTTATTAAAGGCATATTTTGCAAATTCTTTGAATTGTTCCCACAGTGCTTTTGCCTGGTCACGATTCAGCGTTTGTTCTTTTTCGCAACCGTCATAGAATTTTCCTTCTAATTCATCCAACATTTTTGCAATTTTTTTACCCATTGCTTTACGCACGTTATCTGATTGGCCACGTGTAAACCCGGCCAGCACACGGGTCAGTTGCATAACTTGTTCTTGGTATACAATAATACCGTACGTTTCTTTTAATATAGGTTCCGCACGTGGATGCACATATTCAATTTTTTCTTCGCCATGCATACGGGCAATAAATTGTGGAATAAATGCGATTGGCCCAGGTCGATTTAATGCGTTTAATGCCGAAATTTCCAAGAAACTGGTCGGATGCATTTTACGCAAAGTTTGCTGAACAAACGGGGCATCGAATTGGAATATGCCTTCGGTTTGACCAGATTGCCACAGTTTCATTGTTTTTTCATCGTCAGTTGGTATTTTGTCTAAATCGATATTTACACCACGTGTTTGCTGAATCAATTTTATGGCATATTTTAATATTGCCAACGTTTCCAACCCTAAAAAGTCAAATTTAATCAATCCAGACGATTCCAGATAATGCCCGTCAAATTGGCATGACGGCAACGCGTTCGCAGGATCACGATATACAGGTGCAATTTTTGTTGTTGGTCTGTCACCAATAACAACACCACATGCATGCTGACCCAAATTACGCAAAGACCCTTCTAATTCTTCGGCGATGGAAACAACCTTGTTCATATCTTCGTCAGTTGCCAGAACAGATTGTATTTCTGGGGATGCGTCAACCGCATCTTTTAATGTTTTTGCATCTTGGGGAATCAGTTTTGATAACCGGTCAGATTTAGAATACGGTATTCCGTACACGCGCCCAATATCACGGATTGCGCCACGTGCCTGTAAACTGCCGAACGTAATGATTCTGCATACAGAATCATGACCGTATTTATCACATATATATGCCAATACGCGTTCAATGCCGGTTGGTTCAAAGTCAACGTCAAAATCCGGCATTGATATACGATCTGGATTCAAGAATCGTTCAAACAGTAATCCATATTGCAATGGGTTTACATGGGTAATACCCAACGACCATGCAACAATAGACCCAGCCCCAGAACCACGTCCAGGCCCGGTCATAATATCATTGCGCCGGCACCAATCAATATAATCTGCAACGATTAAAAAGTATCCAGGAAATCCCATATTTATGATAACGCCCAATTCAAATTCGGCCTGTTCATAATATGGTTGCGTATCTGTGATACCATGTTGGGCTAAATTTTTTGCCAACCCAGCCATCGTATTATCGCGCAGCATTTGGCATTCTTGTTCAAAGTCATCACCAAATCGTGGCAACAATGGTTTTTCATGTACGTTGACCATAAAACCACATCTGTTTGCGATGTTTATTGTATTTTGAATCGCTTCGGGTAAATCAGAAAACAGTTCAGACATTTCATCAGCTGTTTTGAAATATTGTTCTGATGATTTACGTGGCCGGTCTGGGTCAATAACCTTGGTTTGGCCTAATACACAACTCAGTGCATCTTCGGCCTCATAATTTTTAGCTGTGGCAAATTCTACATCATTTGTTGCGACAATCGGTATGTTTTTATCTTGGGCGATTTTCAAGAATCCTGGTTCTGTTTTGATTTCTTCTGATAAACCGTGGCGTTGGATTTCTATATAAAAACGGTCGCCAAAAATTTCTAAAAAACGGTCTGCATATTGTGATGCCAATCCTTCTTGGTTATTTATCAATGCCATGCCGATTGGGCCAGTGTGTGCGCCTGACAAACATATCAATCCATTATTGTGTGATGCCAGTTCATCAAATGTAATATACGGCCCCAGATGATGATTTTCTTCGCGCATATACATAATACGGCTAAGTTCACACAGATTCAAATAACCATCATGATTTTGTGCCAATAATACAATGCGTGATAACGAATCAGCGCGTAATATTTTTGGGTCAACATTATGCTGATTTAACGTGATTTCTGTGCCAATAATTGGTTGTATTTTATTTTTAGGCATAACATCGGAAAATTCAGCACACCCAGACATCATATTTGTATCAGTCAGTGCACATGCAGTCATCCCATATGCCTTGCATAATTCGGGTATTTCCTTGATTTTTAATGTGCCCGCACCAATAGATATGCGCGAATGCGTACGAAGATGAACGAATTGATTTTCCATGCCACGACGATAGCAAAAAATACCATGCTGGGGCAACCGCAAAATAAAAAATATTTTTTGTGACAATAAAAAACACGCCATCGGCGTGCATTTTATTATGTGGTGGGTTAGGTAGGACTTGAACCCACGACCAAAGCGTTATGAGCGCTCCGCTCTAACCAACTGAGCTACTAACCCACGGACGCCATTATATATTATTTATCATTTGTTGCAAGTAATTTTTATTATCCGCTTTATTTTTCTGGATACCTGTGTCAATATAATGGCCATGGCGGAATTGGTACAGATTTTAAGTGATATACAAACAACAGCGTTTAATACCATTGAACGTACAAATTCTAATTTGTTGATTCTGGGCCAGGCCGGAACCGGTAAATCAACATTTGTAAATTATCTGAAAAGTGCATCTAAAAAGCGTATTATATGCGCATGTCCGACGGCGGTATCGGCATTAAATGTTGGTGGACAAACGATTCATTCTTTGTTTCAAATACAACCACGTGATTTTATAATGCCTGAATTATTAAAATTAAAGGCAAAACCAAGAAATATCTTAAACGCGGCTGATGTTTTGATAATTGATGAAATATCAATGGTTGCCCCAGATTTATTAGATGCCATTGATATATTATCACGCATGGCGCGCCATAATAACGCGCCTTTTGGTGGATTACAGGTTGTTGCCATTGGGGATTTATTTCAATTACCACCGGTAATAACACGTGATGCCATGGATTATTATCGTGCAGAATATGGATATGATAACGCATATTTTTTTGACAGTAATGTGTACCAACGTGCAAATTTTATGCGATATGACTTTGATTTAGTGTATCGTCAAAGTGATGCAGATTTACTAAATAACCTGCGTCGGTTACGTAATAATGATACCAGTGCATTAAACTTTTTTAATAATTGTAAAATCACAGATACATCACGTTTGGAAAATGCGGTAATTATTACGCCATTTCGTGCGGTTGCAGAACGTATAAATGCATCACGATTAAATCAAATAAACGCCCCAGAAATAACATATCCAGGTGAATTATCTGGCACGTTTTCTGAACGTGATGTTCCGGCGCCAATGAATTTAACGTTAAAGGTTGGGGCATTGGTCGTATTTGTTAAAAATGGCGATAAATGGCACAACGGTTCGATGGGTATTGTGCGAAATTTGGCGGCACGTGAAATTACGGTTGAATTATTAAACAAATCACATGACGTTGTAACGGTAAAACCTGAAACATGGCAAAAAATAGAATACATACGCGATGAAAACGACAGATTACAAGAAAATGAAGTGGGCAGTTTCAAACAATTCCCATTAAACCTGGGGTATGCCATGACAATACACAAAGCCCAAGGAAAAACATTAGACAGTGTGATTGTTGATATTTCACGTGGCGCATTTGCACATGGTCAAACATATGTTGCGTTATCGCGCACACGCAATGCATCTGATATGCATATTGCATCACCATTGCGCCCACGTGATGTTATTTTTGATGTCCGTGTTTTGAATTTTGTTGACGCAAATCGTTTATCATAAATTTATATAATCCATCACCGTTTTCTTTCAGTTGATTAAAATCAACCCCATTGCCGTCAACTAATTTTTGTACATTTGTTGTTGATGTGCCATTTGTTGCGCCCATAACACCACGAACAATGGCATTGCGTTCGGCGGCAAAAATAATTTTACCATCATCTGTCAGTGGCCAAACATCTTCATCAGATTGTAATAATCCTTTATTATCATGTTCTTTGAACGATAATGCTTTTAATCGACCAGCGATAAAAACATTGCCATAACGTGGTCCAAAATAGCATGGTACAACATCAGCAGAATTTTCATTAAACCAATCCGCAAAGAAATTATTATGGTGATGCATCATGGTATCTTCGGCTGATGCAAATGAAACAGTAAAAAACTTTTGTTGTGTCAGTGGCGCAATAGGACTGTGTTGAACAACCAATAATTCATGTTGAATTTTTTGAATATCACTGATGGAATATCCAATGCGCAACATTTCATCGTGCATTAAATTTGCCATTTGCCAGATAGTCGACGCACCATGACAATGTGCATAAAATTTTATCTTTCTGATATTTGTAATTGCGTCATTTGTGTCTATTTTTGTGCCGTCTGGATTTACAATGCGTGGTCGTAACAATATATCAAATAATTGTTGAACATATTGTGGCACAGGTTCATTTTTACGCATTATATGTATAATTTTATTTTGCTCGGCACGTTGTAACGGGTGCGGCATTGCGCGTATACGGCGCCCGGCAATACGAAATTGTTCGGCGCGTTCCAGTATCGCATCACGTGAACCAAATTTGTATATTACAGAATAAACATCAACATCATTTACGTTGTTTTCATCCAACAGTGTTGCCAGCATTTTTGCATATGAATTTGCAGCCTGGGCGTTTGTGGTCAATTCGCCACCAAACGCAACCAACGCAGGACGCTGTACAGGAACTTGATTCACAGTAACACAACCATACGGCGCAGAATCAGATTTTGGAATTCTTTGAATTATTTCTGCATTGCTGGGGATGTAATTCATAATTTTTTCTCCATCAAAACAGCATCAACGCCATCATAATATTTTGGTCGAATACCAATTTGTGTAAAACCATTACGTTCATATAACACACGGGCAGGGCGGTTGTTTTCTGCAACTTCTAAAAATATTTTTTTACCACCACGCTTTTTTACATCGTTTTCAACCAATGTCAACATTGCTGCGGCGATTCCACCACGACGTGCATCTGGATGAACACCAACAGTTATAATTTCTGCTTCATCCGCAACCAAGCGCCAGACAACAAAACCGTTTTGACTGGCGATAATATCGCATCCTGACTTTTTCAAATCTGCAAAATCATCCGCCGACCACGGTTTGTGTGGAAAACATAAATGGTGAAGATTTGCCACTGCGTCAAACATTTATTTTTTATTTTGTTCTGCATAACTGGGGCGCAAATACATCGGTATCACAGGTTCATCAGCCCCCAGTTTTAATTTGGTGTTCACAATGGATACCGCATTACGTAAATTAAACGGTTTATGTCCAACGGTGCGTGGACAATCCATTTGTTTGATTTCAACTTCATCAATCGTCATGGTGCATGGTTCTAATTTT
The DNA here is from genome assembly GCA_944389515.1 of uncultured Alphaproteobacteria bacterium. Taxonomy (GTDB): domain Bacteria; phylum Pseudomonadota; class Alphaproteobacteria; order Rs-D84; family Rs-D84; genus Enterousia. Next base: position 3,128 of record CALXMQ010000008.1, on the reverse strand, counting down.
TCAGACGCAACGAAAAAATCACCACGCCCAGAATCAATCGCAACAAACGCATCAGGCGCATCATACAAATATAATTCAAATGCATTTACTGGAACAACAGGTATGTTTAATCCCATGGCCAAACCTTTTGCATATGCAATCCCCAGACGAATTCCTGTGAAACTGCCGGGACCAACAATAACGCCAATCGCGGATAAATCAGTCCATTTTGCGCCATTTTCTTGGATGAATTTTTCTGTTTCTGTGGCCAAGGCAACAGATTGTTTATCTGTATCCACGTGCTTAGTTACATCATTTAATACGAAATCTAATCCTGGGCCAGATGTATTTATAACTAAAATCATATCGCACCCCTTGTTATGCACGTGCACCAAACCCAATACGTTTAGATAACGTTGCAGATTTACGCACAGATAATAATTCATCTATTTTTTGTGGTGTAAATTCAGTTTTTACATCTTCGCAATCATGTTCCAATAACGTACGACGTAATAAAGCCGTCAATTCACGTTGCAATTCACGCACCCCATCTTCGGATGTGTAATCACGAATTAAATGTCGTAACGCATCATCACTGATAATAATATTTTCAGGATTCCATCCTGTATCACTTGCCGCACGTTTAATCAAGTGTTCGCGTGCAATTTGAACTTTTTCATCTTCGCTGTAACCTGGAATTTCGATAATTTCCATACGGTCTTTTAATGCATTAGACATGTTCAAACTGTTTGCTGTTGCAATAAATAAAACGTTCGACAGGTCAAAATCAACTTCCAAATAATGGTCACGAAATGTTTTGTTTTGTTCTGGATCTAAAATTTCTAATAATGCAGATTCTGGATCCCCGCGCCAATCACGCCCCATTTTATCAATTTCATCCAAAACAATTACAGGATTATTGGCTTTACAGCGTTTCAGCGCATCCATAATACGCCCCGTTTGTGCACCAATATATGTTTTGCGATGACCACGAAAATGTGCTTCGTCAGAAATTCCACCCAATGATATACGCTGATATTTGCGCCCCAACGCCGCAGCAATAGATTTACACAACGACGTTTTACCAACACCAGGTGCGCCGACAAAGCATAAAATACTGCCGTGATTACCACCGGTCTTTTTCATAACAGCAATATGTTCCAGTATGCGTTCTTTGACACCCTGCATCCCAGAATGCTCTGAATCCAGTACTGCACGTGCTGTTTTCAAATCAATCGGTGCGTTGTCAGATTTGTCCCATGGCATGGCCAATAATTCTTCGATATATGTTTTTAGCAAACCGCCTTCGTTTGACATTGGCGACATGCTGCGCATACGTTTCCACTCAGACAAAGCCTTTTCTTTGGCGTCCTGGGGCATGGCAGACCGTTCAATACGTTTACGCAGGTTTTCTGTATCAACTTCTTCACTGTCGTCGCCCATTTCGCGTTGTATGGCGCGCATTTTTTCTTGTAAAATTGCGTCCCGGCGTCCATTTTCCATTTGTTGCTGAATTCGACGATTGATAGAATTTTCAATTTTTGCTGTTTCTGCGATTAAATTGATACGTTCCAATAAAATCATCAGTTTTTCACGCCATGACGGTGTACGCAAAATACGCACTGCATCATCTGTATCTATTTCAGTAGATTGCATCACAGAATCCACAAACGCCGCCATTGGATAATTTTGGATGATTGCACGCAATTTATCTAATTTGAATTTGCGTGTCACAGATAACGACTGTAAATTTTCAGCAATTTTATCACGTAATGCGATTGTTTGGTCAAACGCATCATCATTTTCCATTTGTATTGGGGTGGTGTCCGCGGTAAAGATACCAGAATCAACACTGATGTTTGATAAATTTACAACCCCAGTTGTGCGAATAATTGCGTGTAATGCGCCATCTGGCATACGTAAAACCTGGGCGATATCACCGATTGTGCCAACATTATATAAATCATCCGCCCCAGTCGGATAAGACCAACTGCGTTGTGGCGTTATAATCAACTGCTGATTATCTTTGGTTGCGGCTTCTATACATGCCACAGACAGTGGGTTATCAACATAAATTGGCACCGCCAGACCGGGGTGTACAACTAAATCACGAAAAGGTAAAATATAGTTTCTCATAGTGTTTGTAATATAAGAATTTTTTTATTGTTTTTCAAGACCTATAAAAAAGCCCCCAAACGGGGACTTGGTGTTTATGTGTGTCGTATGTTTTAACGACGACGACCATTATACCCGTTGTATTGCACGCTGTTGCTGGAACGTTTTGATAAATAACGTGCCGCAATCAATGCCAACCATTCAAATGCCAACAATCCCATCCAGCCTAACTTAGCATCAAAACCCGGCACCCAGCCTAATACATAAACGATTTGCGCAACAAAAGAAATGTACAAAATACCAAACATACCTGTAAAGAATACTTTTTTTACCTTTCCGAACATTTTTTACCTTTTTAGTTATATATAAAAAATCAAAAAGTCGGGTTTCTGTTGCCGGGTACCCGACCGACCCCGCAATCAGCTAAACGAATATAATCAACGATTGCCAATTATATTCAAACGCCATTGTTAGGCAGCCATTGCAAGGCGAACGTTGTCGTTCGCAGCGATTCTATCGCCATTCAGTTTTTAATCGGCTTTTAACGACGCCATGTCGGATTCAACCAGTTTGCCTTTACTGCGCCTGTCGAAACTATGTCAGCCCCATATGCTTTATTGGTGGAGCTGTGGGGTACCGCCCCCCAGTCCAAAACGACTATTCCGCAACGGTTTCAGAATCATCATCGCTTTTGCGACAAAAATAATTATAATATTTATGGTGGCAAATGCAAGTTTTTAAGTTATAATGACCACAAATAAAGCAAAAAACTAGATAAAATTGGATACGCGGCATCAACAGGAAAAATGGAATACAGATGAAGTTCTTAGACAAGGCAAAAATACATATTCGGGCTGGTGACGGTGGCAATGGCAGTGCCAGTTTCCGCCGCGAATCCGCACGTAACGGTTCTTAACGACGCGCGTTATTAGCGCGGAGTTTAGAACAAGTTAGCAAGGATACGCGGCATCAACAGGAAAAATGGAATACAGATGAAGTTCTTAGACAAGGCAAAAATACATATTCGGGCTGGT
>CALXMQ010000007.1 GCA_944389515.1 uncultured Alphaproteobacteria bacterium | reverse complement strand
GAACAAAACCGTAGGTTGAGAGACCGTCGGAAAAAAGTTTAGGATGGGTGGCAGAGCGGTCGATTGCGACGGTCTTGCATACGAGTCAGCAAGACAAGCGCAGCGCAGTCGAGTGCGAACGAGTGGTGAGCAGCACCGCCAGGTGCGATAAGCGAACAAAACCGTAGGTTGAGAGACCGTCGGAAAAAAGTTTAGGATGGGTGGCAGAGCGGTCGATTGCGACGGTCTTGAAAACCGTTGTGGGGGCAACTCCACCGGGGGTTCGAATCCCTCCCCATCCGCCAGAAAATAACCACGCCCCATCGGGGCGTGTTTATTTTGTGGGTCGGTGGGACGGATGAGAACCCTGGTTCGACAACAAGTAGATTTGCCAAACGATAGTGTCGGCAAATCGTCACGGTTGCCCCACAGCCGACACATTTTGTGTCGTGCGAGGGAATCCCTCCCCATCCGCCAGGAATATGACGCATCCCGTGGTACCCCCACGGGATGTTCTTTTTTGCCCCGTTTCCGGCGGTTTCTATGTTTTGTATACTCAAGTCAGTCATTAGACTCTCCTTATACGTTTTGTTACCTGTCCCCAAAAATTTTTTGGGAGTTGCTATATATAAGGTCGAGTGAAAGTTAATGTTGATGGAGTTATATTTAGTTGATTTTTGTGCCGATTTATGGTATAGTTTATCACGTGAACAAGGGCGACAAATGTCGCCGTTTTTTATTTCCCCGCGTCCGTAGGGGATTTTTTATTGCAATAAAAAGGAGATATGATGAGTATAAATTGGGGTGATGCCGTTTGGAATGAACGTGGAGAATTGGTTGTAAGTATATATAAACAACCGCCAGAAATGAAAGAAAATCCAAATAATAAGCCGAAACACACATATAAGGAAATCGACTGTGGGGGTGAGTGTGGCGGATGTGTTGCATTGGTTGTAGATGGAGAAGTCATATCTGGCCCGCCATTCCATCCTAATTGTAAGTGCAGTCTATCGGCTGCAGATATTGAAAGTGCGCCCGAACAAGAAGATACTGTGGGGCCAAACAGAAACAGTGCCCCCGAAGATGTTAAATGGCTGAAAGAAGCATTACAAGATTTGGGTTTTTATGAACCGGATGCCAGGGCATGTGAAACACCGGAAGAATTAAATCAATACCCTAATCAAAACTTATTTAACGCTATTAATAAGTTTCAACGTGAACATAACTTATCCGAACGTGGTGTTGTTGTGCCAGGGCATCAAACCGAAGCCAAAATAAATAATGAGCTAAAAAATCAAATCAAGGCCCCACAGGAAGAATTTAAGTATGAAGGTGCAACATTTTATGGAAAAATTAATCCAAAAGACGGTCAATATGCTGTATTTGATGGAAAAACACTGGCTGTTTATGATGCTGGGGAAAAAGTTGCAGAGTTTGCAGGAGTGTCAGGTAAACCAGGGTATCAATCTCCGCAATATCAAAATAAAAAAGATACCGGTCCTATCCCCGCGGGGACATATGTTGCACGTAAGAAAGATTTTCAAAATAGAGATGATTATGGACCGATTAAAAAGTATACATCTTGGCCTGGCGGAGAACACGGTTGGGGCAAACATAGGGTATGGCTGGAACCGGCCAAAGAAACAGATACGTACGGACGCGGTGGTTTTAGTATTCATGGTGGCGAAGAGCCTGGTTCTGCGGGATGTATTGACCTAACAAGTGAAATGCTCGCGTTTGCAGATTGGTTCAAAAAGAATGGAAAAGACTTGATTATTAAGGTAAAATACTGAAAAAACAAAAGCACAAAATGAAAAAGTTATTAAGCAAATTTTGGTTTGTTGTAACGATATGTTTGTTTTGTACCTTGTACATGTTTTTGTTTGATTTGTTGTGCATAGGCAGAATCGCGAAGTTTAATCATATTTGGTTTGTACAATGTCCATTTGATGCTGATGGGGCACATCTGAATTGCATGGCCAACTATGACATTGTATCTATTGTGATAATATTATGCGTGTTGTGTCTTTTATTATTTTATTTATTCAAAACATATCGCAAATGGGTATTGTTGATACCGATTTGTGGTTTTTTGCTGTTCAGTTTATCGGTTATAACGTTCTGGGGACTGGTGTAGTCTGATTATAAATGCATAATGTCGATATTGGGAATTTGCGATGCAATATATTCCGCGGCCAAGTGGCGGTGGCATTGCAGGGCGGATTTTTCAGTGCATAGCAGGCAAATACGGTCAATGTCGCCCAGGGCGAGTCCGTCGGCCGGTCGGCGCGCAGCCAACAACTCGCGATACAGTTTTTCATAATTAGCCCAAGTGATGCGGCCGTTTTTATATCCCGTCAAGATTTCTGTGGTTGGTGCAAGTTCGGGATGCTGTTCGTAACGCGCACCCAATACTGTGGCCAGATTTTTACCACTGTAAAATGGAACGTACGCGCTGGTGCGCCACAGGCGTATGTCCCACACGGCGCGAACGTGTACCGCGTTTAATACATCTATAAACGCGTCTGGTCGTTTTACCACTGAAACCGATTGAAAATATCTTTGACATATTGTCATAATTATGTTGGGAAGTGTGTCCCTAATCAACCATAAAGTGCCATTATTGTCTGGCAAGGTTATTTGGTGTGATATCTTCGTTAAGATTTATACTTTGTGCAACAACCTTTTTCTTAGTTGTCGCATTTACTCTTATCTTTCCAAAAAAACAAGTTGGTAATATAAATATTGTCAAACGGTTTGAAGTTGCATTTATTGTTTTTCTTGATATGATTATTTTTCAATAAAGAAAGGAGTTTATTCATGCAAGAAATAAAATGTCCAAAGTGTGGTACTGTTTTTACAGTTGATGAATCTGGTTATTCTGCGATTGTCGCCCAAGTTCGTGACGAGCAGTTTCATAAAGACTTGCATGAACGTCTTGCGCAATTCGAAAAAGAAAAGCAGACGGAAATAAAACTTGCAGAATCAAAAGCAGAGCAAGAAAAAGAAAAAACCGTTGCGCAGTTAAACCAGGAAATTGCTGAGTTAAAGTCTAAAATAGATGCCGTAAATAAAAGCAAAGATACAGAAATCAAATTACAGGTTGCAACGGTTCAGAATAACAAAGACAAAGAGATTGCAGAGTTAACAAAAAAAATAGAGGCCTTCAAGGCTCGCGTTGAAGCCAGTGAAAAGGACAAAGAAATTGCTGTGAAAGACGCGGTTAATAAGTCCAAGGAAGAACTGTTTGAAAAAGAAAAGCTTATTGCGCAGTTGCAAAACGATGTAAAAGATAAAGAAAAGGATAATGAATTAGCGCAACAAAAGTTAAAAAGCGACTATGATGCGCAGTTAAAAACTAAAGATGCAGAAATAGCCCTATACAAAGATTTAAAAGCCAGGCAGTCAACAAAGATGGTGGGCGAAACATTGGAACAACACTGCGATATAGAATTTAATAGATTGCGAGCTACTGCATTCCCAAGGGCTTACTTTGAAAAAGATAATGATGCCAGAACCGGCAGCAAAGGGGATTTTATATTCCGTGATTATGCCGAAGACGGGACGGAGTTTATATCCATCATGTTTGAAATGAAAAACGAAATGGAGACAACGGCAAGTAAGCATAAAAATGAAGACTTTTTCAAAGAATTGGACAAAGACCGTAATGAAAAGGATTGCGAATACGCAGTATTGGTTTCTTTATTGGAATCAGACAGCGAACTGTACAATGCTGGTATCGTAGATGTATCGCATAGGTATCAAAAAATGTACGTTATTCGTCCACAGTTTTTTATTCCGATAATAACTTTATTGCGTAATGCGGCATTGAATTCTGTAAAATATAAGCAACAGATTGCGGAATATCAACAGACGAATATAGACATATCTAACTTTGAAGCAGAAATGAACGAATTTAAAGAAAAATTCGGTCAGAATTATTTGCGCGCCAGTGAACGTTTTAAAAAGGCCATAGATGAAATAGATAAAACCATAGATCATCTGCAAAAGACCAAAGAAGCGTTGCTGAGTTCCGAAAATAATTTGCGTTTGGCGAATAACAAAGCGCAAGATTTAACAATAAAAAAATTGACCAAGAACAATCCTACAATGACAAAAGCATTTGAAGATTTGAAAAAGGAATAAACATTATGTATTTATATTCTTTAAAAATACATGGTTTTAGAAAGATAGCCGATGCAGAAATAATATTTTCACCAAATGCAACTTTTTTGATTGGGGCGAATAATTCCGGAAAAAGTAGCGTTTTTGCGGCCTTAAAGTTATTTTTATCTGCAAACAAAACTACAGCAATAGATGATTATTATAAAGAAGACATAAATGCTGTGTCAATGGATTTGATTGAATTAGAGGGTGAGTTTAGAGGAATAGATCCTAGAGTTATTACGGATCCTACTTGGAGAGGTTTTAACGCCAGACGAGTTTTAAAGTATCAAAAAGATGATGGGACATACGATTATAGAATTTTTTACAAAAGGACTTTTTATAAAGGTGCAAATAGCTCTTTTTCTATGAAAGAACGGAATTGCACCCCTAAAAAAGAATTTGCTGGCGCTAAGACTTGGAGAGATTTAATTGAGAGAGGAATGCCAAGAAACTTGATTAATATACAAGATGAAAAGTTGGACGAACTTATAATAAAAGCAAAAAATCCGATAGACGAATTATACGATCTAGATGCATTTTGGGACATGGATGAAAATGAAATTGATTGGAAAGAAAATCCTGGAGGTTTTGCATCAAATGTTATTTCAAAACTGCCAAAAGTTCTTATTATTCCGCCATATGATGACGTAGCGCAATATGCAGATAAAAAAGGCACTTTGTACGATTTGCTTAATGAAATATTCGATGAAGTAAAGTCCGCTTCGGAAAATTATCGTCAAGCTCAGCATTACTTATCTTTGTTGGCAGACGAATTCTCGTCAGACGATGAACGGGCCCCATTAAAAGAATTAATGGACAATTTAAATCGTGTTATTAATGGCGTTTTCCCAGGGGCGAAGCTTGAAGCTGCTACCACATTTGAATATGAAAATGCGTTAAACCCTAAATATGATATAAGACTAGGGAGTAATATTAATACAAAACCAGAGTATCAAGGAACTGGTCAAGTTAGAGCTGCAGTTTTTGGTTTGCTCAAATATAAAGAGACTCGTGATAGACAAAAGGGGAGAAATGAAAAAGATTTAATAATAGCTTTTGAAGAACCTGAATTGTATTTACACCCGCATGCAGCCTATTTAATGAAAGAAGTGATTTATAACTTAGCAGATAATAATCAAATAATATGTTCTACTCATTCGCCGTACATGATAGATTTGTCAAAAGAAAAATCTCAAGTTCTAAATAAACTATTTGTTATGGCAAAGGATGGTAAAGAAGCGACAATAGCGCAGGCGTTCAATATTTCTCCAGAATATGTTTGTTTAGTCGGAGATGAAAAAAATTATATAAAAATGTTATTAAAGTTAGATGCAGAAGTGGCAAAAATATTTTTTGGAAAAAGAATACTCATTGTTGAAGGAGACACAGAAGAAATAGTATTAAAACAAATTATAAATTTATTGGAGGAGCACAAAAAAAGCAAAATAATGGCAGATTGGACAATTTTGAAAGCCAGAGGTAAACCAGTAATAAGTTCTGTTATTAAATATCTACATGCGATGGGGTTTTATGACATTAAGGTAATGCATGATGCCGACATTGGTAAACCTAATGCGGAAAGGTTTAATGAGTTCATAAGGCGCGAGCTTAATGATGACTCCAATCTATTTATATTAGAAAATTGTATAGAAGATGCCTTGGGTTATAAGGCTGAAACTGCAGACAAGCCATTTAAAGCATATAAACAAACCATGAACTGGAAAACATATAATGATATTCCAGATGGTTTCAGAAATATATGCAATAGCATATTTGAGCTTTAAGCAATTTGTTTATATGAATAATTGTCGCGAATAAATTTATGAAAGAACTTCCCCTTTGACGGGGCATTCATAAAAAGGTGGTACACTTCTGTCGGAACGTCAAAGTATTGATAAATGCCGCCAGAATGGAATTCTATTTCTAATGTATTATTATCAAAACCAACACTTTTTATGTTTGAAGATTCTACGGGGGTTCTATACATAATAATCTCCTTATTACTGTTACTACATGATTGTATTAAATATTTATAGTATTTTCAAGCGGATAAAAACTAAATGATAGTTGGCTATATAGGGATAATTTTTTAGTTTTTTATTTAAAAATTGCTAATAACATCTATATCGGGTAACGATAAAAATTTAGATACCAGATGTTCAAGACAACTAACGTAGTGCATTGAACAGGATTGACAAAGTTGATGAATTAAATCCAGAAGATAAAATGAGATATGTAATAGAGTTGTGCTTTGCTGTTTGACATTCAGTTTTATGCATGGAAATTCAAAGGTGTAAATACGACAGAGATATTGGAATACTGCAAGCTGACCAACGTTAGATTTTATCTGTTCTACGTATGGTGCCGTTTTTTAATATTATTGAGCCAGCGATGCCCCATTTTATTCAAAATCTGGGAAAGGTAAATTTTAATCAAACACGCGGTTTTTGCCCAGCATATTATGGACAGATTCTGCGTGGTGCCTGCGCGATTCCCAGTCTGCGCCATTTTGTACCGCATTTACTGTTTAAACGGATATTGTGAGTATTTTGCCTATAATCGGGTCCGTTCATTAAAGAACAAGTTTTTTTGCTTGTCCAGCGATCGTGGTAATTTGTCCTTATATGGCATATCGACTCCTTTATAGTGTCGTCCAATTACAACTTTAAAGTCGTCTGGAAATTAAGTTAATAATAGATTAAAAGACAATATATTTTTTATATATTTGTGACCATTTTAATAGAACATAAAGCCCCCATATGGCCGCATAATCATAATATTTCTTTAATGGATTGTTTATCAGATTTAATAATTCTTGTTGTGAAACATCAAATAAATCGCACAAAGATTTGTTTTTAAATGTGCGTGTTATATCTTTATATAAGCATCCGTCAATCCAATCAATCCAAGGTGCAGTAAAAGGTTGTTTTTTACGACTTACTATATCTGATGGTAATATATTACTAAATGTTTCAGAAATTCGCTGTTTTGGGGGATTTGTATAAAGTTCTCTTAAAGGAACACCAGACAAATAATTAATAATATCCTGGGATAAAAAAGGAACGCGGCCTTCAACTGAATTTGCCATTGTCATTTTATCTAATCTGAACAAATGATAATCTGGCAATCTATAATCTCGTTCAAAAGCCATTATGGATTCCAAAGGATCTTTGGAATTTTTTATTAACCGTAAATTTGGTATATCAGTGTTAAATATTTTATGCTTAATTGTTGGTGATAGCCATGCTATTTGCTTTTTATATGTTTGTAATTCTTTCCCAGCATTATTCATAGCGATTCGTATATAATTATATCCTATGAACATTTCATCTGCGCCATCGCCGCTGATGATGCCTTTTACATATTTTTTTGCTGATTTTGCCAACAAATACGTACTTATCGAGACAGTAGAATACAACGGTTCTTCCAATGATACAATGGTTTTACTAAACAGATTTTTGATGATATTTTTTCGTGCATAAACAATATGGTGTATCAAATTTTGTTTTTGTGCGATACATGTTGCAAATTTTGTTTCATCAATATTTTCATTTATATCATATTTTATTGTGAACGCATGCCTTTTACCTCGTAATATTATATTCAATATACTGGAATCCAAACCACCACTCAGAAAAGTGCCTATTTTCACTTCTGTACTGTCATAATTGTTGATGTTTTTTACCCATGGTTTTAAACTTTGTGTTGGTTGAATATCTATTTTATACTTGGATTTTTTGATGCTATGTTGACTGATTTCTAATATCTGACAAGGTTCGATTTTGAAAATATCAGAAAATATAGTTAACGGATGTGCGATAAATCTGTATTGCAAATAACTTGCTAAACCAGACTTTGAAATCTCATGTTTTCCTGAAATCTTTAAGATAGGTCTTAATTCAGAACTAAAAACAAATTTGCCATCAGGTAAAAAAGAATAATATAATGGTTTTATCCCGAATTTATCAGAAAACAATAACAACTTATCTTTATCCATAATAGCAATTGAAAACATACCATCAAGATATTTAACAAAATTTTTGCCGTATTTCTCATACATCGGGATAATAATATCAGCATCATTATACTTTTTGTCTGAAACGATGTTTAATCCCAAATTTTTTCGTAAATCTAGATGATTATATATTTCACCGTTAAATACACATAAAATATCGTTTTTGGGATTAGAGTGTACACGTGTCGGTGTTTTTACAGAATTCATTGATAAACGTGTTAATCCCAAAGATACAAAATGATGATGTTTATACGCCTTACCATCGGGACCACGATGCGTCATGGCACGTAACATGCGTTTTACAAGTCGCTTGTTATCATGTTTTGATATATCAAAAATTCCAGCAATTCCACACATTATTTGTTGACCAATTTATTAAATTCACAGAATAGTTTTTCAGCTGTTTTTTCCGGGGCATATTTATGTGCCGATACAAGACATTGTTCTGACATTTGTTTTACAAAATCATCATTCGTTCGCAATTTAGAAATAATTTTATTTAATTGTCTTTTGTTGTTATACAATAAAGATTGCGGAACAAACTCTGGAAAAGCGGCCATGTTTGGCGCAACAACTGGTATGCCCAGCCCCATACAATCCATACAAGCCATAGACCAAACACATGCTTTGCGCAAAGGTGCGAAACACGCAAAACCAGAATTCAATATTGATTTATATTCAATTCTGGTTTTATTATTTTGTGCAATGCTTATACCTGGCGTTTTTGACATAATTTTTGCAAAATCTGCGGGGGTGTTATTTTGTGATGCACGCTTTAGACTACGTTTTTGCATAGGGTCAAGGACAATGCAATTTATACCAAATTGTTTGTGTAATCTGGCAAAAACATCAATAAAGTCTTGTGTTCCGTAAGTTTTATACAAACGATGGTTGTATATATAATTTTCTCTGTTTGCTAATGTTGTGATATATCTGTTCTTTTTATCTAGAAATAACGGATCTGCTGGCGGGGCTAGCACAATAAATTTTTTAGAATCATATGGAACTTTGTAATATTTTGCCGCTTTAACTATGAGTGATTTAGCAAATTCGCTTTGTATAATAAACAAATCAGACGTCTGTAATGCAGACAATATATTAAAAACAATTGGTTGGCCAAGATTACCCGAATTAAGGCTTTGATCTATTTCTGGTATAACCGATTTAACATTGTTTGCCCATAATGCAGGATAATGGCAGTATGTGACCAATGGGATATTTAATTGATTCCATACTAATACACTGCGAATTGCTGATGCCAATTCTGCCTGGGTATTAAAAATTATATCTGGCTTAGTTCTCTTTATCAACTTGGCAAATTCTTCAGAATTAAAGTCAAAACGTGAAGAAAATTTATTTGTTCCCAGATTTATGTATTCTTTTTTACCTTTCAATTCCTTTGCTTTCTTGAACTCTGGACAATTTGAGCCAGCTACAACATATTTATGTCCCATTTTTATGAACTGTTCTGATAAAATACACTGGAATATGTACCCAGAATCACAGTTGAGGTTATCTTTATTAGATATATTTAATATTGATAATATTTTCATTTGGATACTTTTGCCCCCAACTTTATCAGATTATTAATAAAACCATCATATCCACGTGTTATATTTTCTATATTCGTTATTTTAACTGTTGTGCCAGATTTTATTGCAGCAATACACAAAACCGCAGCAGCACGGGTGTCTGTCGCGTTCAGATTTATATCGGTTTGTAAAATATTGTGTTTATATGGCCTTATAATAATTTTATTTGAATGCTTTTTAATAGAATAACCCAATTTATTTAATTCGGGGACGTAAGCAAAACGTGAACGCCAGACCATTTCTTTGATAACAGATTTATCATTTGCAAACGATAATAGTAATGCCATAAACGGTTGATGATCACTTTGGATACCTTTGTGTGTTATTCTAATATTTGCACCGGATAACTGTTTTTGCTTTGGAACAATAATTTTATTATTTTTTAAGACAAGATTTACACCCATTTCATGTAATATTTTTAATTCTGGATATAATATATTTTGTAAGACATCTAAATTTGTAACACGGATAGTTAATTTTATATTATTTACAATAGCCAAAGTAATAAAAGTCATTACTTCACTTTGACAATCTGATAAAGTATAAACCATATTATCTGGTATATTTTTATTTTCTGTATCGATTACCAGTCTGTTATTTATTTGTTTTATTTCAATTCCACATAATTTTGCAAAATTTAATAAATCGTAAACATCGGTTCTGAAATAATAGTTTTTTATTATAGTCTTTGTGTGTCTAGTCCCAATGGCAGCCAATATACATAGTTTTGTTGCACTACTGACCTTTTCACCAGTCAGACAGAACATAGTGTCTGAAAACCGTTTAATATTTTGAACAAATTTCGTTTTTTTACAGGTTTTCCATGAATACTCTGTTTTATTCGATTTATGCGTGACACCGAAAGAATTCAAAATGTCTATCAGATGATTGCAAGGGCGCTCGCCTTTGGTGCTTATATTGCAACCACCTGTTGGAACAACATAAAACCTATGAAACCTTATTGCTAAAGCAAAAATAAAATACAAAGCCCCATGAATTTTATTACATAATTGTGCATCAATTCGTTTATATTTCATGGACCGGGTATCCAGATATACTGTATTGTTTTTAAAACCGGCCTTGCCACCAAGTTTAATTATTAGTTTGCACAATATATCCGTATCATCTGTTTTGGGAACGTTGAGTATAGTACATCTGGTATTGAAAATTATTGTGGCTGCAACTAATTGAACAAAAGAATGCTTATGGCCTAAAACCTTTATCGTTTTATCAGATTTTAATTTTGATGGTTTTACAACTATGTTCACAACATTACCTTTGTTTAATCATGTGGTTATTTACACATTCTAGTAAAGTGTTTGCCGTCGGTATTGATAAATTCCGGGCAATTGTAATATGTTCTTTGTTTTGTGGCAGGCTTATAAAAACAGCATCGTGTCCACAACTGATAGCGTCTTGAATATTAAAAATGCTGTCATCTATTACTATACCATTTGGCAATTTCTTATATTGGGGCAATTTATTTGCCCAACCCAATGGTAATAATATAATATCATCAAATACATCGCCAAACACGTTTTGTAAATTTTGCAATCTGTTATTTCTGACAGCTAAATGTGTGGATATCGAACTTATTACAGAGAGTGAAGCCCCGGTATTTTTTAATTTTTGAATTGCTGTTTTAGCACCAGGAGCTGCGGGTACTTCTATAAAATAATGCGTTTGGGTAAATAATTCTGTAGATGTATTAAAATCCAATCCAGATTTTTCTGGAAATACCCAATGACTGGGATATGTGTTTTTATCAACGATTATATTATATTCTTGTTGTAAAAACAGTGCATGAGTCTGGGCGGTTTGTAATAAAACCTCGTCACAGTCCAAATAAACATTGCGCCAATTCATACGTAAAATGGTAAAACCTATATTCATAAAGTCAAATAATTTGTTGATTTTCTGGCGTTTTTTACTTAGAATTTCTATTGTGGATATAAAAGCTCAACGCCAAATTGAAAAAATACTGGGTTCAACAATCGTTTCAAGCGAACGAATTGGTGGTTTTTCTGCTGAAAATTATCTTGTAAAAACAAAAGACAATCATAAATTTGTAGCAAAATTTTTACGAAACAATGCAAATGCATATGTCAAACAAATAGAAAAAGTAAGTCGCTTGTTCAACAACAAAAGTGGTAAATTTTTTACGAAACCAATCAAAGAAGATGTTCGGCACAAAATTATTATATCCAAATTTATAAAAGGCGATGTATTACACGGTGAAGACATAAAAGAGCATTTTTATGAACCTGTTGCAAAAGTTTTAAGGCATTATGAGCATATAAAGCCAAAGAATAATTTGAAAACCAGTTTTGATTTATACTTCAATATAAAATCTAGTCAGAGTAAAATTAATACTGTAAAAAGCAAGTTAAAAAAGACAGACTCTTATTATGAGCTCGTAAAGGATATTCTGGAACTAAAAACATCTATATTGAATAAATATAAAAAAAATGATGATTTGATAACGTGGATAAAAAACTCTGATTCTTTTGTTCATGGTGATTTTCATAATGAAAATATATTATTTTCTAAATCTGATGTTAGGGCGATATTAGATTTTGAATTATCTCACAGAGGAAATTCTGCGGAAGATATGGTAAACTTTGTTTGGTTTGCTTTTTTAAATAATGATTTATCAGACAAATCATTATCCAAGGCACACGATTTCTTAAAAACGTGTGAAAGTGTAGCAAAAGTTTCTAAAACAGATTTAGAAAACGCTTTTAAATTAACATTCTTACGTTTTGTTCAATCATCAGTACTAGAAAATTCGTTAATTGAATATAAAGAATCCTTTTATGAAGGCTTATTAAAAAGAGATTTGAAAAAGTTTCAAGAAATAGATTCAAATATGTCACTTATACTGAAAAAATTATTAGCGTAATGGAAAAGAAAGTATCTGTTATTATTGTGACTCATAATTCTTATAAAGACAAAGCCGGTTCCATAGAATTTGTCATAAATGCATATCTGCAACAAAAACTCATACCTTTTGAAATTATTGTTGTTGATAACTCGTCTGATGTCGATAATTCTGCAAGACTACAGTCTTTTTGTGCAGATAAAAAATCTGTACATATTGTTAAATGTAATACAAGTATAGGTGGAGCCAGAAATCTAGGCGTCAGGCACTCAAATGGGAAATACATAATATTTAATGATGACGATACCATCCCAATACAAGACGATGTATTAGAAATTGTTTCGCAATATTGTGATAATGGGCAATATGGGTACGGTGCAACCAGGCTATGGAGTCCAGATATAAAATGGGTAAAATCGCATGAAAAAGACATAAAAAATGCCATAGATACAAGAAATTGGTCGTATTTGGATAAGATAAGTGTGCAGCCAAATTTTAACATCAGAGCCAAAAATAGCACTTCTTTGAAAATGCTGACCAGGTCTTTTATTGGAAACTTTGGTTTCATTTCGTCTAAGAATTTTCTCTCTGTTGGTGGGTTCCCAGAATATCCAGGATATGGCTGTGAAGACGATGCTTTTGCCTTTCTGTGTTATTTGAAATTGGGCCGTCCAATAATCTTAGATAAAGATATATCTGTATTACATATATCGCATAAATTATCTAAACAAAATTTAACCGAGTTAGAATCCAACAAATTAAAACTTGAAGAATTATTCAAACAAAACAGCTGTGGGCATTTCCATATAAGCAGGTTGCTATTCCCTTCGGCCGAACCTATAATTGATTAAAATCGCTAAAAATGATTGACTTTGGCTATATTTGTTCTATTTTTTGTAAAAGGCGCCGAATATGTCACATAAACCCATAATTATTACTAATTTATCTTTAGATTTCCCACACAAAGTGTGTTTTGAAGATTTTAACACCCAAATATTACCTGGTGACAGAATAGGAATTATTGGTCGTAACGGCAGTGGCAAATCATCATTAGTAAAAATGTTAATAGGGCAAATGGAGCCTTCGGGAGGCAGAATTACTGGTATTGATGATTTGACTGTGGGGTATGTTCCTCAAACAGTCTTGGAACATAGTGAATTAAGCGGCGGCGAAAGATTCAACAAAGCATTTACGGAAGCTTTGGCTAGCCAGCCAGATTTATTGATTTTAGACGAGCCCACAAATCATTTGGATCAAAATGTAAAATATTCTTTGTTACGCAAATTGGATAATTACCAAGGAACCTTGATAATTGTTAGTCATGATTTAGATGTTCTAACAAATACTGTTGATAAATTATGGCACATCAAAGATGGTAAGATAACAGTGTTTTCTGGCGATTATAATGACTATATGTATGAAAATGGTTTGGCATTAGCATCTCAACAAAAAATGCTTAACGACTTGAAAAAAGAAAAGAAAAAACTAAAGATACAACGTCAACAAGAATCTCAAAAAGCTGGCAAAGCTGGTAAAAAGAAGGCCAAAGATAATGATAAACTTGGGTTTGACGCAAAATCCGACAATGCTCAAGCAAAAGCAGATGCAAAAATTGCCAAATTAAATGAACGTCTCGGAAATGTACAAAGTTCTTTGCAACAAAATCGTTTGCCAGAAGAATATAAATTAAAATTCAATATTGATAATGCGTATGTTCAATCTGGTACTAATTTAGTATCGGTCTCTTTTGGTGAATGCTCTTATGGTGCACATATAGTTTTATCTGACGTATTCTTTTCTATGGAACCAATGGATAAAGTTTCTATAAGTGGCAATAACGCTTCTGGCAAAACAACTTTTATAAAAGCAATTATGCAAAATAAATCAGTAAATGTTTCTGGCGATTGGGTTTTGCCAAAGCCATCAGATATTGGATATTTAGAACAGCATTACACTAATTTAAATCCAGACGATACAGTAGAGGAAGTCATACGTGAGTGTGCCCCATCAATGGACGCAAAGGCAATCCGTAAACACTTAAACGATTTTCTGTTCCGTAAAAACGAAGAAGTATTTGCAAAAGTAAAAACGTTATCTGGTGGAGAAAAGGCCAGATTGTCATTGGCTCAAATTGCCGCTAGACCCCCTAAGCTTTTGATATTAGATGAAGTTACAAATAATATTGATTTGGAAACCAAGGAATATATTGTTTCTGTGCTAAATGCCTATGCGGGTGCATTTATAATAGTATCACACGAAAGTGGTTTTTTAGATAGATTGAATTTAACCACCAGATATTTTATACAAAATGGGACATTAAAACAAAAATTTAGATAATGAATTATGAAAATTATTTATCTGCGACATGTATAATAAAAAACGAGGCTGAATATATGCCAGAATGGTTGGAATACCATTTGCTTGTTGGATTCGAAAAATTTTATGTGTATGATAACGAAAGTACAGATAATATAAAACAAATATTACAACCATATATAGATTCAGGAATTGTTGAATACACATATTGGCCTGGCACAGCCATGCAGATGCCAGCATATCGTGATTGTGTTGAAAAACACAAAAATGAAACTTTTTGGTTGGCGGTTATAGATATAGATGAATTTATATTCCCAGATTCTGGAAACGTTGCAAAAAGTTTGTATTCTTTTGAAAATTATGCTGCTGTCGTTCTGCAATGGTTGGTTTACGGTGATAATAATATCCAGAAAAAAGAACCGGGATTAGTTATAGAGCGCTTTACCTCTCATAACCCTTTTGATACAAAAAGGGAAATGTGCAAAAGCATAATAAATCCCAGAAAGGTAGAAATAAAAACTTTACATCTGCCGTGCCCCATGACTGGTTTTGATGCAGTTAATTCGATCGGCGAAAAAATAATTCCTTTATCAAATGCCAAAATCAAAAACGGAACGTACCAAAACATCCATATAAATCATTATATTTTTAAATCTCGTGAAGAATTTTTAATCAAAAAAACAAAAGGCGATGCACTTAGTGCAAAAACACCAAGATTCAAGAACGATGAAGAATGTTGGAATCAAGCATATGCAGAATATAACCATAATGAAATAAAAAATGATATAATGATGGAAAAGTATATTCCATTGGTCTATAAAGCAATACAAACCAGGTATAAAACTAAAATAGCGAGATAAACATGAAAAACATTATGCGAACTTTTTTCAAAAAATATAAAATTGTTGGTAAAAACAATCGGATTATAATAAAAAACGATCATAAAGATATAGTTTTGACCAAATATAAAAAAATTTCGGGCTTAGACATTGAAATCAAGGGTTCAAATAACACTGTAATATTGACGCCGGAAACCATATTTAAATCGTCAAAAATAATAATAGAAGCCGATAATGCGGATCTTTCTTTTGGAACAAGTCCAGAAATAAATCGTTTATCTGTATTTGTCCGTCTTGGAAAAAATCAAAAGTTAAAATGGGGTAATGGCAGTACTATTACAGGTGGTTATATTGAACTATGTGAAACAGATGCATCTGTAACCATAGGACAAGATTGTATGATTGGTTGGCATGTCAGTATTGTCGCGACAGATTTTCATGCAGTTCTTGATAAGAAAACAAAACGACTATTAAACGGTCCAGGGAAGGTTATGATCGGGAATAAATGTTGGCTTGGCCATGGGGTTCGACTGTTAAAAAATGCAAATATACCAGACTACACCATTGTTGGGGCAGAATCCGTGGTCACAAAGCAATTTAAAGATAATTACACGGTTATAGCCGGAAATCCAGCAAATATTGTAAAAAGAAATGTTTGTTGGGACAGAAAATCTCCAACAGAACTGACAGAAATGCATTGATACTGTTTTAATCAAAAAAACGACAGGATATTTGGTTGAAAGTAATGCCAAATGCGACATCCTTAAAAGGATTGTCGATGAAATACAAATATTTTAATGAATTTACTTCGAATAGCAAAACCGATTTTATTATTCTTTACTTTGCTATTTATCGTTCGTTATGTGAACTTTAAGTTGCAATTCGCCAACAAATACGTTCCAGATGATTGGTCAGCAATTATTGACAAGTTTGAAAAAGGTGATTATTGATATTATTCGTCTAATATATATCTTATTACTTGGTTTAGTGCATCAACCTGATCTTTATATTTTGTTTCCGGGAAACCCAATAAACCTTTCTTGAATTCAGGCCGCCAATTCAAATTTCGTGATTCCGCTGGAAACAAACATCGACCACTCTCTATGATAACACTACTATTTATCATTTTGGATGTTTTTTCGCCATGGGGTTTTATGGCTGCTGTATTCACATATTTACACAGAATAATTGTGACGGTAATTATGATGCGACCATCGCTGATTGCGAACTCTATCGAATCTGTTTTCTGGTTGATAAAGTTATCCGTTGCGAACGACCGCAATTTTGTTGTGTTGTGCACCAGATAAAATATCAAATTTTCTTGCAAATATATAACTTTGTCAACCAGTGGTTGAATAAAGGCTTTCTCCTGCGTATGGTGCGCGTTTTTTATAGAGACCAGAAGCTTATTAGATATGCTGCTAATAAAAGATTCAAATATCTCCGCACTCTATTTTGATATCATTGATATTTCTTCCTTTAAAGTAATACCACAATAAATGGTCAAAACCGTTCTTGCTGATGTTATTACCTGTTTTTTCTAGTATTTGTTCAATTACTTCTGAATATTTGACATAGTCATCCAATGTATTTTTGTTTATGTCTATTCCGTAATATTTAGCATAAAGCGGAAGTGCTTTTTTCACAACTGAATCATATATGGAATAATTATCCTGTTCTGTCATGCCTTTAAATAGATAAAAACAGGCATAGTGACAAAATTTACTTGCAAATGATATATTTTCCCTGGCTTTTTCGGGCGCTTTCGTTTTTTTGGCTATTATTTTGATTAGTTTGTATTTTGTTCCTTTGGGATTTTTTAAATAATTTACTAATTTTTTAACAGATATCTTATATATTCTATTTGTTATCTCTTCGCGGCCAACCCCATCGGCATTAAGGTGTGTAGAATTTTCCTTATCTATTGCGATCACGATATTGGTAATTATTTCTTTATAAGACATTTTGTGATTACCATTGATATAATCTTTCAGTTTATACATCCAATATGCCGTTGATCCGCCTTTCCCATTTTGGGTTGGGCCAGATTCTGGATTGGCTGCATTCAGATAGGTCGCATCATTTTTTATCATCGCTTCAACTTTGGCAACGTTGTCTTGGCTAATCGCGACTAAATTCGTATTATTATAGGTTTTTAGCATATATTGTTCAGCTTGCTTCAATTCCTTTTGAATTTTATTCATATTTTACCTCTCTCATCGTTGCTATTAGTGTAATAAGACACAGGAATAAAAGCAACATATAACAAGTTCGTATTTTATATTATGTATGTAAGGGTATACGATAAATTGCATATTATGCTTTGGCAGAGAATTGATTGAATTATTGCCTGATATGGCCGGGGGAAACCCGTGTCATGCTCCGAAAAAAACTGTTGTTTTTGTGTGGTATGTGTGGATAGGATGAAAGTCCCGAAAATCTGCATGTGTGTTCTAGTGTGGGTTGTATAAAATCATCCTGAAATACCGCTGTTTGAAAAAACATGTTTTGACCGTTTTGTTTGTATGTCGGGCACGGGGCATAGCCCAAAGGTAAAAGATTCCGTGCACCACCAGAAAAAACACGCCCGATGGGCGTGAGGGGGATTGTAATTGATAACGCAGTTTAACATAACGAAATACAATTTAAATATTCATTGGCGATGTAACTGCTGCTGACCACGAATATGACTTCTTGTAATGTGGTGGGGGCGTATTTTGCGATCGTATTTACCGCAATAGATGTTGCCTTGGGCAAAGGAAATCTAAATATGCCACACGATATTGCTGGTACCGCTATTGTTTGTATGTCTGGATGTTCGGTCACGTGTTGCATAATTGATTTGTATGCATTGGTCAACAGTTCTTCCGCTGCCCAAGGTTCATAATCGTTATAATATGGACCTACGGCATGGATAACATATTTGGCCGGCAATTTATATGCTTTCGTAATTTTTGAACTGCCAGTAGGACAGCCGACAAGAGTTTTACATTCATCCAATAATTCAGGCCCAGCCGCACGATGAATTGCGCCATCAACGCCGCCGCCACCCAACAAAGTTTCGTTTGCTGCGTTTACAATGGCGTCTGCGTGGGTTGTGGTAATGTCATCGACAATAACTGTAAATTTCATAATCAATCCTGGGGGCAGAATACATTGTTATCTGATGCTATTTGTTGTTGCAATGATGATGCGAATTCTTGGTAACCATCGCGCCCCATCAATGCATATGTATAATTTTTTGCTTGTTCAACCCCTGGCTGATTAAAGGTGTTGATATTATATAATTCACCGGCAATCGCAGTTTGCACTTCGAACATATATAACAGTTGGCCAATATTATATTCATCAACCGTGGGCATATAAATAGAAACGTTGGGTCTGCCATAATCAGATAATGCAACCCTGGTAGAATCTGCTTCGGCATTGATAAGTTGATTGATTGTTTTCCCGCCCAGATATTCAATACCTGTATCTGGGAAAACGTTCGGTATATCAAGTGTGTTATCAAATTGTTCAACACGTATAAACGTAATCAATTTATCATTTGGCCCTTCGTTATACAGTTGTATTTGCGAATGTTGGTCTGTTGCGCCCAATGCCTTTATCGGGGTTGGGCCGACATGAACATCGTTTCCATTTTTGTCTTTGTTTTTCCCAAGTGATTCTGCCCACAGTTGTACATACCAATCGGCGACATATTTCAATCTGCTGGAATACGGCATCATAACAGACAAATTTTTACCTTTTTGTGTGTCCATTAAATAATGAATCAGTGCATTTTGTGCCGCAATATTTTCATATATGTCGGTATTTTTTAGTGCCGCGTCCATATCTTTGACGCCGTTCATCATGGCATCAATATCAATTCCAACCAGTGCAAATGGCAATAACCCCACGGCCGAAAAGACAGAAAATCTGCCGCCAACATCATCTGGAACAACAAATGTTGTATAGCCTTCTTTTTCTGCAATTTTTCTTAAAGTTCCTGTTTTTTTATCTGTTGTTGCAACGATGTTATATCTGTATTTATCGCCCAGTTCTGTTTCCATGCGATTTTTGACAATCATAAACTGGGACATTGTTTCTGCTGTGGAACCTGATTTTGTAACAACGTTTACAAGAGTTTTTTTCAAATCCAAAATATCCAGTAAACTTGTAATAGTGTCTGGATCAATATTATCAAGAAAGAATATTTTCGGCATGCCGTTGCGTTGTTCTTTTGACAGATAATTCCAATATGGTTTCAAGATAGCTTCTGTAACAGCAATACCGCCAAGTGCAGAACCGCCAATACCAAGAACAAGAATATTTTCAAATTTACCCTGTACCATAGATGCATATTCTTTGACATGCGATATGGTTTCTGGGTCATATCCCAAATTCATCCATTTCAGCCATTGGCCAGATTGGTCTTTGCGTTCGTTCAAATCGACAATGATATTTTTGATTTTTTCCTGATATTTTGCAAATTCGCTGTGGATATGCAAACCGTTATCTGCGCCTATGACCATGGCATCAGCATTTTTATAATCCAGTTTAATCATTTGTTCCCCTGTTAAAAATAAGCTTTTTGTTATTGTGCGTCTTATTGTATATGTGGCCAGTTAAAAAACAAGTTAAAAACAACATCAGTTAAATAACCATATAGCAATGCAAACATACAGATTTTATTTACAAACAATTATATATGGCGGAAAAGATTTTTCTGAATCTATTTCGCCATCGCCGCAATCCATACAGTTAAATTTGCGGTTTTGTGAATGTTGTGCATCCAAAGGTACAGAATAATTTTGAATTTCTGATACATTACTGGCATAAGAGTATGTTGGAAAACCAAAATAAAATCCCATATGTGCCCCCGTGCATTTTTCTGGGTCGCCGGGATAACAAGATGCGTCATTTATTTTTGATGGATCAGGAACACATATTGATTCACACGTTTCATAATTTGTAACCATTTTTTCACAATCTGTGCATGACGATGTTGGTACACGAACCGTTGTCCCCACAGCACCAAAAATTGCCCCCTGGGATAAAGATTCACATTTTTTCACATTTTCTGTAATATCAGGATTCGCCACACATTCCCATTCCAATGTTGTATAATTTAATCGCGCAACCATATTATCAGGACAAACTTTTTCTGGAAAAGGATTTACACATTCCCAAACACTGTCCACCAATACGGCGGTTTGTTGTTCGGCGCACAATGGCTTTTTTGATTCATCGGCCACACATGCCAATAATTCAGAATCCCATATCATATCGCCGCCGCAATCTGTTTTGGTGTTATATCCGATACATTGCCACCGACCAAATCGATATGTTTTAATTGTACCAATCGGACAAATTACATCTGTTTGCACAGGTGCGGTAAATACTGTTTCTTCGGCTGGTATTTCATATTGTGTCATATACACCAACTGGCCATCGGTCAATTCCATTTCATCTGTAATTGCATCAGGCACAATTCGCGCCCCAGATGTTCCGCCGACCATAATTTTACCATCCATAAATATCCCAAATGTTCCAGCGTTTGGGAAATATTCTTCTAGTATATCCAGCATATTGTTATAATTATCGGCATCCAAAGGGTCAGTTGCAGTAATAATATAACTGTATTCAGGTTTTCTGTTTCTGACGATTTCGCAACTGGTTACGCGCATACTGGCGTTCAGACATACAAATTGGCTGTTTATATTATTTTGTTCAATACATATATCTTGAAATGACGTACCGTTGATTTGAGAATTATGTTTGGCCGCGGCACATTCTGCCACCGCGCGTAAATCAGACTTATTTATTGCATATTCTGTTTCTTGTTCGATAATACGTTGGCTGGGGCTGCTTATCATATAAAAACCAACCATAAATACCGCAACTAAAATCATCATAAAAATATTCATCATTCCCTCTTGCGATTTATTAAAAGTCTAGGTAATATAAGGATAAAATGCAACAGGAAAACAAATTACGCAATAAAAAATGAAAAGATATATATTGTTATTATTGGCTTTGGTGGTCACCGCATGCGGTTTTCAACCAATGTATACAGATCGGGATAACGATATTTATGTTGCCCCAATCAGTGGTATAAACGGCATTGAATTGCGCAATGGATTGAACGTTGAATTTGGCGGCGCGCATGATGCAAACGCAAAATATAAATTGGTGGTTACATTAAAAGAACCTGTGACCCGGTACAAGGCGTTACAGCCAACTGGTGATGCCACATGGCAAGAAATTGTTTTAACGGCAAATTATACATTGTCTGTGGATGGCAAACGTATTGCGCGTGGCACAGAAAGTGCATCTGAATCATATACATTTGTGCGTTATTTGGTTGCGGCCAACGCGTCGTATAATAATGCTGTTCAAAATACTATCCAGGTATTGGCACAAAAAATTGGTGCGCGTGTCATCGCAGAAACATATCGATATGAACAAAAAAGTGCTGATAATACTGGTACTGATAAATAATGAAGTGGAAGGAAACAGATTTTAACAGCGGAATTGAAAAAATTCGCGCAGTTTTGATTTATGGGCCTGATGCCGGCCAGGCTGATGAACTGTGTGACAAAGCAATTCAAAAGCTAGGTATTGAAAAGGACAATTTGTTTGCGCTGGATTCTGATGAATTGCGTGACAAACAAGATGCTTTATTCGCAGAAAGTTGCAGTCCATCGATGTTTGGCGGTCGCAAAATGGTAATAATATCAAATGCAACCGACAGTGATGCCGACTTTATTTCAGAATTGGTTACGCATAATGGATTATGTGCCACAGTAATTGTTACGGCTGGTGAATTGCGCGCTGGGGGTGGGTTACGTACTTTATTCGAAGATGGTCGCGATATTGCCGCATTGCCATGTTATACAGATGATGCACGTGCATTGGCGGCATTGATACGCAGTGAATTATCTGCCGCCGCCGGAATTCAGCAAATAACCCCTGATGCAATGGCGTATATGACATCGCACATGGGCGGTGACAGGGCCATTACACGTGGATTTTTGGCAAAGATTGCATTGTATGTTGACGACAAAAAGATAGTAGAATTAGAAGATGTTGAAAAATGTTTGCCTGATACGGCGGCGGCAAATACTGATGACTTTTTGTATTCTTTGACGGCTGGTCATATTCCGCAAACAATGACGGCATTGGACAGATTATTGTATGACAATGTTGATCCAAATATGCTGGTTCGTATGCTGAACACGCATTTCAAGCGGTTATTGACCGCGGTTGTTGATGGGCAATTACCAAAACTGTTTTGGAAGGTCGCAGAAAAATTCAACCAGGCTGTCAAGATTTGGTCAGAACCAGAAATTATCGCTGTGTTGCAACGATTAAACGAACTAGAACAACAAATTCGAACAACTGGTATGCCCGCAGAAATATTGTTGCGCGATTTTGCACTGAAATTATCAATGCGTGCAACAAAAATGGCGGTTAGAAAAAGGAAGTAAAAATTATGTTATCTTCGGTTTATGCACCAAAAGATTTTAAGCGTTTGCGTGTCGTGGGTGATTTGGTGGCACGTTGCTTTGATTATATAACACCATATGTTCGTGCCGGGATTTCAACGGGTGGAATCGACAGATTGGTTGCCGAATTCCTGCGTGAAAATGGCGCACGTTCATCTGACTTGGGATACCAAGGATATCCGAAAAGTATATGCACATCTGTCAATGATGTGATTGTTCATGGTATCCCCAGTGATGATGTTATATTAAAAGATGGTGATATTGTAAATGTTGATTTGACCGCTGAATACAAAGGGTTCCATGGCGATGCGTCGCGCATGTTTATGATTGGAAATGTCGCACCCCGTGCCCGTGAATTGGTTCAAACATGCCAAGATGCATTAAATGCTGCGATATCGATTTGTGCCCCTGGGGTTCCATTGTCTGAAATTGGAAAAACCATAGAATCAGTGGTGTTGCCGCATGGGTTTTCAATTTCGCGTGACTTTGTTGGGCATGGTATTGGCAAGGTAATGCATGATGATCCCCAGATATATCATTTTTATGATAAACATTGGGATAATGTAAAAATGGTACCAGGATTGGTGTTTACGATTGAACCGATGATAAATATGGGACGTCCAGAATGCAAGATTGATTCAGATGGTTGGACGGCACGTACGGTTGATGGTGGTTGGTCGGCCCAGTGGGAACACACATTGGGAATCACCGAAGATGGTGTGATAATATTCACAGAAAAAATGGTATAAAACACGGGGCATGTGATGCCAAACGAAAAAGATAATTCTTTTCATAATGGGCATCGTGCGCGTTTGCGCCAAAAGTTTTTAGACGACAAATTGGCGGATTATGAACTGTTGGAATTACTGCTTAGTTTTGTTATTCCACGGCGTGATGTTCGGCCATTGGCACGCGCATTGATTGCACGGTTTGGTGGAATATATCCTGTTATAACTGCGCCGATTGATGAATTGACCGCGATAAATGGTATTGGCAAAAATACTGCGGTATTTATCAAGGCAATTCATAAAATAATGATTGCTGGATATAAATCTAATCTGGATACAGAAAAGATATTTCATAATGACAAGATATTGATAAATTATTGTTTGTTATTATTGACTGGCAAATCCCACGAAGAAATGCATGTTTTATATTTGGATGAAGATATGCGTTTATTATCTGATGATTTGCACAGCATCGGAACAGTTGATTGGGCGGCGGTATATCCACGTGAAATATTAAAACGCGCATTATCACTAAATGCCAAATCAATCGTTATGGTGCATAATCATCCAAAACCAAACACGTCTTTTTCATGCGAAGATATAAAATTGACAGAACAAGTCCGCGATTTATTGGCAACGGTTGGTATTGATATATTTGACCATTATGTTGTATCGGGCGGTATTGTTTATTCTGCGCGTAATTTGTTTTTATTAAAATAAATCCGCAACATTACAAACGACTTTTAATGGTGTTGTGGCGCCAGGGGGCATTTGCCCATTATTTATTTCATATACTGTGCGATTTGCCATTGTTGGCGTATCCCATGATTCAGACCAATCCCGTGATATTTTTATTACTTGAAATGTTGGTTGAAATACAAATTGCAGTTTTTGTAATGCGCATTCTGCACCTTCGGTTGTTCTGAATCCATCTGGGGTTATATCAATAAATTCACCATTTTTATTTAATTCGATTTTGTATTCATAATAAAAATGTGGTGTACCATTTTCATGTCGTGTACGTGTTATTCGGTCACGGCGTCCATCGCCATCAATATCACGGTCGAATATATCACGTTCTGATACGCCGGCGCCAAATTCATCTAATTGATATTGTTCTGAAAAATCAGGATTTTCTAATCCGTCTGAAAAAACACGTGGATTTTGAATCAATGCCGCATCAGACCCAGTCGGCATTTGTGGGGATTGAACACCTGTAACATTGCCAAATTTTGGGATTGGACCACCAGCCAGTATATATATCAATACCCCAATAATTATAAACATAATAATCAGTAAAATGTTTAACACCATACTGCCGGATTGATTGCTGCGTTTCATTTTGTTATTACCCCATGTTTTATTGTGTTATGATACGTCCAGGCTTCCATCCTTCGATGGTGCGAATTGCACGTACAACACGATTTAATTCATCAGCGGTTAAACTGCTCATTTGTCGATTGATAGACAGTCCTGTCAATTCTTGAATTCTGTTGTGATATGCGGCGGTATCGTTTTCTATGGGTGGTGCATATCGACTGATTGCCCCAGCAACTGTTAAACGATTGTAACTGTCGCTGCGTAATAATTCGCCAATGGCACGCATACCGGTTTCTTCGTCTGGGAATACTGCAAATCCACCTGCTTGGCCGATTGCGCCAACCCGACGGGTAAATTCAGAATACCTGATATTGCCGGGGTTGTTATTACGCCATGCGCGTGTTCCACCAGTTTTACGGTATTGTGTACCATCAGCATTAGTGTATATAACATCATTTGAAGATGCACGTGCGTGTGATGGACGTCCCACCACCCCAGTACGTACATTTTCCCCACGTGATTGACGGGCGCTTTGTGTGCGTGATGGTCGCCCAGGTGTATCGGTACGGATTGTATTGTCATCTGATGTCACAGTAACAGATTCTAGCACTGGTGGAATATCGGTTGCCATCAATGGGGCATCTGCATACGGTATTTCATTTGGCGCCCCAGAATCATATACGGTCAGATTTTCATACAAATTAAATTCATCATATTGTGATAATTCAGAATTACGTGCATCCAGTATCTGATTCAATTCAGACACAGAAACACTGATTGTTCGACATCCGCGTGCAAACAAATCATCACCCCAAATTAGATTTACAATCGGAATAACCGCAGATAACGTTCCGAACATAATTATTAAATTGCGCAGATTGATAAAAATATCATTTTTTGCGCCACGTATCATTGAAATTGCCCAACCGAATAACAATAAACCCGTGATGCAAGTAATAATAACCCACGCGTATTCAATAAATGTTTCAAAACTGCGCAGAATACACGAAGGATCTTCCAGATATAAAAATGTGCCATCGAATCCCAAAATATGGAATCCGGAATTTTGCAGTAATCTAAGAATCGTGTCTGTGTTCATCAGCACTCATACAATCAACCTATTTTTTTGATGCGGCATTTGTAAAGAATCCCGGGATAGAAAAATCGTCATCATTTGCTGCAATCCCAGCCCATCCAAATAAATCGCCCATTAAACCAGAATCATCACGTTTTACTTTTTTGAACGGTAAAATATTTTTTAATTTTCCAATTTTGCTGTGATTTTCTGATTTTGTTGGGGTTGGAATTTTATCTTGGTTTTCTGCGAATTCTGCGGCCAGTTGTTCTAATGTTGCATCTGTATCAGAATTATCGACATCATCAAATGTAACATCCGTGGTGATTTCGTCGTCTGGGGTATCGGTATCTGATGTGACAACGTCTTCGACAGAATCTTCGCGCAATGGTGTTATATTTTCCAGTAATTGTTCTAATGTTTTTTCAATCGGTGCATCTGGTGCATCGTCTGTAATCATATCCGCAATTTCTGTGTGCGCATCATCAGATATATTGGCATTGGTATCAATTTCTGCGCTGATATCAATATCTGCAATTTCTGCGACATGTTCTTCTGCATCATTTGGGGCCGCGTCTGTATCAGATGTATCTGACGCCACTGATGATTCTGGTTCGGTTGCTTCTTTTTGTGCAGCCAGAATTGATAATATAGGAATAATTTTTTCAGATTCGTCTTGCTTTTGCGGTGTTATATCATCTTGTTGTATTGGGGCAGGGATGTCCTTGCTTTTTTTATTTTGTGCCGTCACGCGTGTTTTGCGTGTGGTTGGGGTCGCCACAGGTTCAGATACTTCATTTTTCAAATCAGTTGCAATTTGAACCGGTTCTGCTTCTGAAACAAATTCTGTATTTTGCAAATTTTGTTCAACAGTATCTGTAACATTTGTGTTATCTGTTTTGCCCACCAATGCGTCATCATTATCAACCGGAACGCCGAACATTATTGTGTCGCGTCCCAATCCCAATGTATTGCGAACTTCTTCAAAAGCGGCCCTGATATCAGCCATATCAAATACTTCGTTGCCAGAAATGTAAATGATTTTAGTCTTCATTGAAATCAATCCCCCCACCAGATGGGGATATTATATCACATTTTGGGGTTGAACGCATTGAAAAAATATCTTAAACTGAAAATATGTCTGATATAAAACAACAGATTTTCCAAGAATTGGCTGCCGTCGAAGAATCTGCGGCAAAATTGCGTGCGGTTGCAATAAATGCCGGCAAACAAACGGATTTAGAAGTGGCAATTTTAACTGAACAGGTTCGCGCCATGCGTGAAAAAAATGCCCACGCAGTTGATATGATAAACCAATCAATATCTATATTAAAGAAGATGAAATGAGTGTCGTATCCATACCTATTGTAAATAAAAATTATCCCATGGGATGTGAAGACGGGCAAGAAGCACGATTGATAGAATTGGGAAAAATGGTGGATGCGCGTGCACGTGAAATATTGGATAAAATTGGGCCTTTGCCTGAAAATGCATTGTTGGCAACATTATGTATTGTTTTGGCAGACGAAGTGCATAATCGGCCAACCCCCAGTGTCACAGATGCTGATTTGCGTGAAATATTGGCGCGTATCCGCGAAATAAAAAATAAAATGAATTAAAAAACGCGCATTTTGCGCGTTTTTACATTGTTCTTGCAAATGATTTATGCAATATGTTGTCTTTGATTGTACTGTAAAAATACAATGTATCACATGATTCAGGTTTTGGTTGTGATTGCACGATAATTTGTGTTTCTTGCCCTGGCTTCCACCCTTCGATTTTTCTGATTGCATGTGCAACGCGCAAGATTTGTGCACTGGTTAAATCACACAATTTGGTTGTTATTGGTAATTCCGTCATTTTGCGCAAAGATGCCTTGTAATTTTCTGTGTCATTTTCATGGGGTGGGGCATATTTGAATATCGCCTGGGATATTGTCAGATTTTTATAACTGTCTGATTGTAATAATGCGCAAATTGCCTGCATACCAGTTTCTTCGTCTGGAAATACGGCAAATCCCCCAGCGTGCCCGATTGCACCCTGGGTAATCGTGAATTCAGAATACCGCAGACATCCTGGGTTATTGTTGCGCCATGCTCGTGTTCCACCACTGCGTCGGACTTTATTTCCATTTGCGCGTGTATATACAACATCGTATTGTTGGGCGGTGGCATCAACTATATTATCTGATGAATTATGCGATGCGTCCATTGATGGAATTGCATATGGTATATTTGCCACAACCATTGTTTCAGATGGCATATAATTTGTTGTCGACTTATCTGTTTTTTCATCATTTGTTCCAGATGTTATTTGCGATGCACCAAATACCATTGCAGCACTGGTCAGAAAGTACGGAATTGTACGCTTAAACCACATTTTGTCACCCCTTTGCTTTGCAATCAAATTGCCATACCGGCATAACCGGATGTAATTTTATTTTTGTTATGTTTTTGATTGGTTCGTCACATCAGCGTATATTCAGTGACGTACATTCAGACATTTGTAAAATTTACAATGCCCCGGCTTGTTTTTTAACAGCCCGCCCCATATCGGGGAACCAAAGTTTGTATATACATATAAACGGAAAAAATAAAAAAGCAAGTCAAAAAACATAAAATTTTACATTTTTTTATCATGTGTATTTCAGACTTATTTTTTCTGTTGTTATTTTTTTGCAAATGTTTTAATTTTACGGTGTTATGAGCAAGGAAGTTATCGAAAGAATTGATTCTCAGCAACTGTCGGACGCATTGTCTGAACGGTATTTGTCATACGCGGTCAGCACGATTGTATCGCGTGCATTACCAGATGTTCGTGACGGGTTAAAACCTGTGCACAGACGTATTTTGTATTCTATGTTGCGGCAAAAATTGTCGCCATCTGCGGCGTTTCGCAAATGTGCAACGGTTGTTGGGGATGTTCTGGGGCATTATCATCCGCATGGTGATTCATCTGTATATGATGCCATGGTTCGTTTGGCCCAGGATTTTTCCGTACGATATCCATTGATTGATGGCCAGGGTAATTTTGGTAATATTGATGGTGACCCCCAGGCTGCATACCGTTACACTGAATCTAAAATGACTGATGCCGCCATGCTGATTATGGAAGGTATTGATGAAGACAGTGTTGATATGATGCCAAATTTTGACGGCACAACAACAGAACCCATGGTTATGCCTGGCGCGTTTCCAAATCTGTTGGCAAATGGTGGTATGGGGATTGCGGTTGGTATGGCAACAAATATTCCCACCCACAATGTGGCCGAAGTGTGCGATGCATTGACACTGGTTGTTGATAATCCTGATGCAACCACAACCCAGATTATGAAAAAACTGGTTGGACCCGATTTCCCAACCGGGGGTATATTGATTGATTCTTTTGATACGATTGTAAAAAATTATGATACTGGCCGTGGCGCATTTCGTATTCGTGCAAAATGGGATGTGGAAAAACTGGATCGTGGCGCCGAACAGGTTGTTATCACAGAAATCCCATATGGAATCATAAAATCTAAACTGGTTGAACAAATCGCGAATTTAATAGATGCGAAAAAATTACCATTGGTTGATGATATTGTTGATGAATCAACAACGTCTGTGCGTATTGTTATCACACCAAAAAGTCGCAATGTTCCTGCGGACAAAATGATGGCGCATTTATTCGCAATGACAGATTTAGAATATAAATTCAATATGAATTTTAACGTCATTGATTCGCGTGGTGTACCGCGCGTAATGGGTATTGGCGATGTATTACGTGAATTTATTGCACACCAGAAAAATGTTTTGGTTCGTCGTACTAATTGGCGTTTGGGGAATATTGAACGTCGTTTGGAAATTCTGGGTGGGTTGTTGATTGTATACCTGAATTTAGACCGGGTGATTGAAATAATCCGTAATGAAGATGACCCAAAATCTGTATTGATAGATGAATTCAAATTGACTGAAATTCAGGTAGAGGCGATATTAAACACGCGTCTGCGTTCTTTGCGTAAACTGGAAGAAATGGAAATCCGACGCGAAGATGCCGCGTTATTGGCGGAACAAAAACAATTACGTGATTTGTTGGCCAGTCCAGATATGCAAAATGACCAATTAAAGGCATGGTTCGCAGATATTAAAAAACGTTATGATAAAAAGACCAATTTGGGGCGCCGTCGTACACAATGGATTCCACAAACCACAGATGTTGTTGTAAATACAGATGAATTTATTGAAAAAGAACCATTGACAATAATTTTATCAACAATGGGGTGGATTCGTGCTGCGCGTGGGCATTTGGATCTGAATAATTTGGATTTGAAATTCAAAGAAGGCGATGAATTGCAATTTGCATTTCATGCGATGTCTACGGACAAGGTAAATTTATTTGCCAGTGGTGGTAAAATGTTTACTGTTTCTGCCAATGATTTGCCATCTGCGCGTGGTTTTGGTGAATCGGTGCGTATGATGGTTGATATTGGTGCTGATGAAAATATTGTGTCTGCGTTTGTATTGGATACATCGGCGAAATATTTATTGGTTGGTCGTCATGGTTCTGGATTTATTGTGGCTGGTGAAAATTGTTTGGCACAAACCCGTACTGGCAAACAGGTTATGAATACCGATGCACGTAATATGGCGATAATGTGTGTGCCTGTGACTGGTGATACGGTTGCAATGTCTGGGTCAAATGATAAATTATTGATATTCCCGACATCTGAAATCCCAGAAATGACCAGGGGCAAGGGCGTAATTTTGCAAAAATATAATGCAGAACGTACATATGTGTTGGATGTAATGTTCTTTAATTCATCTGATGGATTTGGGTGGACCACAGGCCGTGGCACAACCAAACTGGACGATTGGACACCATGGGTTGGTCGTCGTGCGTCCCAGGGTCGAACTGTGCCGGTTGGCTTTCCACGCAGTGGAAAATTTGGCAAATAAAAAAATAATTAGGATTTTATAAAAATTTTGCTATAATATGTCGGGCTAAAAATAAAACGTGGTGGTTTTATTGCCGATAATGGCCAGTAAAGGAAGCTTTCTCTCTCCTCTGGCCACCTTTTATTTATAAAACAATTTTCCCCTTGTGTAATATTCATAAACTTTCTACAATCAAAAACAGAAAGGGGTGCGATATGAAATTTATTCCATATTTTATTGCATGTGTTGGATTGTTGACGGCGTGCACAGATGGGGGAACACCATCGTCTGGATATGGTCGGCCTGATAATTTTCAACCTGGAACGCGCCCGTATGAAAATGCGGCTAAAACTGCGAACAAGCATATAACAAACATGATTATCACCAATGATGCCCAGGCGGTTGATAATATCGCTAGTTTATTAAAGGGGTACAGTGGCGAAAAAATATCAGATAATTTGGAAATTGCAGATGCGGCAATACAAATTGCCGCTGGTACGGCGGATGTTGGCGATATTGACACAGATGTATTAAATCCGGCGTTATATGTTATTTCCCCGAAATTATTTTCTGCATGTGGCACAGATACAGATGTGGCATCTTGCATTGATAAATGGCGTAATGAAAATACGTCTGATATGAATAAACGTTTGGAATACCTGCGTGAATGGGCGCAACCGATTGATATCAACGATGCGACGTTCGCATCAACGGCTGGGACAATATTGAAATTCGCGGTTGATGATTTGGGTAATATTAAAAGTATTACTGTTGATGACACAGAATATACGCGTGATGGCACAACAAATAAATTTACGTCTGATAACAAGACTTTGACATACGACAGTGCATCTGCCGCAGATTTCAAATTATCATATTCTGATTTCGGTATGTATAATATCGCAAATGATGGTACCGCCGGACAAAATATCCCATTTGCTGGTGGTTATGAATCACGTCGTATCGCTGATATTACCACTGTGACAGAACATCTGGATTTCGACGGTGTGGCTGTTGGTGTTGTAACAAATGGTGATAAAAGTTTGAATTTGAAAGATGGCACCGCGCATTTGGTATTTGATAATTCTGGTGCATCACCAATTACAACATTGGGGGCCAAGTTTTCAAATTGGTATAATTTCACTGTAACCCAGGATGGGATTGAATCCCCAGCGATAAAGTTTGATAAAAACCCGACGCAAAATATTACCGATGGATTTGACCCGTCGGATAATGGCAGTGTATCAATGGATATCGGGTATTATGGGCCTGCTGGTATCCCGACCGAGGCCACAGGTACCGTCCAATACAATGAATCAGACGGAATTAAAATGGACGTTGCATTTGGTGTAAAAGGATAATTATGTGGTATAAAATTAAATAAAATCCTGGGCCATAGTGTTAAAGAAGTTTATTGTTTTTTTATGTGTTTTAATTCTGCCCGGGGTGACCTGGGCAGATTTGTCATCCGCCGTCACGCATGATGATGGTACAACGGAAATCACAATGTCTGCGCTGGATGCGATAAAGTTGGCTGGCGCAATGGTGGATAATGGTGATTTAGATGATGCAGAACAAATACTGACAAAAATCCCGGCGTTGGGCGGTGGACCGTTGGAACTGGAACGGTGGTTTTTGCTGGGGCGTATCGCGGCATACCGTGAAGATTATGATACCGCCATTGATATATTTCGTACTATTTTAGATGCAGTGCCAAATTTAGCGCGTGTTCGTTTTGAATTGGCGGTGTGTTATATGAAAACCGCGCAATGGTATCGCGCAGATTATCAATTACGCTTGGCAATGGCTGGGGATGATTTATCTGATGATGTGCGAAGCATGATGAATTATTACCGTTATGTTATTCGCCAGAATAAAAATTGGAATATCTGGTTTAACTTTGGTGCCGCCCCTGATAACAATGTAAATAATGCCACTGGTGGACAAGAGTGCATTATGACAATATTTGGGCCACTGTGTCATAATTTGATTGACCCAGAATCTGCCGTTGGGTTTAATTTGTCGTTTGGTGGTGATTACGAATTCAAATTGTCTGATAATTGGCGTTGGAAATCCGAAGGCGGAATATATTCTAATACATATCGGTTGCACGATTACGATGATTTGTATTTATATGCCGCGTCTGGACCACGTTATATTTGGCCGCGTGGCGATGTTTGGGCGGCGGCGGTTGCATCACGTCGTTGGTACGGGTTGCATGGATATAATTGGTCTGTTGGTGGGCGTATTGCGGCGAATTATGATTTTTCACGCAGACTGTTGGGGAAAATAAATTTACAAATTGTATCTAATAAATTTGATAATTATGCCGAATATTTGAACGGTGAAACGTATTCAATCAATACAGAATTGTTTTATTCCATTACACCAAACATATACACTGTTGCGCGTGGGGGAATCGCCCGTGAATATGCGAATTCATCAACATATTCATATTGGATGCCGCGTGCCAGTATTGGTATTGGTGCTGAATTGCCATATGGTTTTAATATATTTGCAGAACCATCGTTTTATTGGCAATTATATGATGGGGAACAGTGGTCTGTGCAAAATGGCACATTTACCCAGATAACAGAACGCGATTTTACCCAACGATATGCATTATATTTATCAAATAATAAATTTGATATAATGGGATTTGTGCCAACCGTGGTATTCAGTTATACGCGCCGTGATTCAAATATGTGGCAACGCGAATACGATCGTTGGATGATTGAATTCACCATGTCCCAGCGATTTTAATAATAAAAAAAAGCGACACCGATTGGTGCCACTTTTCATAAACTGCAACATGCCACAATATGATTAGTGGGGCATTTTAGCTTCTGTCATAACGACGTGTTTACGCAATTTCGGGTCATATTTACGGAATTTCATTTTCCCAGCGGTATTTTCCGAACGCGTATTTTTTGTTGTTGTATAGAAATAGCCGGTTTCTTTATTTTCCAGCTTTACAACTTCTTTACTGCCTTTCTTGGATGCCATTTTATAAACCTTTTATTTATACTGGACGTGATTTTAGGTTAAAAATAACTGGAAATCAAGTCTTTTTTATCATAATATGAAGTCTGGCCTGCGGGTATGGCGAAATTGGTAGACGCGCTGGATTTAGGTTCCAGTGGGGCAACCCATCAGAGTTCAAATCTCTGTACCCGCACCAAATTCCATGTATGTTTTAGTATACTGGGTAATTCCGTGGGAACGATGGGTCTGGGCGTGCCAAATCTGATTTTACACCACATGCGGCCACCGCAAATACAGAAATCAATAAAAATATATTAAAAAACTTTTTCATAATTTTATTATATCCACACATATCTGTGATTGTCAAATGTGACTGTGGGGGTGATGAATTCTGTCCTGTTTATTCGTGCATATGTGGTGTATTAAAATCGCAATGTATCATATCGTAAAACAAAAAAACAAAGGAGAGAGATTATGTACCACAGCAACGGTAATTACGAAGCGTTTGCCAACCCATTACCACCAACAGATGCATCAAAAAAGTCTGCATATATTGTTGGTGGTGGACTGGCCGGGTTGGCGGCCGCAGTTTTTATGATTCGTGACGGCAAAATGCGCGGAAATAAAATTCATATATTTGAAGAATTGCCAATCGCCGGTGGCAGTATGGACGGCATCAAAAACCCCCAGCGCGGATTTATAATTCGTGGTGGTCGTGAAATGGAGGCACATTTTGAAACATTATGGGATTTATTTCGGTCAATTCCATCACTGGAAAATCCTGATATATCAGTACTGGATGAATTTTATTGGTTGAATAAATCAGACCCCAGTTTTTCACATTGTCGTGCAATCGAACGTCGTGGTCATCGCATGAAAGATGATGGTAAATTGACGCTGACACCAACGGCAATTAGGGAAATGATAGATTTAGCACTGATGCCCGAAGAAAAATTACAAGATGTTCAAATTGATCAAGTTTTTGGCCAAGAGTTTTTTGAATCTAATTTTTGGCTGTATTGGGCAACGATGTTCGCGTTTGAAAAATGGTCCAGTGCCATGGAAATGCGGCGTTATTTATTACGCTTTATTCATCATGTCGGTAAATTAGCGGATATGTCTGCATTAAAGTTTACTAAGTATAATCAGTATGAATCACTGATAACGCCATTGGTACGTTGGTTAGAATCGCACGGGGTAAAATTTCATTTTGATACAACTGTGACGAACATAGATGTGAATTGCAAGCAGAATAACAAAGTTGCCCAAAAAATAGAAATGATAAAATCAGGACGTAAAAAAGTAATTGATTTAACGCCCGATGATTTGGTGTTTGTCACCAATGGTTCAATCACAGAAAGTACAACGTATGGTGATAATGACACCCCCGCAGAACAAAAACATGAATTAGGGGCGTCGTGGCAACTGTGGAAAAATTTGGCGGCCCAGTGTGATGAATTTGGACGGCCTGAAAAATTCTGTGAAAATATACCGGCGGCAAATTGGGTAATATCTGCAACGATTACGTTGTTTGATGATACGGTCGTCCCGTATATTGAAAAAATTTGCAAAAAAGACCCACACAGTGGATCAATCGTCAGCAGTGGTCCTGTTACAATCAAAGATTCTAATTGGCTGTACGGGTTCAGTATTTCACGTCAACCACATTTCCGTGCACAAAAGCCAAACGAAATTGTTGTTTGGACATACGGATTGTTGTCTGATACGGATGGCAATTATATCAAGAAAAAGATTGCTGATTGTACGGGGGCTGAATTATGTGCAGAATGGTTATATCATATTGGTGTGCCAACATCGCAAATTGATGATATTGCCCATAATCGATCCAGTACTGTTCCATCACATATGCCGTATATCACAACATATTTCATGCCACGTGCGATTGGCGACAGACCATTGGTTGTTCCACATGGGTCTGTGAATTTGGCATTTATTGGTAATTATGCAGAAACAGAACGCGATACAGTGTTTACCACGGAATATTCTGTACGTACAGCAATGCAGGCCGTATATACTTTATTAAATATTGATCGTGGTGTCCCCGAAGTATTTGATTCTTGTTTTGATATACGTATGTTATTGCAAAGCATTTATTATTTGAACGACCATAAAAAGTTGCGTGACATAGATGTACCATGGGTTATGAAATTATTAGAACACCAGGGTATAAAACATATCCGTGGAACGTATTTGGAACAATTATTGCGTGATGCAAAATTGGTATAAAAATGGGGCGTTTGCCCCGTTTTTTATAAAACGTTTTATAAAAAACATCGCCCTGGGGGCGGTGCTTTATTTTTGGTGCATAAAACGCCCGAATTCTTCGGGTGTCAGATGTGCCGCATTTGCAATTTTTGAAATTGTACTGACCGACGGCCAATGTGGTTTGCCGTATTTCGACACACGTTTGCTTTTATTAAAAGCGGTTGGATCCATGCCGCACCTTTTGGCCAATCCAGAACAAGATAATCCCATTTTATTAGCGATTTTATCAATCGCAGTCCATATGTTGTTGTGTGTCATATTTTTCTCTCTCCTTTATATTTGGTTTGTTTGATTCTACGTATGGTTGAATAGTATCCTAAAATCTCGTGTTTGTACAGGAGTAAAAATTCCTATTTATTCATAAATTGTGAATACTTATCCGTATTTAATTCATTGCGCAATGTTTCATTATATTTCAAAACATTGGCATCGGGATTTGTATCAATTTGTTGAAAAGGCGGCCTGTTTGGCAAAATAAAGTTTTTTGTATCCCATTGTTTATTCATATCTGCGGTATTTTCAACAACCTTGTGGATTCCTGTGCCGTCTTGTCCAATGTTTTTAACAATTTGATATCTTGGATATATATTTAATTTATTATATTTTATAGATGTATAATTTAAGTATACCGCCCACGTAGTTCTTTGGTTGCGCAAATTTGCGTCAATTTGCCATGATATATTTATGCTGTTGTTATTGTTCAATTTGCCGCGTAATTCCATATTGTTTTTGTTCAGGTCTAAAAACGCCCCAGTAACATTTCTTTCATACAGCGCCCATCTGTCTTTCCATATTGCCCAACCACAACAGTTTGGGTGTACACGGGTTATAACGTCTGAAACGTTATCTGGATCGCCGGTGGTTGCTTGGATTGTAAAGATTTCTTTATTGTTTTTATACTTTTGTAAACATTGATTCATAAATGCCAAGAAATTAGTATTTACCAATATATCATCTTCTAATACTATAACAGAATCATTTGTTTCTAATATTCTGGAAATACCATCAATCAGATTGATGGCCAAACCATAATTTGTTTTTCGTTCAAACACAGTAACAGATTTGAATCCATGTATTTTATGTAATTTATTTCGTAATGATTTTATTTTTTCTTCATCATCAATATATCTTGGCCCATCAGAAAAAATATATAAATCTGTATATTTTGCCTCTGAATTCTGTAACAAATTTTTTATCCCTTGCATGGGATGGTCGATTCTGTTCCATACAAACAGTGCGATTGGGGCATATTGGGTTTTATTTTTTCGAAAAAACATATTATTACTCCTTTATAAATCCATATAATCGCGCAATGCATTTACTGCGGCGTTTTCAGAAAAATATTGCGCGATAAATTGTTCAGAATTTTTTGATTTTGCATCCAGTTCTGTATAGTTTGTATATAAATCACATACAGATTTTGCAAAATCTGATGCAGAATTTTTTACAATTATTTGTTTCAAAGAATTATCTATACCTTCTATGCCGATACTGGTTGTGATTACCGGCACTTTGTGAAATACAGATTCAATAATTTTTCCTTTGACCCCGGCACCTGTGCGTAATGGCACAACGACCAGTCTGATTTCAGAATAAAATTTATCTAATTCTGCATCGGTAACAAATCCGGTCACAATAATATCTGGTGATGCCAGTTGTAATATTTCATCTGTTGGATTAGAACCAACCAGATACAATTTTATATCTTTATGCGTTTGTTTGATTTTTGGAAATACATTTTTTACGAACCATATGGCGCCATCAATATTTGGGGTATGCTGAAATCCGGCAACAAACATAATGTCTTGGCGTTTACGTGCATTATACGTATATTTTGCCATATCGCCCGGATTCAGTATATATAACGGTATTTGACGTGCATTTATTGTTTCGTCTGTATTTTGGATTTCGTGCACTTCGTCAAAAGAAAAAGTACATGTTACATCCATTTTAGAAAACACATTAAATTCCATATCTTTTTCAGGCTGTAATTTTTCAATCGCGTCAGTTTCATCAATCAATAATCTGTTTCTGTATTGGCGCAGATAATGCAAATCGTGACATTGATATATTATTTTTGCGTGTGTATATTGACGTAACAAGTTTATATATTGATGCGCAATCGTTGGCCGGTTCAGGTAAATATAATCGTATTGTGAACCAAAGTTTTTAATATGTTCTGCGAAATTTTGATGAATAACTTCGAATCCATTGTCCAAGTGTTGTTGCAAATAATCGTCTTCGATATACCAATCATGTGGATACAGTTTTACATTTAACCCATGACTTTGAAATAACTTCATATATTGCCATGTTGCGCGTGAACCGGTGTCTTTTGTAAAAGACAAAATTTTCCAATCGATAACTAAAACAGATTTTTTTGTCGTTGCATGGTCACGTGCCAGAAAATTATTACATGTTGGCCGACTGTGATATTTATACAGTTCATTTTTCCATTTTTTGAAAAATTTTTTCTGGTTTATTGCCTGGTATTTTTTCTGGCCACTGGTTGTATCTGTGCCATTTGATTTTCCTTCGAAATGTACAACCACAGACCGTGGAATATACATTACTTTTTGTCCCAATTTGTATCTTATTTGAAATGCTAAATCAGTGTCTTCATAATACGCCGGGGCAAATGTTTCATCAAAACCGCCCAGTTTCTTCCACGTTTTCCGACGTAATAAAACAGATGCCCCAGAAATATAGTCGACTTCTTTGACATAATTATACCAGATACAATCTGGGTCATCATTGCGACCATAATTACATCCTGATGCGTCAGTATATATGATACCGCCGGCTTCTTGTAATGTGCCGTCGGGATAAATCAGTTTTGAACCAACCAATCCCACCGATGAATCTTTTTCCATGGCATCAACCAAGAATTTCAGCCAATCCCGTTGTACTTGTGTATCATTGTTCAAAAAGCACAGGTATTCCCCACGTGCATATTTTGCGGCATTATTGCAATTTTTTAGAAAACGCAGGTTTTCATTATTACGAACAACTTGGATGTTTTTTACGTGCTTTAATATATTTTTTGTTTCATCGGTTGAATTGTCGTCTGCAATTATAACCTCGTACGAAATGCCGTGCGTGTTGTTTAATACAGATTGCAAACATAACTTGGTATAATCAAAGTTGTTGTATACAGGTATAATAATACTGACTTTGACATCAGAAAACTTTGGAAAAACTATATTTTTATCAGTCTTTTTAACCAATTCAAAATTCGTAAATTTGAAATTCCCATCAATACATGCACCAGATTGCTTGCCTATTTTTTCATAGTGCAATAACGGATTCATATTTCTGGATTCTGGATACGAATTCATATAAATTTGCGCATTAAAATTTGGCGACGGCTGTCTGTTTTCACGCCACCCAAATATTAAATAATGTTCCGCAGGGTCACAATGTGCACGTGCAACATCTGGATATGTTTTAAGATACCATTTTTTATCAAAATATGCCGAATTTCTAATTATTTGAACATCTGGATTGTTGTTGTTTACTGATTTTCGAAATAATCTCATTGTGTGCCCCTTATACAAAATAACCGCCAAGTAAAGACACACGGCGGTCGGGGAGTTCGAAAATCAGTATATCAATGATTCTGTTGTTTTCGGGCAAGCCCTGTTGTATAACAAACAGCTCCCCG
Organism: uncultured Alphaproteobacteria bacterium; assembly: GCA_944389515.1. GTDB lineage: Bacteria > Pseudomonadota > Alphaproteobacteria > Rs-D84 > Rs-D84 > Enterousia. The sequence goes on along the minus strand of CALXMQ010000007.1, from coordinate 10,322 downwards.
ACTTTATACAGTCAGGGATAAATGACGACGCAAAACCATAGGAATGTCTGGATAACGATGAATCACTATGTTTTGCACCGGATATACCAGGCTTTCGACAGCCCCAAACCAGTGTCCCCACTGATTTATATTAAATTATGCCCACCATAAACATAAATGTAAAGAATTTTTATTATACAAATAAAAAAACGACCACAATGGTCGTTATTTATTTTGGCAGCCCCAACCAGATTCGAACTGGTGTTCTCGCCTTGAAAGGGCGGTGTCCTGGGCCTCTAGACGATGGGGCCAAAACTGTTTGGGTTTGATGAAAATACACCCAAAACGCCGGCAAATTATAACCGGCATTTTACCCAATGTCAAGGGGATAATGCCGGTTATGTTTATATTTGTTTTAACAAATATTATTTTGTGTTTGCGTCTGGTTCGGCCGCCACAGGAATTGCAACCGCATCAGCCGGAACTTCTTCGACTGTTTCTGTGGTTTCAACCGTTTCAGTTTCTGTTGGTTCAACTTGTTGGAAAACGATTTCTTTACCTTCGGCGTTTTTCAGCGTTAAACGACCGTCTGTCAAATCATATGTTTCCACAGTTGTCATAAACTGGAAATAATCTTGTTCTGTTTGCATGGCATCCATTGGCCCCATCATCATTGTTGATGCAAATGGACTGAATTTAATTTGATTACCGTTGGCTTCGTATGTGCCATTGTACAGGTTTACAACCTGGCCATTTACACGCATTTCATTGGCGTCAAATGACAGCGTAATATCCGCCCCAGCCCCAGCGGCGATAAAGTTTGCGCCCTTTAACATTTCTGGGTTTGGTGTATTGTCACCGCACGCGGCCAACGCCAAAACCCCAGCAATCAAAGCAAAAGATTTGATATTCATATTTTCCCCTTTGTTATGGTTGGTAACAGTATACCAATCCACCAAGATATATCAACAGAATATTATTCCGATTTATGTAAATAAAAAAAGCCACCAATATGGTGACTTGTTACTGGCGGGATTGACGGGGCTCGAACCCGCGACCTTCTGCGTGACAGGCAGACGCTCTAAACCAGCTGAGCTACAACCCCAAAGAGCAAGGCATATATTATACTGTTCCCGGAATAAATGCAAGTAATTTTTTTATAAAAATTTCAGATGCTGTATTGGGGTGATATATGTACTTGTCTGAAATAAAATTTTACAAAAATGCCAATATTGTATTTGATGGGGATCAGATAAAAAATGGGGCGTTTGCCCCATCTTTTTATTTTATCAGATTTCCAATCGCCACGGCGGTATCGCCCATACGGTTTGAAAATCCCCACTCGTTATCATACCACGCGGTTACATGAACCAAACGGTCGCCCAATACCTTGGTCTGGGATGCATCAAATATAGAACTGTGTGTGTCACCTTTGAAATCCACAGATACCAATGGTTTATCATTATACCCAAATGTACGGGATTCTGCGGCACGCATCGCATTGTTGATATCATCTGCGGTTGCGTCGCGTTCCAAGTTTACAACCAATTCCACAACTGATACATCAGGGGTTGGTACACGAATGGCCATGCCATCCAGTTTGCCGGCCAGTTTTGGTAAAACCAATCCGATTGCTTTGGCGGCGCCAGTACTGGTTGGAATCATGGATAATGCTGCCGCGCGCGCACGGCGAAAATCTTTGTGATTTTTGTCTAATAATTGCTGGTCACCGGTGTATGCGTGTACGGTTGTCATCCATCCAGATGCAATTCCGAACGTGTTGTCCAAAACCTGAGCCACTGGGGCCAAACAATTTGTTGTGCACGAAGCGTTGGATACAATTAAATCATCAGATGTCAAAGTATCTTGGTTTACACCAAATACGATTGTTTTATCTGCCCCCACAGATGGCGCAGAAACCAATACGCGTTTTGCACCCTGGTCTAAATGTACGCGTGCCTTATCTGCGGCGGTAAATATCCCAGTGCATTCCATAACAACGTCGATATCCAAATCGCGCCATGGTAATTTTGTTGGGTCTTTTTCTGCAATGCATTTAATTTTTTGATTACCAACAATTATATATTCACCATCCAGTTTTACATCCATTGGCAACGTACCATGTACAGAATCATACTGTAACAAATATGCGTTTTGTTCGGCCGGTGCCAAGTCATTTACAGCGACAAATTCAATATCATCGCGACCAGACATCAATGCTGCGCGTAATACCAATCGACCAATGCGGCCAAAACCATTGATAGCAACCCTTACTTTTGACATTTATATTCCTTTCGTTTTTTATATCAGACGGTGGTATTTTATCATTATGTGAAAAATGTGCAATCTGAAATTTAGATTGGGTTATGCTTGAATTTATTACAAGTGGCGTCTATAATTTCAACCGATGATTGAAATGCATGAATCTTATATAATTACTGGGCCGACCGCATCAGGCAAATCGGAATACGCACATCAGTTGGCACGCCAAATTGGCGGCGTCGTAATAAATTGTGACAGTGTCCAGATTTATCGTGGTATTGAAAATATTTCCGCCAGTCCATTTGCCACCCGTGATGTAACAGATGAACTGGACGGCATCCCATACAGATTATTTTCTATATTGCCATTAAATGTACAAATCAGTGTTGCAGATTATTTAGAAATGGCGCGTCGTGAATATGACGCCGCGCGTGGGTCAGGGCGCATCCCTATATTTGTTGGGGGTACTGGATATTACATAAATGCGATTATAAATGGAATTTCGCCAATGCCTGATATATCAGCAGAAAATCGTACGCGCGCACGTAAAATGGTGTCAGATGATTTACATGCGGCACGACAAATGTTGCCACATGATTTCAAGGCGACTGATCCGCAACGTGTTGCCCGTGCACTAGAAGTTTTTTTGCAAACCGGTCGTCATTTAACAGATTGGCAACAATTACCACGCAGTGGCGCAATCACGCCAACACCATATAAAATATTGATAAATCCAGAAATGTCCGAACTGCGCCCCAGAATTGCGGCGCGTATTCCAAAAATGATAGATGGTGGTGCATTGGACGAAGCGCGCGCCATAATTGCTGCGGATTGGGATTCGTCACGTGCGATTGGTGCGGCACAACTATGTTCATATTTACGTGGTGATATTTCGCGTGAACAATGTATTTCTGATTGGATAACCAAGACGAACCAGTATGCAAAACGCCAAAAAACATGGTTTCGCACACAATTTTGTCCAGATATGGAAATCCCCCATATAATAAAATAATGGGGGATTTGTTTATCTTTGTTTTATTTTTATTTCAATGATTTTACAGTTATTTTGCTGTTTTATATTTTGAAATTTTCTTTTTGTATCTTGTTGTTGTCTTTGTTTGTTTCTGGACGGTTTTTTATAAGTGCTGTTTTTACGTTTATCACGCAGTTCGCGCATGATTTCCTGATGTTCCAGCAGGCTTTGAATATACGCGGAATTATCATACAATGCTTGCTTTAATATTTCTTTGGCTTTCTTTCTGCTCAGTTTTTCGGGATTATGCATTGTATATGCAGATAAATAATCCGCCATCAGTTGTGTCAGTGCATCTAAAAATTGTGGGTTCGTAGAATTTGAATCCCGGGTATCTAATAATCTGATATACATTTTAGTTTTGAATATCAGAAAGTTTTCAATTTCATTGGTATATGGAATTTTATACCGCCAAGTATTGCGTATTTCTGCGCGTGTTGCGTACGAAGGACCGTATTCTTCCAACATTATATCAGTTATATATATTGTATAACTGGCAAATAATTTTTGGGCCGCAGTTTGTTTTTTATTGTTTTTGTTCATTGGCAAATCCTTTATCGTGTCTGATTTTGTGTTTTTTCAATAATGCGGTTGATTGTATTTTGTAAATCTGATGATTGTACGCGTATGCGCGGTCTTTTCTGCTTGATAGATGTACCCACCCCGGCATTTTCTGTGCACGCCGCCGCGGCCGCCTGCATCCGTTGCGTATATTCACGATTTGCTTGATTTTTTGCCACTGCATCAGCATGTTTTTTGCGCGCCGCTTCTTTGGCGGCTTGTTTTTGTATAATAATATGCTGAACATGCGCAGACTGTTTATATAATATTTTGTATAATTTTTTACGTGCGCGATTACGTGAACCAGTATCGGGTGCCTTTTTTACATATGCAGACAAATAATCAGATATTCCTGTAATCAGTTTATGTAATGCCCATGTATTATTGGTGGGGGCAAATATTCTGATAAAAACCTTGGTTTCAAATACTAAAAAATTTTCAATTTCTGGGCTGTATTGTGCTGTGTCGCGCCAATAATTACGCACAGATTCCGCATTTGCATATGATGTGCCGTATTTATCCAGAAACTTTTTCGTTATATATTGTGTGTATTCTGCAAAAATACGTTTGTTTGTTGCTTCTAATTCTTCTTGGGTCATTTTTTGCCACCATGTATAATTGACTGTTATTTATATAGTACAAAACAAAAGTTTTGTCAATATTATTATTCAGCCAATGCTTTATAATGTGACATTATGGCAACCTGGATTCCAGATTGTTTAACGCGTTTCGAATACGCAACGGCATTTCTGAATTCTGTTTCCAATGTTCCCCAACCAGAATATTCCCAATCAATAACACCAATAATTTTCATTGTTTTTTTATCAACAATTATATTGTTACATAAATCGTTGTGATTCCACCCATCACCCGGCGTTGTTCCACGCAAATCGTCAATTTCCACCGGTCGTGCATTGTGTATGGCGTATATAAATTCAGCCAACTGTTGCCCCCAATCCCATGCGTGGTTTTCAATTACCCGACTGGGGAACAGGTTCATATTTTTTCCAGGAATAAAATCGTATTTGTAAAAAGTATACTTCCCAGCGCGCACGACATCTATCTTTGGTATGCGCAGTGGTGATATATGTGCAAACGCATCTGTGATTCTTTTTTCGCGCATAATTTTACCTGTTGGAATCGAAGAATCATAAAATTTTCTGATTTTGAATACATATTTATTATCAACAATAAACCCGATATTCCAACCGCCCTTTATCATGCGAGTGTGACGAAAATTCAATTCAGGAAATTTTTTACGCAATGCGTTATATTTATTGCGCCAATCAAATAATTGTTGTTCACGAATACGCCGGCGTAAACGTCGGTTTGGAATCAGTGCGCATAATATATCGCACGTTTCAAAAAATAATTTCCACATTGCCATGGTTTTTAATGATATAAATAGTATTGAAAAAAACGAAAAAAACAAGTACTTTATGGACATGTTCAAATCAGGGGATATTGTAAAAGTTTTAATTCCAAATGTTGTAAATACCGGTTACGATTATCGTTTAACTGCGCCGGCAGATTTGGGAAATTTTGTCCGTGTCAGTGTTATGAACCGTTCATATATTGGTGTTGTATACGGTATCGGGGACAGTAATTTACCCCCAGAAAAAATAAAATCTGTTATGGATGTATTCCCAGAACATATGTCTGTTTCTGATTTACAATGGATTCAGAAAATGTCAGATTGGACATTGATGACACCTGGTGGGGTTTTACGTTTAATTGTAAATGTCCCAGATGCTTTTTCACCCCCACGCATGGAACAGTTATATGCATATAATAATGATACAAATGCACGTATGACCGATTCCCGTATTGCGGTCGCAGATGCATTTGCATCAAATGATAATGATGTAATGAGTCTTTCTGATATTCAAAACATTGCGCACGTCAGTGCATCTGTTGTTCGTGGCATGGTGTCACGCGGTATATTGATTCCAGTGTCTGCGCGCGTAAAAAATACAGATGTTACCGAATACGAATACCGCGATATGGGCAATGTGCAATTAAACGCGGAACAATCTGATGCCGCGAACGAAATTGGTTGTGCAATCGAACGCGGCGGATTTTCTGCATATTTATTAGATGGAATCACAGGCAGTGGCAAAACCCAGGTTTATTTTGATGCTGCGTGGCGCGCATATAATCGTGGTGAATCTGTATTATTGATGATGCCCGAAATTGCACTGACTGCGCAATTTATGTCGCGATATGCGGCGCGATTTGGTGCCCCACCTGTTGTATGGCACAGTAATTTAACCGCATCTCGGCGGCGTGATATTTGGCGTGGGGTATTACGTGGAAAAATTCGTATGGTTGTTGGTACGCGCAGTGCTTTGTTTTTGCCATGGCAAAATTTGGGGCTGATTGTTGTTGACGAAGAACACGATACGTCATACAAGCAAGAAGATATGGGCAATTATCATGCGCGTGATATGGCGGTATTGCGCGCAAAAATTTCTGGATTTCCCATTGTGTTGGCCAGTGCAACCCCATCGGCCGAAACATTGCAAAATGTTGCAGATGGAAAATATACGCAATTAAAATTGACATCACGTTTTGGTGGTGCATCTTTGCCAACGATTGAAACAATCGATATGCGTGAAAATCGACCAGAACAATATACTTTGCCAACTGATACAGATACCGCGCCACCACATACTGGATATTTATCACCAATTTTATGTGATGCAATGCGCGAAACATTGGGGGCAGGGCACCAAATAATGCTGTTTATAAATCGGCGTGGTTTTGCACCGATTGTACAGTGTAAAAAGTGCGGCTGGGTGTCCCAATGTCCTGATTGCAGTGTTGGTATGACATATCATAAACATCTGGGGAAATTATTATGCCATATGTGTGGCCGCACCATGAATATGCCAGACAAGTGCCCAGTTTGTGGTGATGCGGTATCTTTTCGTGGTGTTGGGCTGGAAAAAATCCAAGAAGAGGTCGCAATTAAATTTCCATCGGCACGCACCGCATTGGTGTCCAGTGATACAATTTTATCGCGCCAGGCACTGGAACGCATTGTGCATAAAATGGAAAGCGGTGAAATCGATGTTGTAATTGGTACCCAAATTTTAGCCAAAGGTCACCATTTTCCTAACTTGACATTGGTTGGTGTGGTTGATGCAGATATGGGATTGTTTGGCACAGATTTTCGTGCCCCAGAACATACTTTTCAACAACTGTTCCAGGTGGCTGGTCGTGCCGGACGTGGTGATGCGCCGGGACGTGTATTGTTGCAAACGTACCAACCTGATAATCCTGTTTTGCACGCGATATGTGATGGAAATCGCGATGCGTTTATGGCAAATGATATGGCGGCACGTCGTGTTGCAAAAATGCCGCCATATGGTCAACTGATTGCATTGATTATAGAATCTTCCAAAGAACAAACATTAAAAAATTTTTGTGCCACATTGTCGGCGGCGGCCCCAAATGCCAATGGTGTTAAAATTATGGGGCCGATTGCCGCCCAGATTTATCAGGTTCGTAATTGGTATCGAATGCGTTTTTTGGTGTCTGGCGATGCGCGTGCAATGTTGCAACCAGTTGTGTCGCATTGGTTGGGACGTGTTCGTGTGCCGGCAAATGTGCGTATAAAAATTGATGTGAATCCCCAGAATTTTATGTAGATTGCATGCATGAATTATAATATAATACATGTATAAATAAAAAAGGGGGGATAAATGGCAGAGGCAATAATTGCATTTTTTATCATGTTTTTTATCGCGATTGTATGTGTCGCTTTTTTGGCAATTCCAATCATGATTGCAAATGCGCGTGGCATATGCGGCACAGAAAAAACGATAATTGTTGTTTTGTCGATACTGGGGATATTCTTTGGTGTGACATGGTTTGTGGCATTGATATTATCACTGGTATGGCGTGGCGATTGTTTGGGCGGTGATGAATTAGATAAATTAGAAAAATTATCTAAGTTATATAAAGATAAAGTTATCACAAAATCTGAATATGAACGCATGAAATCCAGATTGTTACATGAATAAAAATCGCCCCATATGGGGCGATTTTTATTTTTGGCGTACATGATTTTTTGTAAATCGTTTTTTTATATTATCAATCATGTCGATAAAAACGTCTATGAAGCCAGTTTTGTTTAACAATTCAGCTTCGCGTTGTTCTGCGGCACGCATTTTTTGTTCTTCGAATTGTCGCAATTTTTCATCAATATCTGGTGTTTGTAAACGTATATTTGGATTTGTGATATCCAGTGGTTCTTCGGGCATAATAAAACTCCTATGCTTTTATTCTGGGGTTTATTATACCACTTCTGTTACCGCGCGCAAGGCCCCATCGCGTGATAATTGTACCACACGTATTTTCTTTTTCATTTCAGCAATTAAATCACTGCGGTCATATGCCGGTTGGGTATGTAAAATACGGTCTGCAAATGCGGCATATGCCGCTTCGGCACTTTCTGCATGAATTGTTGTGTAAAAATGATCGTGACCTGTGCCCAGCATTTCCCATAACACCGCCGCATTATCAGTTGAAATTTCACCACCAATAATAACATCTGGGGTCATACGAACAACCAAATCCAGCAATCGTGCATAATTAAAATCATTGGTTTGTTCTGTACGTGATAACACAAAATGCACACGGTTAGGCTGGGGTACACGAATTTCACGTGCGTCTTCGACCGTAATCACACGACTGTTTTTATCAATCAGTGTCAACATATGATTCAAAAACGTTGTTTTCCCAGTTGCGGTTGCGCCGCTGATTAAAATAGGACTGCCATCATTTATGGCGGACATCAATCGATCGTATGGGTCATCTGGACGCACAGATTCACGTGGTTTAACCTTTATCAATTTTTCGCCACGTTTCAAATGATAGTTTTCAAACGACGTGTCTGGTGCAGATGTCCCACGAATATTTAATGCGACGCCACCAGTTATATCCCGATCATCATATTGCACATTTGGACCCGCAATGGCAGTAAATCTGTGATTGCCAGGTAACGTGGCATAAACCACCGGCATGCCATGTATTGGGTCAAATGGGCGTTCGTATATATTCGCGACCGTATGAATTAAATCAATCAAGTATTGCTTTGTTAAAACTTCGGCATTATATGCAACCCATGGAACACGTGCACCATGCAAACGCATCCATACTTCGCCAGCATGATTGATGGCGATTTCTTCTACAAACGACGGTTTATAGAATTCTTCCAGAGGTTTTAGCAAAGAATCCAATACAACATTTGACATCAGACTAATTTTATCATAAATCGTGACTTGAATCAAAATGCTTTATTTGATAAAATTGAAAAAAAGAGAGATAAAAATGAAGAAAACTTTGCTGTTTATGCTGTGTTCTGCATTTGTGTTGGGTGCGTGTAATACTGGGGCTGATACGCCATATAACACAGATGATTTTGCCCAGGGTGGTGCCGATGCGCCATTATACAATGAAAGAACCAGTACTTTTATGCAATCTGAAAACGAATATTCTAATATTGATTCGTATAAACCGAAAACAGATGCAGAAAAAGAAGCCAGCAACAATCGTTGGAATACATCGCGTATGGAAACACGGTGGCAAGAATACCGTGGCACGATGGTACGCGTACAAATATTGTTGGGAAATACCGATTTACGTGAAATGCGCCTGCGGCTGATACAAAACGCTGATGGTATGGATATTGATGGCGATGCCCGTACCGTTTTGGCCAAGGTTGCAGATTATGAAATGAAACGTATATGTGGCCGTAACGCGGACAGTATTGTAATGGTATACGACCGTCCGTCATTTGATGTTATGCGCCCAACACCATTTTTTGACTATCGGGTCGAAGCCGAAGGGTCAACCATGCGTGAATACGGTTTCAGATGCGTATATAACAATTAAAATAATCAACAAGAAAAATGGGGGATAGTATGAAAAAACTGATGTCTGCGTTCGCAATTTGCGGTGCAATGTTTTTAACAGCGTGTGACAGTAATGCTGGCGCACAAAATGGTGATACGGTTGTAATTGATTTCGCTGGGTATAAAGACGGCGTCGCATTCGAAGGTGGCACCGCAACAAATTTCCCATTGGTTTTGGGCAGTGGTCAATTTGTTCCTGGGTTTGAAGAACAACTGATTGGTATGGAACAGGGCGAAACACGTGATATCAATATTACGTTCCCAGAAAATTATGTTCCTGAATTGGCTGGGCAAGATGTGGTATTCACCGTCACAGTCAATGAAATCGTAAAACAATAATAAATAATCGCCCATTTGGGCGATTTTTTTTATAAAAAAACGCCGGCGGTTTTCCGCCGGTGTTTCCGAATGCCCCGAAAGGAAGGAAAGGAGAAAAAGAAATGGGCATTCTAAACTGTCTTGTGGGGCCCAGAGTCCAGAGGAGAGAGAATGTAGGAGGGAGTCTGAATCCCTGAACCCCATGGGGTTTTCACCCCGTCGCCGGGGTTTCCCCCTTTGACGAATCG
>CALXMQ010000006.1 GCA_944389515.1 uncultured Alphaproteobacteria bacterium | reverse complement strand
GTATATCGCCGCGTCGTCATACCCTGGCGCACCAGGCTCGCTGCCTACTACTACTTCCCCATTGACTATGTATTTGCAAAAAAAATTGCGCCAGTGGCGCATGACAATCATCAAAATAAATATTACGAAATCGTTAAATTTGGCCGGGTGGCGCGCAAATTGTTTAATGATTTTTCTTGGGCCGCACGAAACGCGTCTGGATTCCAGATTTGAAAACTGTTACCGCGACCAACAAAAATTGCCGTATCTGTTATACCGGCATGTTTTAATAAATCAGCCGGAATTATTATGCGCCCAGTCACATCAAACATCAATGGGCGCGCATCTGCAAACAACATGGCAGATAAATCGTCCAAATCACTGTCAAATACGCCCATTTTATCCGTGGCAGACGCCAGTTGTTCCATACGGGACATCGACAACCCTTCGATACAATTATGCGTAAAAGAACGATACAAAACAACACCAGGAAATTTTTCAGACGCAACCGAAGCCCGGAAAGACGCCGGTACAGATATACGCCCCTTGGTATCCAAACGATTTTCATAAGATGAGAGAAACAATGACATTTTTCGGTCTTTGTTTTGGGCAACTGCCCGGTTCCTTTCCTGTGGCTTCTATGGAAATTTAGCACGCGGTTTTATGGTTGTCAATGACATTTTATAATTATTTTATGGGATTTTATGGTTTTGTAAGTAAAATCATAATAATTAAAAATAATTTCAAAATAATTATATTTTATGCTTGACCTGCGATTCGTTTTTGTTCTAAGATATTTGTATAGACAAGGAGAAAAGATTAAAAAGCCCCAGAAATCTGCGAAAATTCCGGTTTTCTGGCAAAAATAAAAATTTAACAGAAAAATTAAATCTGATTTTTGTAAATACCTGTGTACATACAAAAAATAGATAAATTTTTCATCAACACCCGAAAGGAGGGATCGCACAATGCCAAAATCTATCAAAGAAATTATGATTGCCCTGAATCAAGTTTTAACCACAACTGTTTGGGTGAACGAAGACAGACAAATTATATCTTTGGCCGACGAATTACAAATCGGTCATAATAATGCGCCGCGTTCTATTGAAGATTTGCCACGTGCATCATTGGTTGGCGCATATGTATCATTACAAATTCGTACAGACAATTTTGATGTTGCCGCAGAAACACTGGATACAAAAACATTGGCATTACGCGTCAAATCCATGGTGTTTGCCGAAGCGAAAAAAATTATGGATACCGCAGATGGCACACAATCAGACAAAGTTGCACGCGCCGCATAATTTCGTATCCATAATGGCATGCGGTTCATAAAACACAGTTTCTGGGAAACCAGAAGGAAGGGAGAGATCACCGGCAAGTAATTGCCGGTGATTATTTTTATTAAAACCGCAACACGCCACGTAACCGCACATTATAATTATGATAATCACGGCGCAATTCAACACCGGCGCCGAATTCTAGTTCTGTGATTGGTGTTAAAATCGCACGCAATTTTAATTCTGCATGCGCTGCCCAACGTGGCAATGTGGTGCCTGTGATTGTATATGACGCATTATTTATTCGTATATGTGCATCATCTGCATCTGAACGTATGTCATATGATGCCCCCAGCGTAATTTCTGGGATTATATTTGTCGCGCCCGTCCACAGGTTATATCGCGCAATCGCAACATCTGCGTATGTGGTTAAAAAGTGTAAATCAGACCCCAACAATGTTTGCCCTGCATCATCTGTGGATTCGCCGCGATGCGCCAATGCATATCGCACACCACCACGTGGTGTAAATGCCCAGTTGTCATTACCAAACCTGTATCCAACATCAGACCACAAACCATATGTATATAATGGCGCATTATTACCGACCTGGAATCCAGCAACGTTTTTTGTTTCGTTTATTTTTGAATAAAACATGGCGCCATATGCCTGGAATATAAAATTGTTATTGACGTATTTTGCGTATAATCCGCCACCATGTGTTGGTGTGTGAATTGTGCGCGCCCAACTTTTTAATCTGTCATATTGATATGTATATGCAGCCCCCAATGTAAAACCATTATGCGCGTATTCTGCACCAACGGCGCCACCAAACCCATACATATCAAAGTCTGCATATTGACCATCACTGTTCAAATGTGCGCCACTGCCAAATCCAGACGCCCATAATTTACCGTGTCCAATACTGTATTCTTGTTTATCAGCACCACCCATCAATTCTGAAAAACGATTTATATACGAAGATGACAATACATGAATCAATGGTGCAGATGTCGGCGCCAATGCAGATAAAGCCTTGATATATTCACCAGCGTTATTTTGTACTAATTCCCCCATGCGCGAATATATGGCGTATTCCAACGCATGTGACGTGGGTGGTTCCGATTGCCATGCCGTTGCCGTCACCAGATTATTTTGTGTACCACCATTTTCTGCAATCACATCTGCAAATGTAGCAACCTGGCTGATTTCATACCAACCATTACCCAGTTGTAAAAATTCATAAATATTATTATTGATTGTCGCATTAAACATATCATTTATCGCGCCGTCACCACGTACCAGTTGAACACGCAAATAATCTGTGCCGTCCATTGCATCTGGACTTAAAATCACATCCAGCATCGCCGTAGACGCAATATCAAACGATGTTCCAGACAATGTCCCATATACATCTGGCGAAACCACAGATAATCGCAATGTCCCATTGTTTGCAAATTTTACCGCCCCAACAGATACATCAGCAGAACCGATATCCAATACGCCGCCATAAACACTTAGATTATCCGCAGTAAAAAATTTTCCGCCGTCTGACAGTTCCAATGTACCATTATGTATGATGACATCACCGACAAAACCACTCATATCACTATTCAAAACAACACGACCGCCAGTTGGAACATTTTGAGTATTAAATATATATGGCTGGTTTATTATTATTTGCCCACCACCAGTAATCGCGTCATTAAATATAACTGATTTATCAGATGAAGCATTTATATTCATTATATCTGTTGTATGCACAGCATTTGATTGTCCTGAATTCAATTTATTCCCTGAAAAAACTATGTCTGATTGATTGGCAATTAAATATAACTGGGCCAGATTGAAAATTGCCCCACCATTATCTGTGGCTGTATTATTTTCAAAAACACTGTCGATAATATAAATATCATCCCAGTTATAAATTGCGCCACCATATGTTGCACTGTTACCAGAAAATCGAGAATCTGATATTTGCGCAAACAAAGTATCACCAATTATGCCATAATTGCCGATTGCACCACCTGTATCACCAGAATTATTTTCAAATATACCGGCGGTTAAATTCATCATACCAGTGCTGTATACCGCACCGGCACTTTCTGTTGATGTATTATTTATAAATCGGACATTGGTCAAATTCATTGTGTTTGAATTATACAGTCCTGCGCCACCGCCAGATGCACTGTTTGACGCAATTAAACTGTCAGAAATATTTAATGTACCGTCATTAAATGCCACACCACCATACCCATTTGGCGCAGAATTATTTTGAAAAACAGTGTTGGTAAATGTTGATGTTGTTTCATATTCATTATACAAAACGCCGCCGTCACCACGCGTGGCACGATTTGAATCAAATACAGAATTTGAAATGTTGGCATTACCATTATCGTTTTGATATAAAACCCCACCACCATATGACGACACGTTGTCAGAAAATGCAGAATTTACAATATTGACACTGCCGCCCAGGTTTGCGATTACACCGCCTTGGGGGGTACGTGCAAAGTTATTATACGACTTTTCAATTTGCACAGATTCATCTGTTACATTAAATGTGCCGGCATTTGATATCGAAAATGTATAATCACGCGATATGGTAAAACCGTCAAACGCACCACCGTTAAACGCAAATCCACCGCCATTGATAACGGTTGTTTCTGCCCCTGGGACACTCAATAAACGCGTGGCAACTAAATCATTTGTCACGGTTATATCATTTTGTGATGTGGCGGTTTTATATAAACTGTAAAAAGTGTTGAAATCTGGTGCGTCTGTGGCGAAGGCTGATGTTGCCCAGCACACACATAATACTGCAATCAATGATGTTTGTTTACGCATTTTATTCCCCCTGGTTTTATATAAATCAGGGTCAGAAAAAATACAGATAATATCAATACGGACGTTTTCCCAAATAAAAAACCCACAAATGTGGGCTTTATTATTCTTGGTTTGTTATTTCTTCACGAATTTTTGAAACAGATGATGCACGCGCCGCAATAACATCGTTCAAATTTGCCCCCGTTAAATCAGATGCGTATTTAATAGAATTCGCAAACGCCAACGCATCACTGTTACCATGGGTTTTTACGGCAAAGCCCTTTAACCCTAAAAATGTTGCACCAGCATATGAACGCGGATCAATTTTATTTTTCAAACGTTTGAACACATGAACCAAGAAAAACGCACCAATGATTGCCAATATCGATTTTTTCAGATTATCAACCAAAACACGTTTAATCAATTTCGCGGTACCTTCGACAGTTTTTAATACGATATTGCCAGTAAATCCATCTGTTACAACGACCTGGACATTACCACCGCCGATATCATTACCTTCTACGAATCCAATATATTCGTATGGTAATTCATCTTTGTGTTCTGTTAAAATTTTGTTTAATTTTTGCAGAACCTCGTTACCCTTGGTTTCTTCGGAACCAATGTTCAAAACCCCAACCTTTGGTCGCGGCATATGCCCAATAATTTCGGCATAAACACTGCCCAATATTGCAAAGTCAAATAAATCGCGTTCATCACAATGAACATTTGCACCCAAATCCAGAACAACCACACGTGAATCACCACCCCCAGATGGCAACATCGTGGTAATGGCTGGACGTGAAATCCCGTCAATCGTTTTTAATGCCAATTTAGATAAAGACATTAAAATACCTGTATTACCGGCACTGACCACTGCGGCAGAATTTCCCTGGCGTACATCCATAATCGCCATGTACATAGATGTATCTTGGGCATGGCGAATAACATCACGAACCTTGTCCGTGCCATGGATAACCCCGGGCGCATCAATAACTTCGCAGTTACGGGCAACACGTGGATATTTTGCCAACAATGGGTTTAATTTTTTTGTTTGCCCAAACAGACGGAAAAAAACTTTATCTTCGCCATTTTGATACAAAAACTGGTTCATGCCGCCCAATACGGCATTTGGGCCTTTATCGCCCCCCATTGCATCAATCGCTATGATTTTTTTTACTGCTGACATTGTATCACATTAAAAAAGCAGAACGGCACGAATTTCACATGCGCCATGTTCTGCCTTTAATCCCCCTGGGTGTAAATTATTTCGCACCACACGCCGGGCATACATGATGCGGACGTTTTTTTTCACCGCATGTTTTGCATACTGTGCATGGCATTACAGACAATGCATCATGCGAACGACGCTGGGCGGAACGTGCTTTACTTGTTTTACTTTTTGGCGTTGCCATTTTACTATCCTTTTATTTACAGTTAGGTATTTTATTAAAATCTGACGCATTTGCAAGGAAAAGTTTATTATTCAGATATAACCCGGGCAACAAACATACCGTGATTATGTAATAACCCAATCACCGCACTGTGATCGTCCAGGCCCAAATAAAACTTATATCCTTGGCGTTCTAAATCTGATACTGTTGCCAATTTGTATTCTGCGGTTGTGCCAGGATAATCATGCGGCTTGCAAAATACACGCTTTTTAATATTTGGCAACATATTGTGTATATGTTGTTCAACCTTTTCTTGACCGATTGCCCAACGTCCTGTGATAAAGACGATTGTAAAATCACGCCCTAATGTTTCCAAAACGCGTATCATGTTGTCGTTTGGTTCACCAAAGCGGTCATAGTTTGCAATCGCAAACTTTTTATTTACAACACCATCTATGTCACAAAATATAGCAGGGATTTCAGTCATTTACACACCTGCGCCCGGTGCCCATAAATGGACAACCGGGCGTTTTTGTTGTTTTATTATCCAATTATATATCCAACAACTGCTGTTGGGCGTTACCTTCGCGCGCCAATTTTTCAGCGCGTTCTTCTTCACGGGCGATTTCACGAACACGGCGAACATACGCACCTGTTCCGACCGGAATCAGACGACCAACAATCAAGTTTTCGTTTATACCAACCAATTTATCGGTTGCGCCACTGATTGCGGCATCAACTAATACCTTGGTTGTTTGTTGGAACGACGCATTGGAAATAAATGAACGTGATGTCAATGATGCGCGTGTTAAACCAACCAATACCTGGGATGCTTCGGCTGGTTTTCCACCATCATGTACAACGCGTGCATTTTCTTCTTCGAAATCAACACGGTCAACAACCTGGCCCATCAAGAAGCCTGTGTCACCAGGATTTGTAATTTCAACACGACGCGTCATTTCACGTATCAGAATTTCAATATGCTTGTCGTTGATTGACACACCCTGCAAGCGATAAACCTGCTGAATTTGTTCAACCATAAATGTTGCCAAGGCTTTCTGACCCAAGATACGTAAAATATCCTGGGGTACTGGGTCACCATCGACCAGTTTATCAGCCTTTTTAACAACGTCGCCACTGCGCACCAACAGATTTGTTCCCTTTGGCACAGCGTATTCAACAGGTGCCGTACCATCATCTGGCATAATGCGAATAATGATTTTGGATTTCGCATCTTCCAATTCAATGGTACCGTCAATTTCAGCCAGCAATGCCGGATTAGACGGACGACGAACTTCTAATAATTCGTTTACACGTGGCAAACCACCGGTAATATCGCCTGTACGTTTGGTTTGAACCGGGATACGTGCCAAAATATCACCTGCGGTAACAGTTGCACCATTTGATACGTTCAGAATTGAATACATCGGCAACAGATATTCGGCAATCTTTTTACCACCCAACGATATAACTTCACCGCGATCATTGACCAACGTAATCGCAGGATTCAAGGCTTTCTTGGTATTTGCCTTCCAATTTATAACCTTGCGCGATGTGATACCTGTTGTGGAATCAACTTCTTCTTGGTAAGAAACGTTTTCAATCAAATCTTGGAATTGAACGATACCGTCTTTTTCCGCGATTATTGTATTTGAATACGGATCCCATTCTGCGACCTTGGCCCCTTTGTCAACCATATCGCCGTCGCTGACAATCATCATTGCGGCATACGGTAATTTGGTTGTGAACAGTTGTTCACCCTTGTCATCAACAACAGATAATTCGCCATTGCGTGACAACACCACAACACGACCAGCAGAATTTGTAATTGTATTCACACCCGTCAGTTTGATTTTACCAGCCACAGGAACCTCTATATAATGGCTTTCTGCACCACCAGACGCAACCCCACCAATGTGGAACGTACGCAACGTCAACTGGGTACCAGGTTCACCAATAGATTGACCAGCAATAACACCAACTGCTTCACCAACATGTACCAATGCCTGGCGTGACAAATCCATACCATAGCATTTTGCGCACAAACCATCACTGTGGCATGTTAAAACACTGCGCACATCAACAGATGGCAACCCAGATTCATTTATCTGGCGTGCGGCTGCCTTGGTAATCAATTCACCAGCCGGCACAATAACTTCTTTGGTAATTGGGTGCACAATATCATGCGCCGCAGTACGTCCCAAAACAACATCGCCCAATTTAACGGCCAATGTACTGCCTTGGTATACAGGTTTTGCAGTGATGTATTCAGTTGTACCACAATCATGTTCGGTAATAACCGTGTTTTGCGCCAATTCAACCAAACGACGTGTCAAATAACCTGCGTCTGCGGTCTTTAACGCCGTGTCGGACATACCTTTACGTGCACCGTGGGTGGATGTAAAGTATTCCGCCATTGTTAAACCTTCCTTAAAGTTCGAAATAATTGGAACTTCGATAATCGAACCGTCGGGCTTCTGCATCATACCACGCATACCAGCAACCTGTTGAATCTGACGTTTAGAACCACGGGCACCAGACAATGCCATCATCAGAACTGAATTCCAGTTGTCACCCGTTGTTTTACCCAGCGCAGCATATGCCAAGTCACCAATTTTATCGGTTGTATTCTGCCACAGGTCAATCAGTTTATTATGTTTTTCACCGCCAGACAGCAAACCGTTTTGATATTGCTGTTCAATTTCTTCGGCAGATTTTTCTGTTTCCGCGATAATTGTTTTCTTTTCTTCTGGAATAACAATATCATCGTAACCAATGGAAATACCACTGCGTGCGGCCTGTTCAAATCCGGTATCTTTCAATGCGTCTGCCAACAGAATTGTGGCCTTGTCCCCACAACGTTCATATGTTGTCGCCAACAACGCCTTGATTTCGCCAACCGGCATAACCTTGTTCACCAAATCAAATGGCATATTTTCAGATTTCGGCAACAGTTCACCCAGAATCATACGACCGGCTGTTGTTTTATAAATCTTGCCATTGATACGCGCAACGATTGGCGTATGCAATGTGATAGATTTATTTTCCAATGCCATTTTTACTTCGTCCATATTGGCAAAACGCGGTGATTTATCAGTATGTTCGCCATTTATCAAAGATATATAGTAAACACCCAACACCATGTCTTGGGACGGTACAATCATTGGTTCACCATTTGCCGGCGATAAAATGTTATTAGAAGATAACATCAGTGTGCGCGCTTCCAGTTGTGCTTCTAATGAAATTGGAACATGCACCGCCATCTGGTCACCGTCAAAGTCAGCATTAAATCCTTTACATACCAATGGATGCAGACGAATTGCCTTGCCTTCTATCAACACTGGTTCAAATGCCAGCATAGATAATCTGTGCAATGTTGGTTGACGGTTCAACAATACAGGATGCTGATGGATAACCTGTTCCAAAATTTCCCATACAATATCTTCGCCGTTTTCAACCATTTTACGTGCAGTTTTGATTGTGTTGGCATAATCGCCAGCCATCAAACGCGCATACACAAACGGTTTGAACAAATCCAACGCCATTACCTTTGGTAATCCGACCTGGTGCAATTTCAGTGATGGCCCAGACACAATCACACTGCGCCCAGAATAATCCACACGTTTACCCAACATGTTCATACGGAAACGACCAGATTTACCACGCAATGAATCAGACAAAGATTTCAACGGACGACGGTTTTGTGACACCATCGGGCGCGCCTTGTGACCATTATCAAACAAAGAATCAACCGCTTCTTGTAACATGCGCTTTTCATTGCGAACAATGATTTCAGGTGCATGCATTTCAATAAAGCGTTTCAAACGGTTATTACGAATAATAACACGACGATATAAATCGTTCAAATCAGATGCCGCAACATGTCCAGCATCCAATGTTACCAATGGACGCATATCTGGTGGAATAACCGGTATAACATCTGGCAACATCCACGCTGGATCTGTTTTGGATTCCAAGAACGCTTCGACCAGTTTTAATTGTTTAATCAAACCTTTGCGTTTCGCATCAGATTTTGTTTCGGCCAATTCTGCACGCAGACGTGTGCGTTCATCGCCCATATCCAGGTTTGCGATAATGCTGCGAACACCTTCGGCACCAATACCGACATGGAACGCATCTGCGCCGAATTCTTCGACGGCCTTTTGATATTCATCTTCACTGATTACATCATATTGTTTCAAACTGGTTAAACCAGGTTCAATGACAATATACGCATCATATGAAATAACCTGTTCTAATTTTTTCTGGGGTAAATTGTTTAACAACGTGGCAATTTTTCCTTCGCGCAGAAACCATGTATGCGCAACCGGCATCGCCAATTTAATGTGCCCCATACGTTCACGGCGCACGCTGGATGGGCCAACTTCGACACCACAGCGTTCGCAAACAACACCACGGAATTTTATTCTTTTATATTTTCCGCATGCACATTCATAATCTTTGACAGGGCCAAAAATTTGCTGGCAAAACAATCCCTCGGGTTCTGGTTTTAACGAGTGGTAATTGATTGTTTCCGGCTTTTTCACTTCGCCATGCGACCAAGACAGTATTTCTTCGGGTGACGCAATGGTGATGCGTAACGCTTCGAATTGTTCCTTGGTTTCGATTTGTCCAAATATCTTCTGCAACATATTGGTCATTATATTTTGCTCCTTTCAGTCGCTAAAAGTGTTGTCGGACCGACATCATTACAATGCCGGTCGACGCGGTTTTTTAATCTATTTTCTTTGGTGTCAACGCCAATCCCAACCCACGCAATTCACGTACAAATACATTGAACGCTTCGGGTGTGCCGGTTTGGAAATCGTTGCTGCCGGATATGATTGCTTCGTACATTTTTGTACGTCCGATAATATCATCCGATTTCACAGTCAACATTTCGCGCAACAGATGTGCGGCACCGTGTGCTTCCAATGCCCACACTTCCATTTCACCCAAACGCTGGCCACCCATGTGGGCTTTACCAGATAATGGCTGTTGTGTAACCAAAGAATAATTACCAATCGAACGTGCATGAATCTTTTCATCAACCAAGTGATGCAGTTTCAGCATGTACATAACACCGACCGTTACTGGGCGTGCAAACTTTTCACCCGTCATACCATCGTACAGCGTAAATTGACCTGTTTCTGGTAATTTAGCCATTTTTAACATACGACGAATATCTTCGGATGTTGCACCGTCAAATGTCGGTGTCGCCATTGGAACACCGTCACGCAACAATGCCGCTTCGGCACGAACGTCTGTGTCGGTCATTTTTTCCAATTTTTCCGTAACGTCTTTGCCATAAATCTTGCCGATGGTTGTGCGCAAATCGTCAGTCACAGCACGTTTTTGTTTCACTTCGTCCAAAACCGCACCAATTTGCTGACCCAATGTACGCGCCGCCATCCCCAGGTGAGTTTCCAAAATCTGCCCCAGGTTCATACGTGACGGCACACCCAACGGATTTAATACTAAATCAACTGGGGTTCCATCTTCCATATATGGCATATCTTCGATTGGAACAACCTTGGACACAATACCCTTGTTTCCGTGACGCCCAGCCATTTTATCACCTGGCTGTAACTTCATCTTGTGTGCGATGTATACTTTGACTTCTTTTAATACACCTGCGCCCAAAGAATTCGTTTCTGTTGCCTTGGCAATTTCAGCATCTGCTTTTTCATTTAATGCCTTTAATTTCGCCACGTGTTGTTCACGCAGTTCATCAATTTTTGCCTGGGCTTCTTTGTTGCGAACGACCAATTTTTTAACATCGCTTGGGCGAATACCTTCGAACACTTCTTGGGTCAACTTTTTACCAACAAATGGTTTTAAGCTGCCTGTGCCAGAATCAATAATCAATCCTTCGGCGATTTGGAAAATCTGGTCTGCGAAACCACGTTCCATAATGGACGTTTCTTCTTCGCGGTCACGATTTATCTTTTCAATTTTTTGCAGTTCAATCATCTGGGTGCGTTCGTCTTTTTTAACACCGTGACGTGTCAAAACGTTCACCCCGATAACAGTACCTTCTTCGTTTGGTCCAACGCGCAGTGATGTATCTTTGACATTTAATGCCTTTTCACCAAAGATATTACGCAACAATGCTTCTTCGGGTGTCAATAATGTTTCAGATTTTGGCGAAACACGACCAACCAAGATATCACCCTGCTTTACACGTGCACCAACGTAAATAATACCAGATTCGTCCAGATTCTTTAACGCTTCTTCGCTGACGTTCGGGATATCGCGTGTCAGACTTTCTGGTCCCAACTGAGTATCTTTTACTTTGAATTCTTTTTCCACAATCTTTACAGATGTGAAAACGTCATCACGTGAAATACGTTCAGAAATAACGATGGAATCTTCATAGTTATATCCACGCCATGGAACAAACGCCACCAATACATTGCGCCCCAGTGCCAATTCGCCATAGTTCATTGATGAACCATCTGCGATAATGTCACCAGCAGACACACGATCGCCAACCTTGACCAATGGTTTTTGATGAATCAAAGTTTCACTGTTGCTGCGTTCAAATTTTTCCAGGTTATAAATATCAACACCGGTTACGACGTTGCGGCTGTTCATACATTTAACCACGATACGGTTTGCATCCACAGATTCCACAACACCACTGTGCTTGGCTGCGACACCAGTACGTGAATCACGCGCCACTTCGCGTTCAATACCCGTACCAACTAATGGCGCCTGGACACGCAACAGCGGAATTGCCTGGCGTTGCATGTTGGATCCCATCAATGCACGGTTCGCGTCGTCGTTTTCAACGAACGGAATCAAACCAGTTGCAATGGATACCACCTGGCGTGGTTCAACGTCGATTAAATCGATTTCTTCTTTGGGCACCATGGTAAATTCACCGTCAACACGCGCCGTTACTATATCTTCGGCCAAAACACCGTTTGCGGTTGTCGGGGTGTTACCCTGGGCAATTTTGTGTCCCAATTCTTCATCAGCCGTCAGGTATACCATTTTATCGGTGATTTTGCTGTTTTCGACAACATAGTATGGCGTTTCAATAAATCCATACGGATTTACACGCGCATATGTTGCCAAATGGTTTATCAATCCGATATTTGCACCTTCGGGTGTATTGATGGGGCATAAACGTCCATAATGTGTTGGATGAACGTCGCGGACATCAATGCCGGCACGGTCACGATTTAACCCACCAGGCCCCAATGCAGAAATGCGACGTTTGTGTTCCAGTTCTGATAATGGATTATATGCATCCATAAACTGTGATAACTGGGACGTGCCCAAAAATTCAGATACCAAAGACATCAACGGTTTTACATTGATAACATCTTGGGGTTGCATATTTGCAATATTCGGAGAAGACAAACTTTCGCGAACCAAACGTTCAATACGAACCATACCGGTGCGGAAATTCTGTTCTAATAATTCGCCAACTGTACGAACACGACGGTTTGACAAATTATCAATATCATCAACCGTATCTTTATGGTCAATAATATTTGTCAGCGTCTTTAATACTGCCAAGAAATCTGATTTCGTCAACAAACGTTCATCTTCGGGTTTTTTACCAGAATCTATTTTCAAACGCTTGTTCATTTTGAAACGACCAACCGCGGACAAATCATAATATGCAGAATCAAAACCTTGACGCATAAACAGATTTATTGCTGCTTCTAATGTTGGACGTTCACCCGGACGGATGATATTATAAATTTCAATCAGTGCTTCTTCGCGATTGACGGTTTTATCAGCAATCAATGTATTACGCATATGCGCAGTGATTGTTGTATTATCAATGGCGATTAAAGATATTTCGCGGATATTCATTTTTTCTAAATCCGCCATAACATCTGGGGTGATTTCTGTACCTGCACGATATACAACATTGCCGTCTGAATCCAAAATTGGATCAAATAAATATTCGCCAATCATTGCATCTGGCACAATGCCAAATTCTTTGGACGTATCCATTACGCGTTTTACGCGTTTGGCGTTCATACGATCGCCCTTGGACGCCAAAGGCTTTTTATCCTTTGGATTTATTAAATCGTAATTCAGGCGATATTTATCCAAACCATCAAACGTAGATGTTTGACCAATCCACATATTGCCGTCAAATTTTAACGGAATACGTTTATAAAATACGCCCAATATTTCCGCATCATCCATGCCACGAATTGTTGGTTTTCGTGGATCTGCAATCCATTTCTTTTCATCTTCGGCGCATGGCAAGCAACGTAACAAAACAGTTGCAGGAATTTTGCGGCGACGGTCAATGCGGACATATATTACACCCTTGGATTCTTCGAAATCAATCCAAGACCCATGTTCTGGGATAATACGCGCAGTATATGTAATCGGATTGCCTGCAATTTTTGCTTCTTTGGTTGTGGCGAACACGACACCTTGGGCGCGATGCATCTGAGAAACGATAACACGTTCAACCCCAGCGGCAATAAAGCTGCCCCGGTTTGTCATCAATGGGACTTCGCCCATAAAGATTTCTTGTTCTTTGATATCGCGCAGCGTTTTTTTGCCGTCTTCTGCGATATCCCACAGAATCAATCTTAGTTTCAGTTTCAATTTGCTGGAATATGTCAAATTACGCAACATGCATTCTTTGACGTTGTACACCGGCTTGTCCAGATTGTATTCAACAAATTCCAAATCAGCAATTCCCGCATAATCATGAATCGGGAACATAGATGAAAACACATTTTGCAGACCAATATTTTTTCTGTTTTGCGGATCAACATCTGCCTGCAAGAAGTCTTTGTAAGAATTATATTGAATTTCAACAAGATCAGGAAGCGGAGTTTGCAAAAAACTTTTTCCAAAAGATTTTCTGAATTTCTGGATAACTGCCATTGGTATCAATCCTTTTTTTTGTGCGTTTTGCAAACAAAACTGTTCTTATATGTCTTATACGCCCCAAACCCACCCGGGGAATTTTCCCACGGATGGGTGACGGACGGCGCGGAATTTTCCGCGACTTTTATTTTGCGCAATATGCGCAGGTTAAATTATTTCAATTCAACCTTGGCACCGGCGGCTTCTAATGTAGCCTTCATTTTTTCGGCTTCATCTTTGGCAACGCCTTCTTTCACAGCCTTTGGTGCGGATTCAACCAATGCTTTGGCTTCGCCCAGACCCAAACCTGTGATATCTTTAACGGCTTTGATAACCGCTAATTTATTTGCACCAACATCGGATAAAACAACATCGAATTCCGATTTTTCTTCGGCTGCGGCAGCAGCTGGGCCAGCGGCAACTGCAACTGCGGCAGCGGCACTGACGCCCCATGTTTCTTCCAATGCTTTGGACAATTCGACTGCTTCCATAACAGTCAATTTTGACAATTCTTCAACTAATTTTTGAATGTCTGCCATTTTTTTGCTCCTATATAATCAGAATACATGTATTCTGGTTTGTTTTAATTCTTTTTTCCATACTCTGCGGAAACGCGAGCCAAGCGCGACGCTGGTTCGACCAAAATACGCGCAATTTTGCCACGAATTTCCAACAGTGACGGCAGTTTGGATAATTGCAAAATATCGTCTTTGCTTAAAATCCCTGCGTCCATTTTACCACCGATAATTGTCAAATTCGGATGTTCATCTGCGAATTTGGCCAAAACCTTGGTAACCGCCAATCCATCAGTTGCAACCGCAACCGCAGTTGGACGTTTCATCATTTCGGATACAGGTTCGAAATCGGTGTCTTTTAACGCCAATTTCATCAAACGGTTTTTGACAACTTTGAATACAGAAACCAATGGACGTAATTCATTACGCAATGTTTCAAATTCACGCACAGTCAAACCATGGTTTTCAATAACGAAAACACCGTTTGCTTCCTTCAAGGACGATTGCAACGCTGAAATCAAATCTGATTTTTCTTCGCGTCTCATATCTTTACCCTTATCTGCAAGATTTTGAAATTTGATTTCAAAATCCCTGTGTTGTTAAACTTTCCATCCAACGTTCCCGTTGGGTGGGGCCTTTGTTCCTGCCCCAAAGAAATTTTCTTTGTCTATGATGGCAATTAAGTCCGTTTTCCGGGCACCATCAGTCTTGGACAGAAATCCGTACGTGGCGCAAAACATCACAATGTTTCACGCCACGATTTATTATTTTATATCAACCTTGACACCCGGGCCCTGGGTTGTGGCGATGGCCGCACCCAATATATATTGCCCTTTGACAGATGCAGGTTTTACCTTTTTCAACTGGTCAACCAACGCATTTACGTTTTCAACCAATTTGTCAGTTGCAAATGACATTTTACCAACACCGGCGTGGATAATACCGTTCTTTTCCGCACGGTATTCAATTTGTCCTGCCTTGGCGGTGGCAACAGCATCCGCAACGTTATTTGTAACAGTGCCCAGTTTCGGGTTCGGCATTAAACCTTTTGGTCCCAAAACACGTGCAATCTTAGACATCTTTGGCATCATATCTGGTGTTGCAATAACGCGGTCAAAATTGATTTCACCGGCGGCAACACGTTCAATCAAATCTTCGCCACCAACGATATCTGCCCCGGCCTTTTTGGCTTCGTCCGCAGCATTGACAGTGAACACCGCAACGCGGACAGTTTTACCAGTACCATTTGGCAAAGATACCATGCCGCGAATATTTTGATCGGCCTTGGTAATATCAACACCTAAACGAATTGCAATTTCAACACTTTCGTCGAACTTTTTAGACGCATATTCACGCAATACATCGATTGCTTCGGCCACGGAATAGACTTTTTCTTTGTCCAATTTTGACCATGTTTGTTGTCTTTTTGTAACTTTCATGTCTTATTCCTCCACCTTTACGCCCATTGAACGGCATTGACCCGCAACAATATTCATCGCGGATTCAATGGTAGAGCAATTCAAGTCCGGCATTTTGTTTTCTGCAATTTCGCGAATTTGATCTTTTGTAATTGTGCCAACAAAATCGCGTCCCGGTTTATGTGAACCGATTTTCAGTTTCAGCGCCTTTTTAATATAATAAGACACCGGCGGCAGTTTCATAATAAATTCAAAACTGCGGTCTGTATAAACAGTGATAATACATGGAATCGGCATACCCGGTTCTTTATCAGCGGTTTTGTCGTTAAACTGTTTGCAGAATTCTGCGATATTAACACCAGCCGCACCCAACGCCGGCCCAATCGGTGGCGCAGGATTCGCCTGTTTTGCGGGAACGACCAGTTTGACCACTCCCTTTACTTCTTTTTTTGCTGCCATTTTATTCACTCCATTTTTTGGTTAGTGTTCGTGGTACGATGTGGCGCATCTACCACGGGCGGATTTTTTATTGGCACATGTCACAAAAAATCCAAAACTTATTTTTGTCGTGTATTTATCTCAGACATAATTCTATCAATAAATTCGCGACGTTCGGCATTTAATTTGGCAACCAGTTGTTTTGTTTCGGGCTTTTCACGCCATTTTTGCAACAAATCCATCAATTCATCACGTGATATTGTTACCCGAATTTCGCCAGTTAAATCCCTGTATACAGCCAATTTATACCCTTTCTACCTGTTCAAAATCCAGTTCAACACTGGTTTCACGACCAAACACCAAAATTGTGGCGGTCATTTTTTGTTTTACATTATCCACTTCGGCCACAACGCCGTTGAACCCAGAAAAAGGCCCATCGATAACATGTACTTCTTGGCCAACATCATACGTAACATCTTCGGTAACAACACTGCCCTCTTCTACTTGTTTCAGCAAGCGGCGCGCTTCTTCTTCGCTGACAGCGATTGGTTTATTTTTCGCACCCAAAAACATTACAACCTGGGGCATCAATTTTACCAAAGAAAACGTTTCGTTATTCATAATCATTTGAACAACGATATAACCTGGGAAAAACTTTTTTTCTGTTTTAACGCGCTTGCCAGCCTTGATTTCAGTAATTTCGCGTGTTGGAACCAAAATTTCACCGAAATACGCGTTCAGACGACGTTTATCAATTTGTTCACGCAGACCACGTGCAACCTTGTCTTCACATCCGGTATGAACGTTCACAACGAACCATTGCATTTTGTCTTCCATTATAAATCCCCTTCGCCCGTTTAGAAAATCCAGCCCATCAGCGCGTTCAAAACACTGTCAACCACAAAAAAGAACAACGCCGCCAATCCGGAAAACACCAGAATCATAATTGTTGCACGAATAACAGTGTCGCGTGACGGCCATACAATTTTGAACCATTCACTGCGCACCGATTTAATATAATCCAGTATTTTCTTCATATAAACAATCCCAAACACTTCACAATCGCCCGCCTTCGCAAAATGCTTCGGTGGGCACTGAAATTTCTTAATT
This sequence comes from uncultured Alphaproteobacteria bacterium, assembly GCA_944389515.1. Taxonomy (GTDB): domain Bacteria; phylum Pseudomonadota; class Alphaproteobacteria; order Rs-D84; family Rs-D84; genus Enterousia. Next base: position 49,386 of record CALXMQ010000006.1, on the reverse strand, counting down.
GGCGCTGCCAATAACGAAATTTCGTGGCAGGGGCAGAAGGAAAGTTCGGCATTGCCTCACCACTCGTACAGATTTCGCTGCGCTGCGCTTGCAAAATCTAACTCGTATGCGAACCCAGCATTTTATGTATTCGGGTTCGTTTCCTTTACCCACACCATGACTTAAAATTCCCCAAAATATGACAAGCATATTTTGGTGAATTTTGTGGCAGGGGCAGAAGGAATCGAACCCTCATCCGCGGTTTTGGAGACCGATATTCTACCGTTGAACTATGCCCCTGGAACCTGTAAAATTACCCGTCTGTTGTACCGTCTGACCCCATAGTCCGGGTAAAGATAGCACAAACATACAGAAAATCAAGCGGAAATTATTATACTTTTTTAATTTTGTCACTGCAAGCAAAAAGTTACGCCGGGCATTTGTCACCAACACCACCATTATCCACAACACCCTGGTTGTACATCAGTTATGAATAACAGGTAACTGGTTACTTTTTTGCTTGCGTAACTGTCTGACTTTTTTCTACAATCTATTTAATAAGAAGGAGAGAAACACTTTGCAAACCCGTGTTGAACCGCCAATTTTACTGTCCAGGTTGATGACATTTGTGTTCGCCGCAATGTTGGTGGTGCTGGGGGTATTGGGTATAACGCTGTATAACATGTATCCATTAAACCGTCCCCAGGTCTTCTTTTTAATGTCTGCACCAAAAAATGATTTAGAAATTGTTTTGCGTGAAATGGTGCCCAGTGATGAAAATCTGGATATATATAAACGAACATTTATCCGTGAATATATCCGCGCCAGAAATGAAATTGTGCCAAACGCCCGTGAAATGCGTACAAAATGGAACAACGATGTTGACGGCGTTGTGTATGCATGGTCTGCGCCAGATGTATACAGTGCATTTACACAAACAAATATGTGGAACGCGTGGATGAGTGGCGTCCCAGACTTTGAATTTTCTTGTTCTGTGGAATTTGATACCACCAATACATTGGCGATTGAACCAATAAATACAGAAAACAATGAATATTCTGTAAATTTCAAATATTTCTGTGAAGATAGTAATAGACAGATGGATAAAAAAGATTATAAAATAAGAATAAAACTAGATATGGCAGATACCCCAGAAATAAAATGGTCTGACCGTATGAATAATCCATTGGGAATCCGCGTTTCTGAATACACGGTTGAATCTGGAAATGGCGATCCTTTGGATACAGGATATTTGACCGATGACGGTGAAATATAAAAGAATAAATACAAAAAACGGAAGGAAAGTTATTATGACATTTGCAAAGGCGTTAAAGTTAAATGTATCCGTATTATGTCTGGCAATGGCATGCAGTGGCGCAATGGGTGCTGCCACTAATTACGGTGTGCAAAGTGCGTGGGACAATCCGACCGCGAATATGGCCGCAGGCAGCTTAAAACCCGGATACGCACAACTGACCTGGACCAAGGGCAGTGTTTTACCCGTCAAATTGCGTAATGGCATGACAACATTGATAACTTTGCCCAATGGTGAAAAAATTGCAGATGCGGTTATTGGTAATGATGGTTTGTTTTCAATCGATGCAACCCAAGGGGGCAGTACAATGTTTATAACCCCGGTTGCCAGTAACCAGGGTTCTGATACAAATCTGATTGTGACGGGTGAATCTGGTAATGTGTACACATTTTATCTGCGCAGTGAACCGTCTAATTCCAGTGAAATTACATATTCCCAGGTTGATGTTTCATTAGATGGAAATTCAAATCTGCCCAATGCCGCCGGCGCAACAGCGGCTGTTGGTGGTTCTTCATCCATATTCAAAAAAGTATCCAATGCATCCAGCACTGTTGGTGTTGATGGCGAAGATTATGGGTGGATTAAATCTATGAAAATAGATCCGTCTGAATTCCGGTTTGATTTGGATATTTTTGTTCCAAACCCAGACGATTATGTAATTGCCCCAGAACGTGTATGGCGCGATAAAATATTTACATATATTGACTTTGGGGACAAGGTTATTTCTATGACCCAACGCCCAGTGGTATCATTACTTATCGAAGGTGGTGAATCCCCGGTTGGTTTCCGCACAGATGGCGAAGATGGACGTTTATTGATAGTCGAAGCCGTTGGTGACATGGTTTTGCGCAGTGGTCAACGCATTGTATGTATTAAAAAGCGTGATAAGCCGTTCTTGATTGCTGATACGGCATCGGTTATGGCTTTGGCAGAAGCCAATGTTGCACAAAGTATTATGTCTGGTCAATCGTTGAATAATATTGCATATACGGCGGATGTAAATGCAATAAATGCGTCTGCGAACGGATATACGACAACACCAATGATGATTGGTAATATGCAGATGGGGGGCACAACCACGGGGTATTATGCGCCGGCTGGTTATGCAATACCAACAGCAACATATGGCACATCATCGGGAACATCTGGGGTAAATATGATACCAACAGAACGTTTAACAGCTGGTTCATTTTTACCACAATCAAATATTCCATTGATTACCAGCAATCAAACTGGTGTTGCGGTTGAATTAAAATCAGACACATCTGTCAAGGCACTGGATGATTATTGGGCGAATTTGTTGGCAAAATTCAGTGGTGCGGATGGTCAAGGTATATTGACCCCGTATAAAGATATGGTGTTCTTTGCGGTTGATGAACAAGGTGTTGGTGATTTGGGTTCTGAATCATCAGCGGCACGTTTGTATCGTTTACGCATTGGTCCATTATCTGATGTCACTGTGGCCCAAGATTTGTGCAATAAATTATTGGAATTCAGTGGCACCAGTTGCAGTGTTGTACGCATACAATAATATTGTAACCGGTTACTTGTAACTGGTTACACGTGTTGTTATGGGGGATTGTGTTGGCTAAGGAACAGTGGTCGTTATGAACAAGTTAAAAAAGCAATTTTCTGATTTACGTAAAAGCACACCAAAGCATATTCAATGGTTGTTATTGGCGGCGGCATTTGTTGTCGTACTGATACTGATTACGTTGCTGATGACGGGACGTGAAGAAGAAAAACTGGAAAACACAGACGACGAAAAAATAACACTGAACGTATCCCCAGAAACGATTGATTGGGGCGCGGTTATTGTTGGTGACGGCGGTGAAACAGAAACCATCAAAATATCTGCCAGTGCACCTGTAAAAATTCTGGATATACGCATGGCAGATAATGTCCCGGGATTCAGTTATCAAAATACATGTACCGCATTGGGACAAATAGATACCAGCACATCTTGTTCTGTGCGTGTAACATACAATCCCCCCCAACCCACAGATGCAACAGCGTCGGCAATTTATATTGACTGGCGTGGGATTGATATGCCCGACGCCATGAAAAATACAAATAAAATCGTATTGGTATTGGGCGCCAAAGGATTGGTGTTACCGGAACCAGAACCGTTACCAGAACCAGAACCGACCCCGGTCGCGCCAGTGGATTTAGAACCCGTATCTGAACCTGAAATTTCAGATATTGCAAAGCCAGAACCGGTAAAGCCAACATATCAGCAAGAAATAAAAAATGATTTAGATGCAATCGCACCAGATGATGATTTCTTGTTCAAAGATACCACAACAACCACATCGGTTACGGCATCGGATACCCCAGATTATGTTCGTCCGCCAGAGGCATGTTCTGACTTTGCCATGCCGGCATATAATTTATCTGGTGTGCAAAGTGGATGGATACGCCCCAGTGGTGGCGCATATTATTATCATCCTTTTTCTGATACAGAATGCGATAATCCAACCGGAACATATAACCCGGATAACGGCATTATCACAGACATCAAGAATCCTGGGCAAAAAATTGGTACAGATGCGGAACATATTGGATATACAACAATACAAAATGGTTCATTGCCGCAACTGTCTAATCCGGCGACAACACGCACAGAAAACCGCGCAACACAACTGACCGCCGCAGAATTAAATGCTTTACAATACCCAACCGGTACAACAGGAAAAGTTGCAAGAATCGCACTGAATCCAGCACCAGAACCAGATATAAAAATAGGGACAACTGGTACAGCGGTATTTTCATCAGACCCGTATGACAGAAAATTTGTATTGCGTCAATATAAACCAATTCCTGCGACCATAGTGTCCGAAGTTCGCGCAGATCCGCAAATATATTCCCAAGGTCAATCTTTGCCAGTACGCGCCACTGTTGATCGCAATGTTTATTCTGATGATGGACGAACGGTTGTAATACCAACTGGTACATTGATGCTGGGGTATGTTACGGGTGATTTGCCGGGTCCATATCAAACAATCGGGCGTATGGAAATAAAGTGGTATCAATTTATATTACCCAGTGGTGTAGAGTTTAATTTCACTGACAAAAATGCGCCTTTTTCTGGCGATTCCCAGGGGCGTGCGGGTGTACCTGGTCATGGCAGTACAGATTATGTTGAACAGTTGGTTATGCCAATGTTGACCGCGATTGTACCGGCGGCGGTAAACATGATTGCGCCAATCGCGGATACTTTTATCAATCAAATTGATTTAGATAACAATACTGTTGTACAAAGTGGTACGGTGCGTTCTTCGGAACTGGCCAAACAAGAAGTTATTTCTGCATGGAACCAGGTTGCACAAAAATTACTGGTTGATGCGATGGATAACACGGTGCCACCGTTCTCTATTGCCGCAGGTACACGTATAACTGTATATTCACCAATGGATTTGGTAATTACATGCGGTAATGATAATTCCAAAGAATGCGCAGTTTCTAAGGTACAAGCAGCATCTGGTTTTGCCGCCGATGATAAAAGTCGAAATATAAGATATGACGATTGGGTCACACAAAAACCGATTATAGATTATTCTGATCCTTCTTGGGTTGGTCAGGTTCGGTCATTTAATTTAGAACAGTTCTGTACAAATAACACAGATGATGGTTTATGGGATATAGACCCGACAAAAACCACAGCAATTAATGAATCTAGATACGATTACAGAACAGTGTTGGCGTATTGTCAATCAATGAATTACCAGGCAATCAGCAATGCCCAACAGGATGCGTTATATCAAAACCAGCAGGAGCAATTCAAAAATAGTTATAATGTAACATCGTCTGTTGGAAAAAACAATCAACTGGGTGGATTGACCGGTATCAGTGGGAATCAGGCGTATAATGAAGATATATTGGGTCTGACGTATGATGACAGTGGCGCAATACAAAATCCATTTGTTGATGCACCTGCCACAGATGCCGCCACGACCGAGGCCGTTATAACCTGCGAAGGTGGCGCATTACCCGATGAATACGGATGTTGTCCAGGTGAAATATATACAGATATGGGCGAACAAGGTTTTAACTGTTGTCCAGAGGCCGGTGGCGATTGTTTCCCACCAATACTCTAAAACCACAAATTATGGGATATAAATATGTCCGTGGGTAATATGCCACGGATTTTTTTTATAACAATGCTTGACGTATATGATATGTGCACTATAAATAAATTTGATATTAAAATTGTGCGCGCAATGGCGCGCATTTTTATTTATACAAAAAATCAAAATACATCAAATAATTCGATTCGATGGTATCAGACAAAATCTTAAAACTTTTTGCTTTTCTGATTCGTTGTTCAACCGTTGGTTGTAATATTTTACATGTTCGATTTATTTGATTATATATCTGTTCACAAACATCAAAAGGGAGAAGAGAAAATGAAAACACAAAATATATCAAACACACCAATAAATACGGAAAAATTCCAAAGCGCAGAACAATTATGGTTTTGGTTCTTGTATTCAAAATCTGTGCAAAATGGAATCATCAGAAATCATGGATGTCGGCGGCGCGTATGCGAATTGTTAGATGTAGAAACATTGATAACAAAATTATATTTATCAGGACAATTATCAGATTCTCAACTGGATGTAATGAAAAAATTCGGCGATCGTCGACGTGCCCCACACCAATATATCTGGGCAGAAAATCGTGCCGCAGCATTATGGAACGACGCAATGAAAACGCTGGAAAACGCGGCCACAGCACGCGGCTGGATAGAATAAGCATGTGTCGGGTGCATCATTGGCATCGCATAATGTCCGCGCGCCATGCGGATTTTTTTATATATGTGGCAACAACAATTTTCAGATAAAACGTCACTGGCGCGCGTCAAATAACAACTTATAACCAGAAACAAATATTATGATTATTGCTTTTTCACCAAACACATCACGAATTATACCACGTATATTTTGCCGTAAAATACGGCATTGTGCGCCGATTATATATATCGCACCCAATCGATATATTATGTATCAATTTGTGCGGCATGGGCATATTGCACAAATATATTTGAATACGCGTGCAATAAAATTATTGGGAATACACGGATGGCGATTTATATCAATTCCAGGCATGCCCCCATATGATTTTATGCGACGTGCGCGTATATGTTGTCGTTCATGTGTTGAATTATGCAAATTGGCGATTGATATGCATGCCCCATGCGTTATTACACCGTTGTGTATGTACAAAAGGCTGTTATTAAAAAAATGCGCGCCATCGGCGCGCACACGTAACGCATAATGAATTACAAGTTACGGGTTACCTTTTTAATATAATACATTTGCCCAATGCCAAATATATTCGAAACAGTCCAATACAGAACCAATCCTGCGGGCATCCATGCAAACATTACAGTAAATAACAGTGGCATCCATTTCATCATTTTCTGGGTTTGGGCGGTCACATCGTTTGATGCCGCATTTTTATTGTTGGTCACTGTTTGCAGATGTTGTTGCAACCACATTGTCAACCCCATCAATATTGGCAATATGAAATATGGATCCATTGACGCCAAATCAGATATCCACAAGAAATGTGCACTGCGCATTTGAACAGATATCAATAACGCTTTATACAACGCAAAAAATATTGGTATCTGAATCAACATTGGTAAACATCCAGACATGGGCGATGTTTTATGTGTTTGATACAAACGCATCATTTCCATTTGCATACGCGCCTTGTCATTGGCGTATAATTTTTGAATACGTGCCATTTCTGGTTGCATTTTCTGCATTGCCATCATTGATACGTATGATTTACGTGTCAATGGCCACATGGCCAAACGCAGCAACAATGTCATGATAATAATCGCCACGCCATAATTCATCACAAATGAATTTAACACATGCAACAACCATAAAATTGGCCGCACAAAGAACCAAAACCAACCATAATCTACTGTTTGGTCAATGCCAGAAATCAGTGTATCGGCACCTTGTAAAATTCTGTGATCGCGTGGTCCCATGTATAAATGCGTTGTCATTGTATGTGTTTCACCTGGGGCAATCTGGACCGGTGCAGATATGGTATCAACACTGAACAAATCGCCAACTGGGCGTACACGCATTGTTTGATCAGGACTGGATACAGATAATACTGTTTCCCAATATTGATCTACGAATCCAATAAAACCATTTGTTGTGGTATATGCAAAAGATTTGTCCGCAATACGTGGCCAATCTTCGTGTTCTAAATCATTATTTACAAACGCCACAGCCCCAGTATAAACACCAGCCGAAGATTCCATATCGTTTGCACGTAAAATTTCTGCATATGGCGCGATTGAAATTTCTGTATCAGACGCGTTGTTTACCGTATCTGTCACAGATATTACATATCCATCAACCAATATCTGGCGTGAAAAATCAACACCATCATAATTACGCCATGTATATGTATCACCGTTTTGTGTCCATACTGTTGTTTGTGTCGGTGCATCTGTGCCATTTGCATTTATCCCAACCAATGCGTATGTATTTTCGGCGCTCAACAATACAACAGGACCAGTGTTATCATCAGCCGCATCGGCGGTATAATCCAGCAATTTTATGTTTGATATACGTAATCCTTGGACATTTGCGGTTATGTTTTCTGATTTTATTTCTGATACAGGCACACCAGACAAATCAACCATTTCCACCGGTGTTTCACCAGTGTCTGTTTGTGCGCTGTTTGGTGCCATCCACCACGATAACAACCACCATGCCGCCAAGAACAATATAAACCACCACAAAATACCGCCCAGGCGCGATTTATTGCCACTGGCGTCACGTGCAGCATTCCATTGCTGAAAACCTGAATTATTATTGATATATTTAACCATTTCTATTTTCCATTTTGTTCTGATTTAACTGCGCGAATACAACGACGACGCGCCAATATAAAGTTTAATATAAGCCATGCCACACCAATTACAATACACATATCGGCAACATTAAATGCTGGCCAATGCCACCCACCAATATGAAAGTCCAAGAAATCAACCACGGCACCAAAACGAACACGGTCAATTATATTTCCAACCGCACCGCCAACAATCAATGCCAATGGCGCACGTTCGTATTTTGGTGCACGTGCAAATAAATAATATGTAATAAAACCTATAATAAATCCGGTCGCAATAATTATTATCAATGGTGCAGATTCGCCCAACCCACGCAGCATTGAAAAAGACGCACCCGGATTCCATGTGAATACGATATTAAAGAAATTGCATACCTGGGTCATTAAATATGGCACCGGCACAATATCCCATGCCGCACCAAATAACGGCACAGTACCAGTTATCAAGTATAATAAAATGCCCTTGGTCAACTGGTCAACGATGATTGCAGCCAATATTATTGCGATATATTTCCAAATATTGTTTTTCATTGTGTGTTTCCTTGTCTAAGGCAATATAACAATACGCGCATATAAAATCAAATAAAATGTCCCAAATGTTGGGACAATATAAGATATTTGTTTATACGATAACTATGCACGGTCCGCGATTGTTTGTTCAATCCCAGAATAATTATCAGCGCGCAAGTTATCCAACAAATGTTCAATCTTGGCATCTGATATCCCCAGGTGTGATAATACCCCATATCCCAAGAAAAATGATGATTCGATAGTTTCTGGTAACGCCTGGGTTACGCCCTGCTTTAATAATTCATGTGTATCCGCCAAGTTACGCGCACGTGCAAATATTTTTACCCGTGGCGCAATATTTCGAACCGTTGATATTGTATTTCGTGCAGTGGCAATATTATCCAATGCAACCACAACCGCACGGGTACGACGTGGCGACAAACCAAAATCACGCAATACGGCATCACTGCATGTATTGCCATACATAACATTAAAACCACGTTCGCGTCCCATCATAACCGCATTTGCATCTAAATCAATCGCAATATATGGAATATTTTCTGCCGCCAACATTTGCGCAACAATTTGACCAACACGACCAAAACCACAAATAATCACAACAGGTCTGATACTTTTATCAATATCTTCGATTGTACGCATTGGATATTTTGATAAAATCCAACCCCGACGACGCATAATATCAAATACCGCCATCAATATTGGGGTCAGCATAATTGATATAATTATTATCGCCGTCAATATTTCTTGGTGCGCAACCGGTAATGCATCAATACCAGACGCCTTCATCGTTTGCAGCATCAATAATCCGAATTCGCCGCCTTGGGCCAAAATCAGCGCAATCATTGATGCATCAGGAACAGATACATGCCGCACACGTGCAACTATAAATATAGCCGCAAATTTTATTACAACCAGTCCAATAACCCCGGCCAAAATCACATACCAATTTTCGCCCAGCAACGGTAAATTTAATCCCATCCCCAGCGCAATGAAAAAGAACGCCAAAAATAACATCGAATATGGGGATATTTCTGCACTGACCTGGTGCCGATAAATTGTTTCTGATAGTAACATACCTGCTAAAAAAGCGCCCAACCCAGGTGGCAGTCCCATCCAATTCATAACCAGCGCCCATACAATTATGTTCAACATAATTGTCAGCAAAAATGCTTCGCGTGATTTTAATTTTGCAACCAAGCGCATCAACGGATTCAAAACAAAGCGCCCAACAACAACCACACCAACAACCAACGCCACAGATAAAACCAAAATATCGATTGCAGTGGCACCTAAATTAAAACTTTTCCCTGCGAATACAGGTAACATTGCCAACAGTGGAATTGATAATAAATCTTGGAACAATAATATAGAAAATGTTTGCCGCCCCATATTTGTATTTAACTGGTTTCTGTCGGTCAGTAATTGCATATCTTCGGATGTACTGGACATTGCTAATAACAAAGCCACCATTATGCATCCCAATACAGACCAAGGCGTGATTCCCATCAATATCGGAAACATCATAAATGCAACCATTAAAACCTGGGCCGCGCCAAAACCAAAAATAGTACGGCGCATATCCCATAAACGGCGCATATTTATTTCCAACCCCAATGTAAACCACAAAAATATAATCCCTAAATCACCCAAAAATGTCCATGTATCGGTCAATTTGAATAAATCTAAAACATATGGACCGGATAAAACACCGACCAATAAAAATGCAACCAGCGCACCAATGCGCGCAACGCGCAATACGCACACCAATACAAATAATATTGCAAAAAATATCAACAGGGATACTGTCATCTCTCTCTTTTCCCGTTATGAATATATTATATCAAATCACGTGCCAATAACGCAAATGTTTCTGGGGGTAAATCTTCGGCGCGTTCTGTACCAGATAATCCATATTTGCCCCAATCAATATTTGGAATTATTCCACGTATCATCTTGCGACGATGTCCAAACAATAATGCCGTAATTTTTTCGATACGTGAAACATCTGGCATTGTGGCGATTTTTGTCGCGTTCGGGATAACTTGCACAACTGCACTTTGCACACGTGGACGTGGCACAAACGCAGTATTTGGAACATCAAACAATATTCGCGCATCTGCAATCAATGACGTCAACACAGATAATCGTCCGTATTGTGTATCACCACATTTCGCAGTGATACGTTGTGCCACTTCGCGTTGAAACATCAATGTCATTGACTTTATTGGTTCACCACGTGCCACACGTGTCAACCAAACAGTAAACAGTTCTGTACCAACATTATACGGTAAATTTGAACAAATTGCATATTCTGATACACCCAGCGCACCAAAATCAACACGCAGCGCATCATCATATATAACATTTAATCGACCATCAGACGCCGCGATAATTTCATCTAATATCGGCATGGTTGATTTATCTTTTTCAATCGCAATTACGCGCCGCGCCCCAGCCAACAATAATGCACGCGTTAAACCACCAGGCCCTGGTCCAATTTCGATAACATCTGAATTTTCAATATCTGGGACACTGCGTGCAATACGTCCAGTCAAATTCAAATCAAATAAAAAATTTTGACCAAACTGCTTTTTCGGTTCCAAACCCGACGCACGCATCATTGCAGATACAGGTGGCAAAGATTGTATTTTATTCGTCATCACAACCCCCGACGCCCATCAAACGCCAACGACAATGTACCATCGTCCAGATAATCTAAATCCCCACCCAACGGTACCCCAGATGCCAATTCTGAAAACCGCAATCCTACAACATCACCAATCACAGACATTACATAATGTTGGGTTGTTTTTCCTTCGACAGTATTAGGCAATGCAAAAATAATTTCAGAAATATTTTCATTTTTTATTCGTTCTGGTAAATTTGAAATATTCAAATCACCCGGCGTTATCCCAGATACACCGGATAACAAACCACCTAAGATATGATATCGGCCGTGAAACACCGCAGATTTTTCCAACGTCCACACGTCTGACAAATCGCGCACAATGCACAGTTGTCCATTACAACGCGCCGTATCACGACAAAATTCACACATTGGCATATCCGCATCTGTCAATATACCGCATATCGGACATGGCCGAATTGTTGCCGCGGCGTCCAACAACGCATTTGCCAAATTTTCAGCACGCCCTGTTTTATCTTGCAACAATGCCAATACAATACGTTGACCTGCGCGCGTTCCCAAACGTGGCAGACGCGCAAATTGTTTTATCAAACGTTCTATTTTAGAATTCATAATATTACAATAAACCTTTTAATGAAAAACATAACAATCAATTCCGGCATTTTGTGCACGACTGCGAATATTTTGTGCCGCAGATTCAGACAAATTGTTTGCACGCACACGGAACATACCATTTGGCGCAGTTTCAATAACAGCCGTAACCCCAACAGAATTTCGAACGTTGTCCACCTGGGTCTGGGCGGCAGCACGAGATGAAAACGCCCCAAATTGCACCCCAGCATTACCAGGTGCATTATTTGATACGTCTGCACGTGGTGCACTTTGTGTTGTTGCCGCAGTATATGCCGCCTGGAACGTTGACGTGGGTGTTGAATATGTTACAGTTTGTGGTGAATACGTGGCCGATGGCGTTGCTGGTGCAACCTGGGGCGCATTTTGTGTTGGCGCGGCACTGTACGTAACGACCGTACCAGTCGGTGTCCCAGCCGCCAATTCAAAACCACGATTTAACAAATTTGTTGCAACATTTGCACGCACATCTTTATTTTCAGCCCCCAACACAACCGCAATCAAATGCCGATTATCACGTTTAGCTGTGGCCACCAAAGAATATCGCGATTTACGCGTATATCCTGTTTTCATACCATCACACCCAGGATATGTTCCCAACAAACGATTCCCGTTTGTATATGTTTTTCCATTATACGTCCATGTTTTTATTGAAAAGTATTTCCAATACTGTGGAAAACGTCTGTACAAACCAATAGACAACAATGCAATATCACGCGCAGTTGACATATGGTCATCATCTGGTAATCCAGATGAATTTTCAAAATTTGTTCCAGACAAGCCAATTTCTTTGGCGACGCGTGTCATTAAACCTGCAAAGTTCCCTTCCATCCCACCTTTTAAGTTTTCGGCCAAAACACGTGCGACATCATTTGCACTAAGCACTGTCAATGCCTTTATCGCGTCTTCGACCTTTATCTTGCTGCCTGCGGCCAAGCCCAATTTCACCGGTTCTGCCGCCGCCGCAGATTTTGACACAATCAGATAATCATCCAAACGCAACCGACCATGTTCCAACGCATCAAACGTTAAATACAATGTCATTATTTTGGTCAAACTGGCCGGATAATTTTGAACATCGGCATTTTCTTTGTATAAAACCAGACCAGTGTCCATGTCAGCCACCAATGCGGCACGGTATTGACCACCGCATGCCGGCATAATGAACACAAAACATGCAAAAAGTATCCCCAAAATTCCTTTCATATCAATTTTGATTTTAGTAAAAAAACACGGTGGCGGTCAATACAAAACCCACCACCGTTACACAAAGATTTATATATTTTTAATCCAATGTGCGCAAACTGATTTTATCATCGTCAACGATAACCAATTTGCCAGAATTTACACCAAATTTGCGCGCAGAATTAAACGCATCACGTTTGGCAAATAAATCTGTGTCAAACACTGGGAACACACCACGCAGCAAACACAACTGGTTCGCGATGACGCGTTCACTGCATACTGCGATAATTGGAATATCGGGTTTGCGACAAGAAATCTGCATCGCAATATTTGTATCACGCGCAAACACAACAATCGCAGATGCACGGTTCAAATATGCCATTGACGCCACACTGCGTGACCAATCATTTTCAGGAATATTTTCCACACGTGACCAATCATACGGGTTGGCAATCGCATCATTGTCAGAATACGACAATATTTTATCCATTGTATTTATAACGTTTACTGGATTTATACCAATGGTTGTTTCTTCGGATGTCATGGTCGAATCAGCACGCAAATATGCCGCGTTCGCAACGTCTGTAATTTCAGCACGTGTTGGGAATTCACTGTTTACCATTGTCCCCAACATTTGTGTTGCCATAATCACAGGCTTGTTCATTTTGCGACATTCGCGAATTATATGCCGAGAAATCGCAGGAACTTGTTCAAACGGAACTTCGACCGCCAAATCACCACGTGCAATCATAATACCATCGGCTGCCGCCGCAATATCAGTAATACGCGCAACCGCATTGGGGCGTTCTATTTTCGCAATAATTTTTATCGGGTGCGATGTACGTGCAGTGATAAAATCGCGCACTTCGGCAATATCTTCGGGTTTTTGAACAAAAGAAATTGCAACCCAATCTGGATTTTTAGTAATGGCATATTCTAAATCAGATTTATCTTTATCTGTCAATACCGATGTATCAATTTCTGTATCTGGTAAATTAAAACCACGACGCGACCAAATTTCATCACCACGTATAACCGTCGCGACAATTTTATCAGATGACACAGAATCAACCGTCATTTCAATTTTGCCATCGTTTAACAAAATTCTGTCGCCAACGTTCAAAGATTTCATAACATCGGCATCTGGCAACTGGACACGTGTACCATCACCTGGTGTCGCATCAGAATCAAATGTGAATTTTTGACCAATTTTTAACGGATATTTTTCTTCGGTTTCAAAATTTCCAATACGATGTTTTGGGCCTTGTAAATCAATCATTACCGCAACAGGTGTATGTAATTCTTCTGATACTTTGCGGATTAAATCAATTTTTTTACCCTGGACATCACCTGTATCATGACTGAAATTCAAACGACACATATTTACCCCGGCAGAAATCATTTTAGCCAGTGTTTCTTTATCTTCGCATTTTGGTCCAATGGACGCAGTAATTTTTGTAAACCTCATAATAAACCTTGTTTTTTATACTTTTGTTTTTCTTGATTTTTGCGATTTATGATATATCATATAGTTCATCAAAAAACAAGGGGAAATCTGCAATGAAAAACGCAAATCACGGTGCAATCGACAATCAGCAATTATTGAGTGTCATTGAAAGAATCGAAAAATTAAACGAAGATGCCGCCGCCATTGCCGCGGACATCAAAGAGATTTATAGCGAGGCAAAATCTGCCGGCTTTGACCCAAAATATATTCGCCAAATGATACGTTTACGCAAACTGGATCCTGATGAATTGGACGAAGCAGATGAACTGACCCAAATGTATCGAAACGCGTTGGGATTGTAATGAAAAAATTTACACGCCAGGTCGAAGATTTTACATGCGCACATTGTGGCGCAAATGTTCAGGGCAATGGATACACAAACCATTGCCCGAATTGTTTATGGTCACGTCATGTTGACAATTCACCTGGTGATCGTGCGGCAACATGTGGTGGTATGATGCGCCCAGTTATGATTGAAAAATCAGGTACCAGTTTTATTATCACGCATAAATGTGAAAAATGTGGCAAAACAATTCGACAACATGCATCTGATAACGATAATATGGATGAAATAATTAAATTGTCGGTCGATAATGATTTTATTTTTGGAAAATAAAAATCCCCAATAATTGGGGATTTTTATTATTTATGCGTATGCCGCGCTGCGGCTGCAATAAACGCATTAAACATTGGATGACCCGTATATGGACTGGATTGAAATTCTGGATGAAATTGCCCTGCGATAAAGAACGGGTGATTTTTCAATTCCACAATTTCTGGCAATCTGCCATCGGGACTGCGTCCAGATATTATCATACCAGCAGATTCAAATTTATCGGCAAACGCAATATCCATTTCATATCTGTGGCGGTGGCGTTCAGATATTTTATCTGTCCCATATATGCGATATGCCAATGTATCTGGCGTAATAACGCACGGATATGCCCCCAGACGTAATGTTCCACCCATATTTTCAGAATCATGGTCTGACATAATGTTTATAACAGGCGTACAATTTTTAGCAAATTCTGTTGAATCTGCATCTGATATACCCAACACATTACGTGCAAAGTCGATAACCGCAACCTGCATCCCTAAACAAATGCCCATATATGGCGTACCTGATTCACGGGCATAACCGGCCGCTGCGATTTTGCCGGCAACACCACGTGTACCAAATCCGCCCGGCACCAATATACCATCCAAACCAGCCGCCGTATCAGCAGAAAAATGTTCTGCATTTATTTTTTCAATATCAACGTGCACATTGTTTTGAATTCCAGCATGAAATAACGCCTCGTTCAAAGATTTATATGCATCAGGTACATCAAAATATTTTCCAACAATACCGATTTTTACATGTGGTAAGTCAGCGTCTAAATAATGTTCAATACGATTAAATTTGTCCATATTCCCAGCAGCATTTGGCAAATCAAAATAGTCTGCAATTATATCAAACACATGTTGATCATCATATGCCAATGGAATTTTATAAATGTTATCAACATCAATACCACTGATAACATTTTTAGCCGGCAAATTACAGAACATCCCGATTTTTGCCCGTTCATCTGCGGTCAAAATACGCGGTGTACGCACAATCAACATATCTGCCTGAATTCCATTTTCCAGCAATTCGCGCACAGACATTTGTGTTGGTTTGGTTTTTAATTCACCGCTTTTTTCCAAATATGGTGCCAACGTTAAATGCACAAACATTACATTTTTACGACCAACATCATTTGCAAATTGACGAATTGATTCCAAGAATATTTTTCCTTCGATATCACCAACTGTGCCGCCAATTTCACATACAACAAAATCTGTATTGGTTGGCGCAGAAATATATTCTTTTATCTTGTTACTAACATGTGGAATCATTTGAACAGTCGCCCCCAGATAATCACCATGACGTTCTGCATTTAATACATCCCAATAAATTCGCCCACCTGATACAGAATCATTACGTGATAACTGGATACCCAAAAAACGTTCGTAATATCCCAAATCCAAGTCTGTTTCAAATCCATCATTTGTAACGTATACTTCACCATGTTGAAATGGCGACATTGTCCCAGGATCAATGTTCAAATATGGGTCAAATTTGCGCGCATGCACACTGTACCCACGCGATTGAAGAAGGGCGCCACAACTTGCCGCTGCGACGCCCTTGCCCAAACTGGAAACAACACCACCGGTAATAAATATATATTTTGCCATAAGAAATGCCCCCTTATGGAATTCCATAATACGAAATTTTTCATTGCGGCGCAATGAAATAAATTCCTATACTTTTTACATGTGGGATTTATGGCAAAATCAATCACGTAACTGGTTTTTGTGGGTGCCATTTTTTATGGCATTTGGTGCGGCGTTGTATTTTAACATCCCCACAGAACCGAATTTTATTCTTTGCGTAATTGGCGCAATCATTACATTTATTTTATTTGTATGCAATTTACCAAAACTGATTCGCGCAACGGCATTATTTGTATTTGGTTTTTGTTATGCATGCGTGTTCACACATATTATCGCAACACCACAAATTCCACATGAATTACATAACATTGATATTGTCGGCATGGTCGAACATATTGACTATACCAACAATAAATCCAGAATTTATATAAAAACAGATGCAGGTAAAATTGGTGCCAATGGCAACAGTGCAATTATTCGCGTATCATTAAAATCAGACATCACGCCACCACATATTGGCGATAACATATCTGCAAATATCGGGTTGTTTTGTCCTGATGGTCCAGACGCCCCAGAATCTTTTGATTATGCACGGTGGGCATATTTTAATGGAGTGACCGCCACAGGATATATGAATAATTTTGATGTTATCACGCCTGCATCTGACGGCACGATTGCCACATTACGCGATTATATTCATCGACGTTCAGATTCTTTTTTAGTTGATACATTGGTTCTGGGATATAAAAACGCAGTACCATCAAACGATGCACCAATATGGACATCAACCGGTGTTGGTCACGTTTGGTCAATCAGTGGATTTCATATCACATTGGTTTCAGCGTGGTTGTTTGCAATATTCTTTTTTATATTTCGCACAATCAGCCCGATTACAAAGCGTATACCGGCACGAATACCTGCGATAATATGCGCATGGTTTGGATTATTATTTTATGTAATTCTGTCCGGCAGTGATGTTGCAACAATTCGCGCATTTATTATGGCAACACTGATATTTGCCGCATTTATATTTGGGCGCAACGCTGTGTCAATGCGAAACGTATGTATTGCATTTCTGGCATTATTTTTAATGAATCCTCATTTTGTAATGCAGCCCGGATTTCAATTATCTTTTGCCGCAATATTTGGATTAGTCTGGTTATGGAACGATATCAATCCTGGCATGCCGCATAATAAAATTTTGAAAATAATCTATGCGTCTGTTTTAACATCTGGGGTGGCAACTGCATTTACTGCACCATTTGTTGTGATGCATTTTTACGATTTGCCTGTGTATGGATTGATTGGGAATTTAGTTCTGTTGCCTGTGTTTTCTTTTGCAATTATGCCACTGGTTATAATTGGGACTGTTCTGGTATTTTTCAATTTTACATGGCCGATTGATATGGCAGAAAATATTTATACATGGTGTCTGGGGATTGGAAATTGGATTGATGGATTACCATGGGCAACGATTACTTTGCCACATATTCCTAATATTGCGATGATGTTTATAATTCTGGGATTTATGTCAGTAATGTTTATTCGTAATATACGCATAAAAATAAATTATATATTGAGCAGTATATTTTTTGTAATCGGGATAATTATCATCATTGTGCAACCACGTCCATTATTTTACATTACATCAGACCATGAACTGGCCGCGTTTGTTGGCGATAATGGAAATTTAGAATTCAGCAAATCACGCGCATCAAATCACTATTTTACATTTAACACATGGAAACAATTAAACGGCGAACAAACGGATACTGTCAATATTCGACGCAAACCAGTTGACGGAATATGGATATATGAAACCAAAAATTTTACATTGGCGTATATTCAAAAATTCGTACCACTGATGAACAATATTGCACGGTTATGTAATGATAAAGATATTGATTATATTATATCGTATTTTGATATCGACGCCCCAATGTGCGACAATAAAATTCTGCGTAATGGATTAGTGATTTATCCGTCTGGCACAATCAATTACGTTTATCATCGCCGTCCATGGCATAATCCGCACGAATAAAATATAAACCAGATGCAGGCGCCGTCGGTCCAGCCGCACTGCGATTACGTGCGGCAAAAATTTCATTGACATCATACGGTTTACCCAAACCAATTTCAATCAATGTACCAACCATATTACGAACCTGGTGATGTAAAAAAGACCGTGCAGAAAATTCAAAAACAATCAAATCACCACGTTTGGTGATTTTACATACGTCCAAGGTTTTAATTGGGCTTTTTGCCTGGCACTGGGTGGCACGAAAACTGGTAAAATCATGATTGCCAACCAACTGGGCGGCGGCGCGACGCATAGATGCAATATTCAATCGACGTGGAACCCACCATACGCGGTTATTATCCAATGTCGGCGGTGCACTGCGATTTAATACAATATATTTGTAATGACGCGCAGTACATGAAAATCGCGCATTAAAATCATCTGATACAATTTCACAATCCAGTACAGACACTGGGGCAGATGCCAAATAAAAATTCATTGCGCGCATAACAGTTTCTGCACATGGTGCGTTTGGCAAATCAAAATGCGCCACCATAGCAATCGCATGCACGCCGGCATCCGTACGACCGGCCGCCACAATATCAGGCCGCGTACCACAAAACTGTTCAATCGCATCTGCACACAATGATTGCACAGACGGACCTTGGCGGTTTTCTTGCCAGCCAATTAAATTCGTGCCATCGTATTCAAGAACAATTTTATATCGCGTCATTATATTATCTGGAATTTTGTAATCTGTGTGTGATATCTAAACATATACGACACATGCGTTCTTTTTCATACGCATAATCTGGGTCTAGTTTTGCAGTGGCATATTCTGAACATATACGATATGCATAATGCGTGCCAGCATCATTGCGCACCATACAACGTTCGTGTTCGCAATTTGCACATATGCAACAAGTGCTGCTTTCATTTAATGTAATTTTTTCATTTTTATATTTACAATATTTTTCAACATACATTTTATTCACCAAATTTTATTTCTGCACCATGCAGACCATTTACAAAACTTTTCCAATCCATCGGTTTTTTACCCACAGGCTGGATACGTAAAATTTTTAATTCATTGTTTTCAACACAAGTTTCCAATACCTTGACATCAATGCCATTTATTTTCGTCCGCCCAGCCCCCAGCGCACGAATTTGATTGTGTATCGCACGTGCACCACGCGACCAATCTATGATTTCATCGGCACCTGAAAATTTATGCGTATATGTTGGCGTGCCAACCTGGGGCGTGGGTGTATATGCAGATGGATTTGATAAATATTCCACCAACATATCTGCACCAATTTTGGATACAGTGCGTTCAACATCTGAATTCGTATCATTTTCACCAATACTAAATTCACGACACATATAAATATCACCTGCATCCATGTCGCTGGTTATTTGCATTAAACACACCGCGGATTTTTCATCACCGTTATATATTGCCGTGCGTATTGGTGATGGCCCACGATATTGTGGCAGATAACTGGGGTGAATATTCACACATGGTGCAGATGACAAAACATTATCACGCAATATCACCCCATATGATACAACAACCACCATATCAGGCGAAAAATTATAATCGTTGATATTGGTATATACCGGCAAATTATGTGCCAGTGCCCAATCATGCACTGGTGACGGGGTTAAAATTTGTTTCCGTCCAACCGGCTTTGGCGCACGTGTAAACACCGCCAATATTTCATGACCAGCATTTAATACAGAATCAAACATTGGCACAACAAAATCATTTGTGCCCATCAATACAATTTTCATTTGTGTTTTCGAACCTTGCGCATAACCATTTCACGACGCACTGGGGACAAGTAATCAATAAACAGTATGCCATCCAAGTGGTCTGTTTCATGTTGAACAATTCGTGCTGGTAATCCAGACATTGTTGCCCCAACCTGATTTCCATTTTCATCTGTCCATGTGACATCCACTGATTGTGGGCGCGTGACATTGGCGTATACCGGTAAATCATCCGCCCCCAGAACAGATAAACACCCTTCTTCCATTGTGCATACATCCGCACTGCGCGTGATGATTTTTGGGTTTATCATTTTGAATACTGTTTCAGTGTCTGGATCCATCATAACCAAAAAACGTTTCAGTTGTCCCACCTGGGGGGCCGCCAGCCCAACCCCATTTTGGTCACGCATCATACCAACCATTTCATCCATTATATCCAATACATCCGGCGTGATTTCGGTAACAGGCGCACATTTTTCACGCAAAATCAAATCACCGCAAAGTTTCATTTGCAACATATATAAATCCTTTTATAATGGATTTTAGCAAAGGATTGGAAAATGACAACTTATATTTTTGTGTTACTGTTTATAATAATAGTTTTACTGATTGCTGTTTTAATGCGCCGCCCAACGGTTGATATATCTGGATTACGCGAAGACAATGCACGTCTGCGCGAAAGATTAGCAGAACGTTTGGGCGCACTGAGTCAAAATGCGATTGAATTAAAAAACATCAGTGCAGATATCGCAAATTTCAAAAATATACTGATGGGCAATAAACAAGCACGTGGCACATTTGGCGAACGCCAACTGGCAGATTTGGTTGCCGATATCATGCCACCAGAATCTTATTCGTTTCAAACAGTTTTGGATACAGGTGTTCGCCCTGATTGTATTATCAGATTACCATACCCACCGGGCGACATGGTAATTGACAGTAAATTTCCACTGGAAAGTTATAACCGCATGACCGAACAAAAAGAAGAAGGTGCACGCAAACAATTCGAATTAGACGTACGCAAACATATTGACGCGATTGCAGAAAAATATATTATACCAGGCAAAACAGCAGAAACAGCAATGATGTTTATTGCGTCTGAATCGATATTTGAAACACTGCATCGTGATTTTCCATCCATAATCGATTATGCGGCACGACGAAAGGTATTTATTGTATCGCCGTCAACATTATGGGCAACACTGAATACAATTCGTGCAGTATTATCGGATATAAAAATTAAACGTGTGGCAGATAAAATAAAACGGGAATTAGACTATTTACTGACCGATTTATCACGTCTGGCCGACCGTGCCAACAAAGTGCAACAACACTTTTCATTGGCAACAACAGATATTGAACAACTGCAAACATCTATTGGGAAAATAACGCCACGTGCAGAAAAATTGCGCGATATGGATTTTGGTTCAGAAGAATAAGCCAGCGACCAAGGATATATTTGCCTTTATACCTTGCGCTTTAATATTTTTTTCTGTAATTCCAAGATTTGATTTTCGCGGTCTTTGATTGTTTCTATCAGCTGGTTATTTTCTAATCGTAATTTTTCTAAATCTTGGCGATTGACTAATATCTCGTTTGATAATCGCCGGGTCTTTTTGCGGTTAAACACCAACATTATCAGTGCACCAATTACTGCACCGGCAACACCGACTGTTAAATCATATAAAACATCCGTTATAACCATATATTGACTATAACGGATATATAATTTATTTGCACTAGGCAGATTTTCTTAGCCCTGTTTTTCTGTCAACCCAAACCTGGTCATCAGCAATTTCCATTATGGGCATATCAGATTTACTGTCCGAATACGCACGCACAACATTTGGAATTATTTTATTCTTTTTTGCCCAATCGTCCATGGCGATAACTTTATTTTTACCCCAACATAAAAATTCATATTTCCACGGTTTTTGTTCATCCATACGTGAACATAAAACTGCATCAAATTTCATATCACGCACCAGATGCGGTATTAAATAATCAGCACTGGCAGAAATTAAAATAACAGTGCGACCATCGGCGCGTTCTTTGGCAACCTGGTCACGTGACCACCCAAACCGTTCGCGCATATGTTGTTTAATAAACGACGGTGCGAATTTTTTTACCATATCAGCCGTTTGGAATCGACGAATTGTTTGACGCCACCAAATTCCCCCAGGGTTAAAATAACGCCCAATCGCCCCAACCGCGACCAATGGCAAAAACAACCATGGACGCACAGAATGACGAAAACAATACTTGGCAAATTCTATATTCGTATCCAATCCAGATAAAGTCCCATCAAAATCAAAAACGACAACATCTTCCTTTTTTAACATATACAATCCTTTACATAATACAGCAAAATTATAACAATGTTTTTTGCAGTTTTGCAATAAAAATGGGGCGTGTGCCCCATTTTTATTTCTGGTTACGTTTTAATTTTTGGCGTCCGCGTTCCACCAAAAAGAACAACGCAGGCGTCAAGACAAACGTAAATATCATACTGGCAAACATACCACCAATCATTACCGCAGCCATGGCAACCTTCATACCATCGGCACTCCATAACTGGGGCACCATACCTGTAATAACAGCGATTGATGTCATTAAAATCATAGACTGTTTATCTTTTAATTCAGTCCACAGTGCATCATATGGCCTTTCACCATTTGCAATACGGCCAACGGTTGGTTCCAAAACCAAAATATTATTATTTACCACCAATCCAACCAACATAACGCACGCCAACATCGCACCAACGTTCATTGACGCCCCAGATAAAAACATCAACGCAAATACACCAACAAAACTGGTGACAATAGATGTCGCAATGGTAAACGGATGCGCCAATGAATTTAATATTGCCGCCAATAACATATAAGTCAATATGATGGCCAACATAAACGCATTACCAATTTCGGTGGTTGTTTCACCTTGGATTTCAGACATCCCACCAAAATCAACGCCATATCCAGATTCCCAATCAACCTTGGCGATTGCGGCTTCGATTTTCTTCTGGACTGGTCCCATTGTTGATTTACCGATATTGACGTCTATTTCTGTGATACGGTTTTTATCAATACGCATAATATCTGGTGTCGCATCAACCGTACGAATTTCACCTAATTCAGATAATGGCACCATACCACGTTGTGAATTTACAAACACATTATCAAACATGCCCATGCCTTTGAACGGTTCTGCAAATTCCAAAATAATCGGATATTCTTCGCCATTTTCTTTATACTTATAATCATCGTTTCCGTACAGTGCTGTACGCAAAGTGATACCAGCATACGAATTATTGATACCCCAAGAATTCATTTTATTTTCATCTGGAACGAATTGTGTTTCTGTGGCTGGCTTTTGTTGTGCCAACACCGCAGATTGCACTTCTGGTATTTGATTTACCATATCCAGAACCTGGTTTGCATATGCCGTACGTTTGGCATCATCAGGCCCGTATACGTTCATCACAATATCTGCACTGGATGTCCCAGCAGATATTGCCATACCGGCATTTACTTGGATTTCTACATCGGGAATTTCAGACAAAACAGGCATAATATCACGTGCAATTTCTTGGTCAGATTTATTGCGTTCATCAACATCTTTTAATGTCAATTTCACAGCGATATTTTGCAATCCGCGGTCACCAATTTTGACAGATACATTTGTTATATCATCAAATTGTGCCAATTTTTCTTCTATCTGTTCGGCAATATATGATGATTTTTCATATGTGGCCCCCATTGGTGCACGTGCCGTTATGTTGATTTCATTTGTATCTGTGGATGGGGCAAATTCATTACCAACAAATTGCATCAGCATCGCAGACGCCGCCAACGTCGCAACCGCCATCACAACAACGCGCCATGGATGTGCATGCTGATAATTATACCAACGGCGCATCCGGGATTCTTTTTTCGGCGCACTTTGCTTTTCAGACACAACCGTGGCACGAACTGTTTTTGCATTTTGTATTTTTTTAGATTTTTTATTATCTGTTAAACGCAAGAACTTTGCAATCATCATTGGTGTCAATGTGAACGAGAACAACAAAGACAACAATGTCAAATACACAACCGTCAAACCAAATTGATTCATAAATTGTCCGGCAATTCCCCCCATAAACGCCAACGGCAAGAACACCACGACGTTTGTTCCAACACCGGCCAATACAGATACCCATACTTTCTTTGTTCCGTCGATTGCGGCATCTTCGGGTGATTTGCCACGACGCATTTCTTGCAATGCAGATTCAATCAAAATAATTGCATTTGATACCAATGTCCCTAATGCAGACGAATACGCCAACAACGTCAATGCATTGATTGTAAAGTTACTGGCATCCATGAAAAAGAATCCTGCAATCAATGATGCCGGTATAACAACACCTGCGATAATTGTTGAACGCCAATTACGTGTGAATACCAATAATACCAATACTGTGAAAATAACCCCTAATATAATACCTTCGATTGTACCATATGTTTCATCTGCAATCGCGGTTGATGAATCAGAAATTATTTCCATTTGTGCATCTGGGAATTCTGTTTTCAAATCAGCCAACAATTCTGGCATTTGTTTATGCAACGCACGCGATACATTGATTGCATTACCATCAGATGATTTAATCACAGATGCAATTATAACTTCGTTTCCATCATAACGCGCGCCATTTTCAATATCACGTGCGGCATCTGTTACTGTTGCAATTTCAGATAATTTGAAACGTTGGCCTTCCATCGTGGTCAGTTGCAAATTTGCAATTTCATCAACACTGGAAAATTCACCAACAAAACGAACGTTTGAAGAATTTGTACCAAATTCAATTTTACCACCTGGGACGTTCAAATTGCGCTGACCCAATGCGGTTACAACATCCATAACTGTTGCGCCACGTGCCGCCAAACTTTCTGGATTCATTTCTATACGTACAGCGCGCGTTTCACCACCAAACACATCAACGTTCGCAACACCTGGGATTGCGGTTATCTTGTTTGACAAAGTATCATCAACGTATTCTTGTAAATCACGCAGATTTCCACCAGTTACCATAATATCTACGACTGGTTGTTCCAAAGGATTTAATTTTTCAACAACGGGCTGTTCCATATCTGTTGGAAATTCAGATACCAACGCATCCAGTTTTGTTTTTACTTCGGTTGCTTTATCATTTACATCAACACCGATGTTAAATTCGGCCATAACAAAGCCACCGTTTTCAAATGCCTGGGATGTGATTTTTTTAATTTCAGACACTTCGGAAATTGCATCTTCGGCACGTTTAATAACCTGGGATTCGATTTCAGACGGCGCCGCCCCAGGGTATATAAATGTTGCTGTCACCATTGGCAATTCAACCGACGGTGTACGTTCTATATTCATTTTTGGGAAAGACACAAAACCCAATACAACCCAAAACAAAACAAACATAACCGTTGTAACGGGTCTGCGAACGAAAAACTTTAACATAATGAAATCCCCCTGTTATTATACGTACGTATTATCGTATTATTTGACAATTTGAACCTTGGCACCTGAATCCACATGCGATAAAATTACAACATCACCATCGTTTAATCCGGCCACCATCGCATTTTGTGTATCTGAACGTAAAACATCTATGCTGCGTGGGGTGGCAACGCCGTCCACGTTCAACATAACAACACCGTTGTTTATTGCATACAAAGGCACAAAATACCCGTCTGATTCAAATTCTGCGTATTGCAGACCATCTGCAACATTACGCGTACGAACAATATGCATGCCGGTGTTCAAATCAACATCATGTGACACAGATATAATTTCACCATCGCCAACACGTTGCCCGGGTTGTAATTTTCCAACACGCACAGACGACACCAACGCACGATTATTTTTTACTTCAATCGGTTCACGCAATACCCCGTCTTGGTGCGTAATGGTCATGGCGTACACTGGTGCACCAACATCTGCCGCATAACGTGCCGGATTAAATACTGCACGTGCATTTTCGGCGCCAATCGCAGCAAACCGAAACACAACCCAACCAACCAGCGCAATTATACACGCACCATACAGTGCCTTTTTAACCTGTTCTGATTTTAATTTTATTGCTATCTTTTCCATTTTTTATTCACCCAATTTTTTTACAGATTCCGCAGACATTAAAATATTGTATTTTGCATTTAATAACGCCATATCCAGCTGGTATAACCCCGCAGATACTTCGGCTAATTCAACCGCCGACGTTTGACCAGATGCAAAACGACCACTGGAAAATTCGTATGCCTTGGCCGCCAAATCACGCGCATTTTTTAATGTTTTCAAATTTCCACGCAAATGATTGTACTGGTCAATGGCACGTGTATATTCTTCGCTGGTCAATTTTTTTGCTTTGTCTAAATCTTGACGGGCAGATTCAGCATTCATGGCCTCTATTGTGGCATTGGCCATATTGGCACCACCACTGAAAATTGGTACCTGTAACGCCAACCCCCAATATGCAGATTGCATATTATCATGTCCAAACATATTAGGCATATTTGGCCCATACGCAATATAGTTATACGATGCCGTTGCCGCCAAAGTCGGTAATGCGCCTGCACGTTTAGATTTGGCGTTACGTTCATACATTTGAACCTGTTCACGCAACGCATCCCATTGTGGGGTCGATTTTAATTCACCAGCATTTAAGTCCGCAAACGTATCTGGGAATTCGTCTGTTAAATTTAATTCTGTATCAACATCAATCCCAGCCAGAATCTTTAACATACGATGCGCGGTATCACGATTAAATTCTGCATTTGATAAATTGATTTCTTTGGTCGCAATATCAGATTCAATTTTAACCAGATTACTGCGGTTGGCACGACCAGCCGATGTTAAACTGCGCCGTGCATCACGCGCCGCCTGTAAATCAGCCCGTGAAATATCAACAATTTCATCTGTCATTTTTGCTGTCCAATACATATCAACAGCACTATATTTAACCTCGCGCAGGGTTATTTCACGTGATGCCTCTGCCATTTTTATTGCAGATTTTACCGACTTTACCGCATTACCAATTTTACCAAACGTGTAAATCGGCTGGGTAATTGATACACCAGCCATAAACATACTGTCTGGGATATCCAAAGATTGCGGTAATTGAACAGGCTTGTCCAAATATTGTGACAACATACCACTAATTTCAGGCGGAATATCAACACTGTATGACTTTGTCGGATTTTTCATGTCAATCAAGTTCATATATGTTGCTGTGCCATCTATCTTGAACCAGCGATTTGCATTGGCAACATCTAATGATGCCTCTGCTTTTTTCAGGTTGGCTTCGGCCTTTTTCAAGTCTTGTGATTCATCCAAAATCATATTCACCGCATCATCCAGCGATAAATCCATGGCAAACGACGGCGTTACCGCCCCAGCCGCACACAATACTATTGCGGCAATTTTTAATTTATGCATTTGTAATCTCCATCCGCGTTAAAATATTGTTTATTGTCTTCATCGCGTTGGTCAACGCAGATTCATCTTCGCGTGACAATTTTGAAAACAATCTGTCAATCGCATTACGCATGGCATCCATCGCCTGGGCTGCAACCTGTTCACCAGCCTTGGTCACAGAATACCAAGTATTACGACGATCTTGTTCGTCAATCTTGCGCAATACAAATCCATCACGTTCCAGTTTTCTAAATGCCGCGCATAAATTCGGCGTTGTAACCATTTCACGCCGCGCAATATCCTTTAACCGTGCCGGCCCACCAATGTGCAAACGTACCAAAATGCTAAGCTGTTGACGCGGATATCCTGCTAAAAAAGACGGTTCGCGCTTTAATTTATCGGCCAATTTGTCAAATAATAAAATATTTGATTCAAACAGTTTTACAAATTCTTTGTGCGCCATTTTGAATTCCTTTTATTGTAAAACATAGACGTTTAATCATTAAAAACTTTAATGATTATATGTTTTAATAAACAAAATGCAAGTAGAAAA
Organism: uncultured Alphaproteobacteria bacterium; assembly: GCA_944389515.1. GTDB lineage: Bacteria > Pseudomonadota > Alphaproteobacteria > Rs-D84 > Rs-D84 > Enterousia. The sequence goes on along the minus strand of CALXMQ010000006.1, from coordinate 20,728 downwards.
ATTAAAAAAATAAAAAAATTTTTTCCACAATTAAACTATTATATAAAATTGTTATTGCAAAAACATAAAAGATATTTATAATCAGTGTTGCTTTTGGGGTGTCGTCTAATGGTAGGACAAGAGATTTTGGTTCTCTTTATCATGGTTCGAATCCGTGCGCCCCAACCAAATAAAAAAAACACCCCACAGGGGTATTTTTTATTTGGTATTCGCACGGATTGCACAAATAGACTTACGTATTTGTGCCGCAAAACATTATCAATGTTTTGTAACCATTTCGGAAAATCACAGATTTCCCAAAATGGAAATGGGGGAACACCCCCATCCCCCCGTGTGCGCCCCAACCACCCTTCGCGTCTGTGACGCTTCGGGTGGCAAGCCGGAGCGGAACAGTTCACGCGAAGGAGTGCCACACGAAGTTTTAACGAAGTGTGACAGACGCACATAATATTAAAACGCCCCTGTGGCGTTTTTTGTTTTTGGTTCGTTCGCGGCGCAATCTGCAACCAACGGTTGCCGGTTCGAACACAAGCAGCTGTCACAAGCCCCAACCAAATATCACAATTACCATTTGCAACGGATTAAATAATTGATAATATATTTGACACTGGTCCCATCGTCTAGCGGTCAGGACATCGGATTCTCATTCCGGTAACACGGGTTCGATTCCCGTTGGGACTGCCAAAATATTATCCTTATATTATTGTTGACAATTTATATTTTTGTACTATAATATATCAAAACAACAAAGGGATTCTTATGAAAAAATCGACATTAAACAAATTGCTGGTTCGTGGTGGAATTACTGCGTCTGCGGCATTGGTGTTGGCACTGATTACAGGTGTATTTATCGCAACATATGGCGAACCAACCTTTGACCAAGAAAAATTAAACCAATGGCGTTATTTTTCTCAGCCAGAGGCGGAACAGGCATACGGCATCGCCCACAGAAATGTTGTTGTAAATGGTCGCGACAGCGCTGCACGCACAGCACAATATCAACAACTGACCAAAGAAATTGAAAAAATGGAACAAGTATACGATTATTCCGATGAAACGGTTCAAAAACTGTATTCACGTCGTGATTCAATCGAAAGCGAAGTAATCAATGACTTGTTTGATAAAGACAGCGCGTTTGCCGTCGCCGACAGACATTTAAGATATGTTTATGGCGAAATTGAAAAAATGCGTCAAGACAGCGCTGATATTGCTGCAATCAAAGCATTGCCATTAAAAGTTCGCGTAAAAAGCAATTACAATCATTTTCGTACAGACATGAATCAAGCGCTGATTAAATATCATCAACACAGATTAAATCGTCTGGAACAAAATTTGAAAAAAATCCAAAATGAAAAATAAATAAACGCGCCATTGGCGCGTTTATTTATTGTACTGTTTCTAATAAACTGCGCGCACGTTCCAACACAGATATGGCCGCGTCAATTTGTGACGCATCTGGTTGCGACGTTGATGTATCAGATACCGCAGATGTGCATCCCATATCACCAGCATCAACATTTTTCACAAATTCATCCGCCGAAGATGGAAAATTCCCATCACGCAATAATTTTTTGACACCGGCGATTGTCAATCCGTGCTTATACAATAAATCACGAATAACAACCAATCTGTCAACCGTTTCTGTACGATAATAACGACGTCCCCCAGCCCCAGTTGTTGGTCGAATTGCCACAGGAAACTGCTTTTCCCAATAACGCAGCGTGTGTGCCGGCACAGACAAACGCTTTGACACTTCGTTTATAGATGCAAAATATTCGTTATCCATGCCGTCCCCCGTTTATTGGTTATTTTCTTGTTCGTGTGCTTCGGTTTCAACTTCGGCCTGTTCGCCTTCGTCACTAAGGATTGATATAGCGGACACAACCTTTTCATTTTCAGCCGTACGGAACAATGTTACCCCCGCAGTCGCGCGACCTGCAATACGAACATCACGCACAGGTGTGCGGATTATCTTGCCGCCATCTGTTACCATGATAATATCATTATTATCATCCACCGGGAAAGACCCAGCCACAGCGGTATTTTTACCACCCAGTTTTATATTTGCAAATCCGCCGCCGCCGCGATGTGTGGTACGGTATTCATACGAACTGGTACGTTTACCAAAACCGTTTTCAGACACAGTCAATATAAACTGTTCCACAGACGCCATTTTGGACATTTGTTCATCTGTCAGGGTCAGATTTGTTGTTTCTTCTTCGTCATCAGACGATTCTTCTTCGATGCCAGTGGCGGCACGACGCGCCGCACGCGATTGTTTTATATACGCGGCGCGCACCGCGGCATCAGATTCACCATGCGTCAACATTGCCATACCGATAATACGGTCGTCTGCACCCAATGTCATGCCACGAACACCGGTTGAATTACGGCCGGCAAATACACGAATTTCAGATACCGGGAATCGTATACAACGTCCACGATATGTGGCCAAGAATACATCTTGATCTTCGGTACATGGCAAAACAGAAATCAAACTGTCACCTTCGTCTAGCTTCATTGCGATTTTACCATTTGCACGAATTGAATCAAAATCAGACGTACGATTGCGGCGCACCGTCCCAGATGCAGTTGCAAACATCAAATAACGTTCAACGCCTGATTCACGTGCCGCAACCACATCTTCTTCGGGAACTGGTAAGATAGCAGTTATTGTTTCACCATTTTCCAATGGCAACAAGTTTACCAGTGGGCGTCCCTTGGCCGCGGCCGCAGCCTCTGGCAACTTATAAGTTTTTAATTTATAGCACAATCCACGCGATGAAAAGAACAACAACGGCGTATGCGTATTTGCAACAAATACCTGAACCACATAATCGTCGTCTTTGGTGGTCATGGCATTGCGTCCCTTGCCCCCACGTTTTTGTGCACGATATGTATCCAGCGACACACGTTTGATATATCCTGTATTTGATACAGTGATAACCATATCTTCGCGTGCAATTAAATCTTCGACATCGATATCAATTTCTGCATCAGAAATTTCAGTACGACGCGGACTGGCCCAACTGTCACGAACCATGGTTGTTTCATCACGTATAATCTGGATGATGCGCGCGTGACTGCCTAAAATATCTAATAAATCTTTGATTTGTGCACCCAAATCAACCAAATCTGCATGCAATTTATCACGTTCCAGTCCTGTTAAACGATGCAACTGTAATTCCAAAATTGCACGTGCCTGGTCTTCGGACATATAAAACATGCCATCTTTGTATTCTGTATTTGGGTCATCAATCAGTTGAATATAATTTTCAATATCTGATGCACGCCACCCACGTGATACCAACGCTTCGCGTGCAGCGTCCGGATTCGCACTGGATTTAATCAGTTCGATTACTTCATCCAAATTACCGACCGCAACCGATAATCCCAACAAAGTATGCGCACGATTACGCGCACGATTCAAATCAAAAATCGTACGGCGGCGGATAACTTCGCATCTGAAATCAATAAACGCATCCAGCACCCCACGAATATTGAACAGCATCGGCCGACCACGATTCAGCGCCATCATGTTCACAGGGAAATTCGTTTGCATTTCTGTATACTGAAACAAATGATTCAGCACAACATCAGGAATCGCATCACGCTTTAATTCAATAACGATACGCAAACCTTCTTTTGACGATTCATCGCGGATTTCAGAAATACCTTCGATACGTTTATCCTTGCTTAGTTCCGCGATTTTCATAATCAGTTGCGCTTTATTCACCTGGTACGGTATTTCATCAACAACGATTGCAGGATGATCATGAAACGTTTCCATATGTGTTTTGGCACGCACGATAATTGAACCACGTCCTGTGGTATGTGCCTTGTACGCGCCAGCGCGCCCCATAATAACCGCACCTGTGGGGAAATCGGGCCCTGGGATTATTCCAAATAATTCATCATCAGATAAATCTGGGTTATCCAAAATTGCCAGAATACCGTTACAAATTTCACCTAAGTTATACGTTGGCACATTTGTTGCCATACCAACAGCAATCCCCGACCCACCATTTACCAAGAAATTTGGAAACTTAGTCGGCAATACAATCGGTTCTTGTAACGTACCATCAAAATTTGGTTGCCAATCAACGGTATCTTTGTCCAAATCATCCATCATTGATGCGCCCAGTTTTGACAGGCGCGCTTCGGTATAACGCATGGCGGCGGCTTTATCACCGTCACGTGAACCAAAGTTACCTTGGCCTTGGACCAACATTTCACCCATAGAAAAATCTTGGCCCATACGTACCATGGCTTCATATATAGAACTGTCACCATGGGGATGATATTTACCCATAACATCACCCACAATACGGGCAGATTTAACCGTCGGTTTTGTTGCCGGCGCAACATCGTTCATAACATACAAAATACGCCGATGCACCGGTTTGCATCCATCGCGAACATCTGGTAACGCGCGGTCAACAATCACCGACATCGCATAGTCCAAGAAACTGGTTCGCATTTCATGTTCCAGCGATGATTGCGGAATTTTTATTTCATTTACTTCGTTGATATTATTTGTTTCTGACATACTTAGAAATCCCTTGCTTTTTAACAAATAAAGAATAGCAAATTTTTAGACTTTTGGTCAAGAAATAAACCCCAAAAAACGCATTGACAAATTCAAACTTTGTGATAATGTTTTATTACTATGTCCGTGATAAAAGACGCGCTGCATATCGCGCACCAAGAAGCAGAAGATATGTTAAAAAATTGTGACGACAAAGATATTTTGGTACGTGCTGAATTATCTTTGATGTTATGGAACATGAAACGTATGATTGATATTGCAAATTTATTTTCAAAAATACGTAACCGCATAAAATAATGGGGGCAAATATGTTTTTACCATTTTGGCGCCTGTTTACAGCATTATTTATATACTATTTAATGTTAGAAGGCTTAAAATCATTGGGTTTGGTAAAATCTAAATAAAAATGTTGCGTTTTTACAAAACGTATGATTAAATATGGGCACAAAAGGATTTTATTATGGCAACAAAACGTACATATCAACCATCTAAAACACGCCGCGTGCGTACACACGGTTTTCGTGAACGGATGGCGACTAAATCTGGCCGCGCGGTTTTAAGCCGTCGTCGCGCCGCTGGTCGTAAAAGATTGGCTGTAAATGCAGCAAACTAAAAAATCGCCGATTGGCGATTTTTTTATTGCACATAACTAATCATCACCTTTATCCCGAATTGGGCGGTACTTGTTATAATTACGTGCCAATAACATCATAAATCCATTTTGAAATATTCTCTCTAATACCTGGGCTGGTATCAGCATTTTTCCACTTTCGTATTTACCAATATATTTTGTTGTTGTACCCAGCATGCGTGCTGCATCACGACGATTTATTCGTGCGTTTTGTCGTGCATGTGACAATGCATCACCAAAGTATGCAGAATCTACTAATACTACCTTCATAATATTCCCCCATTTTTTTATTAAAAAATACCGCCGTGATGAAGGGCGGTTGGAGGTTACAAACTATTAAAGAAAATAGCGCTGCTTATTGAATATTCGCAGCCCTCCAACCGATGTTGGAGTTTTTTTCTTTACGAGGTTTGTAAGCCCCACATTGGTAATCAACCAATGCACAGTAATTATTACACAGCATGTTTAACTTTGCAACGGATTTAATAAAACACCCCGGCGCCATTATACCGGGGCAATAATAAAACGGGGCAAATGCCCCGTTTTATTATTGCGTACCATCGTCCCTGTCGTCTATATTGACGCAACTGTCACCAGATATAACCTTGTCTTCGGGGCAAATGCACAAACCATTTTTCATTTCAAACCCATTGATACACGTACATGAACCATATGAATTACGTTGTGCATGGTCACCACACGCCGCCAAACATTGTGTACCCCATTTTTCATAATTATCCAAACATTTGCACTTTTCATTGACACAGTTTTCAGCATTGCTTGCGCAACTAGCATCATATATTGAATTATCCGGACATAACAATGATTGATAAAACATTTCAGATATATTTTGTATGCAACTGGTTTGATTTGTTGCAGAACACAGGTCTGTATCACCATCAAACACCGCATATGCGCATGTCAATGCAACATTACGGCACGCACCGTTCATAACATTAAATATGCTGTTTACACTGGCACTGGTTGACCATGCGTTTACCTGGGTTACTTGTTGATTATAACAATTTGCAACATCCAGCATACAACTTGATGCGTAATCTGATATAATCTGGCGTTGTTCAGCCTGGATATTCACCATGGCACGTTGAATATAATTTACAACGACATCATTGTACGCCTTGTAATTACCACGATCGTCGTATGTGTATGCCTGGCATTTATCCAGAACCGCACGGCACAGCCCTTCGTCTGTAACTTCTTGCTTTGTACCAATTTTTTGCAACAGATATTTTACAATGCACGCACCATTGTTACCAACATCATCTTCGCCATTGGGCGTGGCCTTGCAACTTTCTATGCCAATCGGCATATTATATGAACTTTGCAAAAATCCAGAATCTATTTGTGAATTATCATATGTTGTCATAAAATCACGAATATCAGTGATATCTTGCCCCAATACAACGTCACCATTTTCATCAATATAACGCTTGGTCGGATCCAGGCATTTGGTATAATCTGCACCACACACCATTTCATCCGTCATGCATGTATCCAATGCCGCGATACAACCCTTGGCATCATATTGATTTTTATTCTGCATCACAGCCAACCGTGCCTTTTGCAGCATTAAATTCGCACTGCGTACATTTGATATCAATGTTTCGTTCATCTTGGTCAATCCCTGTTCGTACGCAATGCAATCTTTATCAATCGCCAAATCGTAATTCGCAGTGATTTGATCAATGTTTGCGCCGGCTTCTTCGCACTGATTCAAAACAACACGACAACGATTCTTGGCCGCATTGTACAAATCAGTCCCACGCAGATTTGAAAAACTGGTTGTGCCGGTGTTCAAGAAATCTAAACTGAATATATCCGCCACGTTCGAAGAAAAACTTAAATCCATATCCAGACCAAACGATGTCGAATTTGAAGAATACGAAACACTTGACACAGGGTCGCGAATCAATTCTTCGATTTCTTCCAGCATATTACGCGTTTCAGATGTATCTTTGGCACCGGATAATGCTTCTTCTGCCTCGGTCTCGTTCATGATGGCGCGAATTTCATCCGCAGACAATCCAACATAACGAATACGCTGGGCCACTTCATTTAATTGATTATTGGCGTCGGTTACGGCTTCTTCTACATCTGTATAATCAGACAAATTCGCAGAACATGAACAACGCCCCTGGTTCGCGTCAATAACATTACAAAACTGATCCATACAATCGTTATATTGCTGTTGACATGATGCATTCAAATCCGATGTCAGATTCAGACGTTCTGTGGCCTCTGCAATAGATTCTGCGGTTGGCACAGACGTGGCAGCACGTGATCTGACCCCACGAATTTCTTCATCAATATTTGAACCCGTTTGAATATCTGTACCTGCGATGGTGGCACGACCGCCAACCTCGGCCGTGGATGGGCGCAATGTCAGCCCAGCACGACGAACCGCCGGATTATTGTTTATTCCTGCGGATTCAACACGCGCGTTACGTCCCACCGTATTTACCGTGGCCGTCAAATTTGCACGTGCCGATGTATCCGCCGTTTGTGACACATCTGCGCGCGACGCATTACCGGTACGTATCGTGGTACTGGTCCCACGTGCGGTTGTGCCCGTGGCCGTGGTTGAATTACCCAAATCTAAAACACGCGCCCCCACACGCACAGTATCTGATTTTGTTGCCGCATTTGTGGTGGCGGCACGATTTACCACACTGCGCGTCACGTTTGACGCGTCAGATTCACTGGCATTTGACGACGCTGATGGTACCTGGGTCACGGTGGACGGCAATGTTGCCGTTGCGCGTGATGGATTACCACGCGACACATTTGTGGCCGTACTGCGCGATGTTTGTCCCGTACCCGACGATGCATTATCCGTCGGAATTACACGCGATATAGATGTACCGTCGGCAAAGGCCAACGGCGCAGAAAACGCAATCAAGAAAAAGCACAGGGGCAATCTTCTCATAATTTATTAAATAATTATATCACAACTGGTTGCGTGTGAAAAGATGAAAATGTGCGACAACCACCAATAATATATACGGCATTGCCAATCCACCCACGCAAACACGCACGTGTTTGCATGGACGAACAAGGCGGAAATAATGGGTAAAGACAGCAAGTAGATATTTTCGAATTCTCTGACCACCCCGGCACTGCGTGCCACCCCTCCGCAGAGGGGAACTTTGCTTTCGTCCTGTCGCAGAACCAGTTCCCTATCACAGATTAGAATTTGTTTCGCAATGGGACAATAGCAAATTTCCCATCCATTGGATTGATGGCACGCAGTGCCGGGGTGGTCAGTGTCCCACAAAAAATGGTGCAATGGGCATTTTGGTGCGGCGCTGGTTGTTATACCAGATATGGGTATGGACAACTGCTGCACCCCAATAAAAAACGGGGCGAATGCCCCGTTTTTTATTTTGCTTCGTCTGCTGGGATAACAGAAACAGTTTTTCTATCACCCAGACCGCGCTTGAATTTCACAATGCCTGCGATTTTCGCAAACAATGTGTGATCTTTGCCCATACCGACGTTCAGGCCGGGATGAACCGATGTACCACGCTGACGAACAATGATGTTGCCGGCAATAACACGACTGCCACCAGATTTTTTAACGCCCAAACGACGTCCCGCGGAATCGCGTCCGTTGGTGGTTGCCGAACCTGCTTTCTTATGTGCCATAACTAAACTCCTTATATCCGGGGATTATCCCTTGATTTCCGTAATTTTTAACACAGTGATATACTGGCGATGGCCGCGAGTACGACGATAGTTTTGACGACGTTTTTTCTTGAACACCAAAACTTTGTCACCGCGTTTTTGTTCTACAACCTGGGCCACGACGCGTGCACCATCAACAAACGGTGTGCCAACCTTATCGTCCAGCATTAAAACCTGGTCAAATTCGACCGTACCGTCGACGTTCAGGCGTTCAACCTTTACAATATCACCAGTTTTCACGCGATATTGTTTGCCGCCGGTTTGAAAGATTGCAATGTTGCTCATATGTCTTTCTCTTTTATATTGTTCTTGTTCTGTTTTGTTCAAAGTTTTCTACAAAATTATCATTTTTTTATAAAAAGTCAAGTGTTTTGCATAATTTTTTCAACAAAACACACTGCGCGCCAATAACAAGGAAAGGTGGGCAAGTGTATATTCTCGAACTCTCTGACCACCCCGACACTGCGTGCCACCCCTCCGCAGAGGGGAACTTTGCTTTCGTCCTGTCGCGAAATAATTCCCCTATCGCAAAGAGTAACTTGTTCCGCAATGGGGCAATAGCAAAGTTCCTTATCCAGGGGCGATGCCGACTAATTATTCACGAAAATGCAACTTTTGTTGATGATTAGCGACGGGGTGGTAAAAAAATAACACAGTGATTTTGATGTTAAAAATATTGAACCATGTCACAGCCACCCTTATCATTGTCGGCAGTCACCCTAATAAAAACGCCCCGATGGGGCGTTTTTATTAGTTTCCTTCATCTTCTTTGGGTCTTTCCCAATTACGGATTTCACTGACCCAATTATTCAACAAGCACTGTTCACGCAGATTGGCGGAATTACACTTAGACGCATCTTCGCCAATGCACAGTGGTGTATCCACATCGGTAACCGTTGCGCCATTTACGCCGTTCAAGATTTCGTTCAGTGTCACAACGTTACGGCATGTGTTTTCTTCGTAATTCTGGCTGTTATTGCAAGACGTGTTATCTTGTTCATCAATAATTGCACGGAATTGCGATGTTGACGGGTTACAAATCATCGTTTCATAGCAATGTGGAACGTTCGCAACCTGGGCACAGTATGTTTTAATACGTGCGGTCGTCCAATTTTCTGAATCTGCCGTGCTTTCATAGCAATCAAAGATTTCACTTAAACATTCATTAAAGTTTGTACCTGCGGCGGTTGCTTCATTTAACGTTGTTTCTTGTTCTTCTTGATAGAATTCCAGACGTTTTTGTTGCAATGCCTGTTGTGCCGCAACCTTTTGATAACCGATATTTTGGGCAGTTGCACTCAGTTGTTCACCATATGCATCACAGTCTGCATTTGCATCCAATGCATATTGCTGCATAATACTGCGACGTGCATCAGCAACTGGTCCACGCAAATCAGAATACGGGTCGCCAGACGCAGATGTATAACCAAAGCATGTCGCCGAATTAGATGCAGTATACCCAGTATTTGGTTCTATAAAGTCCAATTCATATGAACCAGTGTTTGATACAGATATATAACTGTTATAGTTATACGGGCACTGGGAACGACCGTTGCCGCATTTTGTACCGCCAGACGGTGGTGTACCGCACGCTTCGTATATACCGTTAAAGCAGGAATCCAACACACGGTTACATACGTTATTGTGTGCATATTCAAACAATTCGTATCCCCATGTTTCAGCCAGCGAATCTTTCAAATTTTCACTGTCTGCAAAGGCGCCATCGATACCAGCCAAACTGCCAACGACATTTGTCAAATCATCAAATGCAGATGTCAGACTGTCTGTATCATCGGCCAAAATAGTCAATGTATTTTCTTTGGCCTTGGCCCAAGATTGCAGGGACGCCAAGATATCACTGCTGTTGCCGTCAATACTGGAAATATCAAAACCAAAATTATTCCCAGATTCAGTGCAATACGATGGTTTTGAACATGATGACAATGCACTGCCATTAGAACCATAAATACCGTGGTTATTGCACCATTCGACCGCTTCGTCCGAAGATTCACCATATTGATCTGTTACATCTTTCCATGAAACGCAGTTCATAACCTTTTCTGCATCAGTCAGTTGGAAAGCCTGGCTGACATCTTTACCCTTGGTTGCAATCAACAATGCTAATTCACCAGAAACCTTTATCAATTCTTCATTTGCCTGTTCCAGGGCGGCTTCGGCCTCTGCAAAAGCCTTTACACGGCCGGCACATGCGCAACGACGCTGGGCTGCGTTACGTGCCGTGCAGATTTCGTCCATACATGCATAATATGATTCTTTGCAGTTATTATATGCCTCTGCTGAAATCAGGCCGGTTGATGAATCAATTATGTTTGAATAATTGCCAGTGTACAATCTGTTAGACAAGTATGTATAAGTATTTGAATTGATGGATGATTTACTGCCACGGATTGCACTGCCCTGTAAAGATACGCGTGACGGTGATGTTGTCGACCGCGATACCACCGCACGTGACGGATTTGCCGCATTGGTTGTTGTTGCACGTGATATTACATTACGCGTTGTATTGCCACGCGATACCGTCCCACGGGATGCAACATTTGCCGTTGTTCCACGTGATGCAGTTGTACTGGGGCGTGCCGTCGCAGTTACTGTACCACGGGATGTGGTTGTTGCCGCGCGCGATGCCGTTGGTGTCGCAGTTGCAGTACGTGCAACATTTGCACGTGACGTTACCGCACGCGATGATGTAACCGTTGTTGTTCCATTACCACGTGATACAATATTTGCAGAATTCCCACGCGATGTTGTTGGCCGCGCGGATGAACGGACACTGCTGCCGTTACGGGGCGACTGAACAGATGCCACCGGCGTTGTAACAGTTGGCGCAATAGGATCAGCCAACACGGCACGCATAGAAACCAATGTTGAACATACAAAAAATGCGCCCGCCAGTAAAAATACTGTCCCCATCGCGTTTTTGAAATTTTCTGCGAAATTATGGCGTTTCATTAAACTCTCCCTGTAATCCGGAAATGCCCGGAAAACCCGACGTTTGACAGTATGATGACACAAACACCATACATCAAGTTTCTTTAATTATAACATTTTTGCGCCACGCTGTAAATAAGAAAACCAGGCATAATATATGCGGAATTTTTTATTATTTGTTTATAACCAATTATCGTGTATAATAATCGGACATGAAAAAACTTGTCGCGATATTTTTATCTGTGATATCGGTACCTGCATTTGCGGCGGCGGATGATTTTAATCCAATGTTCGGCAACGATAACGAAAATGCGGTCGCGATATATGTTGCCCAGGGTACTGGGCCTGGTTCTTTGTTCAAATTGGTTGACCCTTTTTTATGGGAATTTGAACCGATGACGAACCTGATGTTGCAATACAGTCAACCAATAAATATTTTCCGGTTGCCATCACGCATGAATTTGGCGTTTGTCCAAAACTTTGGATATCACCACGACCATGGATTGTCTTTTATGGCCATTGGTGTTTCATGGGATATTGCATTGGTAAATTGGCGCGGCTTTTATATCGGGATTGGAATTGGTCCATATATGCGTGATTCACGTGACAGATATGTTGAAAGCCGATTGGTATTTGGCGAACGCGTTTTTATCGGCAAGAATATCGGCAACGATTGGCATATTGAATTATTTACCCAACATTTTTCAAACGGCGATTTTACAGATATAAATCGTGGGTTTAATTTTACCGGTTTGGCAGTAAGTTATAGTTTCTAATGAACAGATAACAGACATTTATGCATCATGTGTAGTCTGTTATCTGTTCTATTAAAAAACGCCCCAATGGGGCGTTTTTTTTACTTGTCACGTGGGAATTTGACCGCCGCCTGGGCCGCCGCCAAACGTGCGATTGGCACGCGGAACGGACTGCACGATACGGAATCAAATCCAACGCGGTGGAAATATTCAACCGATGCAGGATCGCCACCATGTTCACCGCATACCCCCAGATGAATTTTATCACCCTTGGTTTTGCGTGCCTTGGCAACCGCATCTTCGATTAAGATTCCAACGCCCTGTTGATCGACGGACGCAAATGGGTCTGCGACATAAATGCCACGTGCGCGGTATTCGTCCAAGATTTTACCGGTATCGTCACGCGACATACCCAACGTTGTTTGTGTCAAATCATTTGTACCGAATTCAAAGAATTCGCAACTTTCCGCGATTTGATCCGCCAACACGGCCGCACGCGGCAATTCAATCATTGAACCGACACTGTATTCAATACTGTCACCTGTTTCTGCAAACAAAGACGCCGCCGTTGCATCAATTACTGATTTAACAATATCGACTTCTTTTTTGGAACCAACCAATGGAACTTCGATTTCAGGGAACACGCGAATTCCAGCATTTTTGCATTCCAATGCAGCAGATAAAATCGCGCGCGTTTGCATTTCACAGATTTCTGGATATGTAATCGCCAAACGGCAACCACGATGACCCAACATCGGATTTTGTTCATGCAACGCATCGGCACGCGCCTTGACGAATTCAACCGTCTTGCCAATATGTGCCGCCAATTCAGCAATTTCTGCATCAGTATGTGGCAAGAATTCATGCAATGGTGGATCAATCAAACGAATTGTAACCGGCAGACCATCCATAATCTTGAACAATTCAACAAAGTCAGCCTTTTGATACGGCAATAATTTTGCCAGCGCAGCGCGACGGCCATCTTCGTCATCAGCCAAAATCATTTCACGCATATCCTGGATACGTGCCGGGTCAAAGAACATGTGTTCTGTACGTGCCAAACCGATACCTTCGGCACCAAAGTCACGCGCTTGTTTCGCATCTTTTGGTGTTTCGGCGTTGGCTTTGACCTTTAATGTTTTGATTTCATCAACCCATTTCATCAATGTGCCAAAGTTACCCGTCAATTCCACAGATACGGTCGGAACCTGGCCTGCGATAATTTCACCACGTGCACCATCAATAGAAACCCAATCGCCTTCGTTTATAACAACACCAGACGTTGTTTTCATTGTTTTAGAATCGTAATCAATCTTGATATCTGGTGAACCTGATACACATGGCGTTCCCATACCACGCGCAACCACCGCCGCATGTGATGTCATACCACCACGCGCAGTGATAACACCTTGGGCGGCGTTCATACCAGCGATATCTTCGGGTGATGTTTCAACACGAATCAACATTACTTTTTTGCCTTCTTTGGCCCAACGTTCTGCATCTTCGGCATTAAATACGGCCTGGCCCACAGCAGCACCCGGGGATGCCGGCAAACCAGTTGCAATGACTTTCTTTTCTGCCTTGGGGTCCAGCATCGGATGTAACAGATGATCCAACTGGTCTGCACCAACGCGCAAGATAGCTTCTTGTTTGGTCAACAAACCTTCTTCGACCATTTCAACCGCCATGCGAACCGCCGCCGCCGCAGTACGTTTACCATTACGACATTGCAGCATCCACAATTTTCCATGTTCGATTGTGAATTCCATGTCCTGCATATCTTTGTAATGTTTTTCCAATTTTTCACGAACATCACACAATTCTTTATATACTGCTGGCATGGCTTCTTCCAGTGACAGACGGCCAGAATTATCGCGGCTCATCGGTTGTGGGGTACGAATACCTGCAACGACGTCTTCGCCCTGGGCATTGATTAAATATTCGCCATAATATTTATTTTCACCGGTGGCTGGGTCACGACTGAAACATACGCCAGTTGCAGAATCATCACCAGAATTACCAAATACCATTGCCTGGACATTGACAGCAGTTCCCCAATCGCCAGGAATATTATTCAATTTACGATATGTGATGGCTTTCTTGCTCATCCAGCTGCCAAATACGGCGCCAATACCCAATTTCAGTTGTTCCCATGGATCTTGTGGAAATACTTTGCCAATATTGTTGCCGATTTCTTTGAATTTTTCGACCAATTCTTTTAAGTCATCAGCCGTCAGTTCTGTATCAACCTTGTAACCTTTGTCTTCCTTCATACGTTCCAGGGTGTGTTCAAACAAATCAATGTCTGCGCCCAATACAACGTCAGAAAACATCATAATAAAACGACGATATGAATCATATGCAAAACGTTCATCACCAGAATGACGTGCCAATGCCTGAACAGTTTCATCGTTCAAGCCCAAATTCAACACTGTATCCATCATACCTGGCATAGAAACACGCGCCCCAGAACGAACAGAAACCAATAATGGATTTTCCATATCTGCAAATTTTTTGCCCATAATATTTTCAATATGCGCAATACCGTCGCGAACTTGATCCATTAAATCAGACGGATATGTGTGATCATGTTCATAATAATACGTGCATACTTCTGTTGTAACGGTAAAGCCAGCCGGCACAGGCAGACCGACCAAATTCATTTCGGCCAAATTGGCACCTTTGCCCCCCAACAGGTTACGCATATCTGCGCGACCTTCGGCGGAACCATCGCCAAATTTATAAACCCATTTTGTACTCATTATGGTTTCTCCTTATGTTAAAACGCCCAACGATTTTGCGGGAATTATCACATGATTGCAAGTAAAAAAAGCATCAAAAATCCATAACTTTTGACTTTACAATCCACAAATTTACATTTATTTTGGTAAGTATGACAAATTTACAAGATGCGACATTTGTCGCTGAATTAAATAATCATTTGAAATCAGGTGGCGTGATTGCTTTTCCAACTGATACGGTGTGGGGGTTGGGTGCATTACCAACACGCGCCGGGGCAGACGCATTGTTTGAAATAAAGCAGCGCCCAGCAAACAAACATTTAATAATTATGTCTGATTGCTTTGACCATATTAAACCATATATGGAAAATTATCCCGCACGTGCGTTTGAATTGGCGGCACAATACTGGCCGGGCGCATTGACCATTGGTGTGCCGGTGGTGGGGACTGATTCCATGGTGTTTGGTGGTGTGCGTGTTCCAAACTACAAACCGCTCATGGAATTATGCAGTGTAATTGATGGGCATTGTTTGGCGACAACATCTGCAAACATTTCTGGACAACCAACGTTACAATCTGCCGATGAAATACGTAAAACCTTTCCAAATATAATCGTAATCGATAACGCGTTCGAACCAATGGGTGGTGCCCCCAGCACAGTGGCAATATTGGACGGCAATAACATAAACATCGTTCGCAATGGCGCCGTTGTGATTAAATAAAAATCCACCATAACGGTGGATTTTTTTACATTGTTGCAGAAATTACCTTATGTTTTTTATCTGTAATTGGAACAACCGCCAAACGTACCCCAAAAGTATTTAATATATTACTTATAATTTGCATACTGGGGTTACCAGAATCTGACAACGCATTATACAAGCCTTGACGTGAAACACCGGCCTGTTTTGCAACATCTGTCATGCCACGCGCACGCGCTATTTTATCAATCGCATGCTTTATCAATTCTGGGTCGTTTTGTTCAAATACTGCATCCAGATATTCAGAAATGTCACGTTGTGTTTTTAAATATAAACTGCTGTCCCAATCACTGATAATTATTTTTTTCTTTTCAGTCATTGTGAATCCTTTTGGTTTGATTCAAATAATTCTCGCATTATTTCCTTGGCATACTTTATATCTGCGCTTTGTGATGATTTGTCACCACCACATAATAGCAAGATTATAATATTGTCACGTATGGTATAATAAATTCGATAACCTGCCCCAAAAAAGAACCGCATTTCCATTATGCCGCCACCAACAGATTTAACATCACCAAGATTCCCCAGTTCTGCCCTGTCAATACGCGCCATTATTCTTTTCTGATCTTTTGAATCTTTTAAAGATTCAAACCAATCAGTAAATATATTAGTTTTTTGTATTTTATACATATCAAACTCCTGTATACATACAATCCTAAATTCTCTCCTTTGGTTATACAGCACGTATTGTAAACTATACTTTACACGTTGTCAAGTATAAAAGACGCATTATTTAATCGGTTTGCTGATATATTTACTGTCTGCGATTATAAATCGATATGGCAAATATGCGTCTGCACCAGCATAATCAACCCCAATGCGTGTGCCTGTTTTTATTTCTGGCGTTACATCACGTGATTCAACCCATATGCCATTACCCACAGTTAAATCATGTTTGTTATCTGTGCGTGTAATATTTAACGTTTTACATAATTTACCTGGGCCATTGCAATTATCATATTCCAGCGCACGTATCAATACTGCCGCAGGCTGATTTACTGGCCCCAGTACAATATTTAACATATTATGTAAACCATAGCATAAATATACATACGCATGACCACCAATCATAAACATCGCATCATTACGCGGTGTACAATGTCCACCAAACGCATGACATGCCTTGTCATTTTCCAGATACAATTCCAGTTCACAAATTCGTGCACGAATAAATTCACCGTTTGGCATTTCACGACATAAATACGCCCCAACCAATGCGCGCGCAGCATCCATTGGGTTTTGCAAATAAAATTCGCGTGTCAATATCATTGTGAATACGTACCTGGATAATCCAATGTCACATAATGATAAAATATTCGCCATGACACGCAAGAATAATTTTGGTTTTGCCGGCGCAATAGTTCTGGGGATGCATGATGCATTGGTATCTTTGACTGGATTGATAACAGGTCTGGCCGTTGCGATGGCGGACAGGTACGCAATAATATTGACCAGTATTATCGCATCAATCACAGCCAGTTTATCTATGGGTGCATCAAATTACCTGGCGGTACGCGCAAATAATAATTCAGGCGCAATTATATCTGCACTGTACACTGGTGGGGCATATATGATTACGTGTGTATTGTTGATATTACCATTTTTTATATTTGAAAATCGATTGACTGAAATAATATGCATGTTTGCAATCGCAATATCTGAAATATTTTTATTTAACTGTTATCTGGGGCACATACAACACCGCCCATATATAAAAAATTTTTTAGAAATGTTATCTGTATGCGTTGGTATATCACTGATTGCATTTGTAATCGGTTGGTGCGCAAATAAATGTTTGGGTATCAACATATAAAAACAGTGCCAAAACGGCACTGTACATTATCTTTGATTTTGTTGTTGCAATATGCCACGAATACACGCAATTACTTTTTTATCATTATAAATTTGATGTACGGTATCTATGGCCAAACCTTCGGCTGCATCTATTACACTTTGATACAATCTGTTACACACCCAACCAGTTTCCGCATTTGAAAACTTTACATTATACCATGCAACACGATTAGATTCTGGACGTGCCACAGATTTTGGGGCAACCCGTCGCTGGGACGGCGAATTATATGGTATTGCGCTGTTTGCGGCTGTTTGCACAACAATTTCAACCAATTCCAACGGTTCGCCATTTAATGTCTGATTCCGCCAAAAATTTTGTGCCTGATTAAAATATACACGCGTCATTTCTATACGTGCCTGGGCACGACCACGATAATATCTGTTGCCGCGCTTGTCATTTGTATGCACGCCATCAGAATTTATTATTATACGTGGTTCTGGCTGTTGATTTGCAAGATTTGATGTATTCATACATTTAACTCCGATTTTCAAATTCAATGAATTGTATGAAATAAACAATACAAGTCAATTAAAATAACTTATCTGACCTTGCCTTGTTGCGCATGTTCACGCTTCATTGCTGGTTGGATAACATTTGCATAAACAGTAAAAAATACTTCGGTTGCACGACGATATAAATATGGATTTGAATGCTTGGATGAAATATTCACAATATCGTTGCCATTAAATATGATTAAAAATATACGATCTGGTTCAGATGCCGGAATATGCGACAATACAGTATTTCCCAAACGAATATTATACATATACCCAACGCGCGATATTTTCAGTTTTCGCATATTTCTGTCAATCTTATCTAATGCAAACCATGCGGCAATTTCCAAATCTGTCATCGTGTCTAATTTATAATTGCGCGTGAATTTATCAGATAAACGCTGTAAAAAATCACGTGTGCGACGACGTTTATAATTGATATTATACGCACGCTGTACAATTTCCATTGCACGATTATGCCGCTTGACATCATCAGATAAATCCACAGGCATACCACGATATGTCACGGATAAATTTTGATATTTAATATCTGACATAACAACGACATCGCCAATAAAAATATTGCCGTCCTTGATAATCGCATCATGTACATTATGACGCGCAGTATGCAGTATATAATCCACCTGACGATTTGAAAATTTCATATAAAATCCTTGACGAACAAAATAATACACTAAAATATATTTTTGTCAACTAAAAGATACTATAAATAAATTATTTATCTGCAAATTCTTTGCATAAATCCCATATTTCTGGGAATTCGCGCATATCGCCAGAAAAATGACTGCGATTATTAAATTTGTGCACACGCATATTTGGATATATTGATTGCAGTTTTTCGCATCCTGATAAAATCATGTCGCCAAAATGATCATCGGTTGAATAAAATAAATCCATTGTGCCAACGCGGTTGATTAAATCGGGGTCTGGGTCAAAATTATTAAAATACTGCGGAAACATGTGCGCCACATCTATCCATGGCGCCACCAATATCAAGTGCCCAATTTTAACATCTGGATTTTCAGACAGATATTTAACCAATAATCCACCACCACACGAATGGCCAATCATGATTGTATCACTATCAATTTGCTGGCGTGATAAAATGTCAACATCCGCGGCATAATTACGTGCCGGTAACCAAGAATTTGTAAATGACGGAACCTGGGTCGGAACACCCGATAAAATCAATTTCTGTTGCAGCCATGGATACCAATATGACGCACAAAAAGGTATAACCATTTTATCAAAATCTTCTTTGAATTTAACACCATGACATATTATCGCATTGGCCATTATAATCCCTTTTATTTTGTTCTGTTCATACAAGATGTACGAAATAATTGCCAAAATGCCGCACCACCCAAAGATTTTGGACAATTTGCCGCGCTGCATTTACGGTGGTCTTTCGGATTTGCCGCGCACATACGCGCAGGCACACGGTCATGCAATTTATCTATGTACGCAAGATACTCATCTATGGCCTCTTCAAAATCATATACGGTATGCTGCAAAATATGACTGTTGCCCAATGGCGAGAATTTTTCCATCGCCACAGTAAAAGTTTTTTCATCAGTTGGCTTAAACGTATTTGTGGCAGAATCATATATCTCGTTCGGCCGAAACAAATATACTTCGCCACTTTCATCAAAATATTTTGCAAAAATTTTCATATTACGTGCCCCCTTTGCCATGACCAGGATATCAATTCTCACAAATATAGCAATAAAAAACCACCCACCACAGGGGTGGTGATTGTTTAATCATTTTGTTTGGCGGTCAATATTTGTTTAAGTTTGCTGAACATGCCTAATTTATTTTTTACCCTGCACAAAGCCGCGCTTTTTATTATCCACGCCATTTACATATACATCACGCAGTTTTTTATATGTATCAATTTTGCTATATTCGGCTGGGGGTAAAATGGCGGTAATCAGATGCGGCACAACCGCCCCATCAAATCGAAAGTTTATTATATTACCAACTTCGATTTCTGATTTAATGTATTTTAATTCTTTCTGGCCTGGGTCAAAGGCGTGTAATTTGCCATTTTTATCATACACAGCAATAATTTGATGACCACTGATTACGCGTTCTTTTTTGCCTTCTTTGATGTCTTGCAATGCGCCATTCAAATTTTCTATACGCGCCGTGGTCAATACCACACAATCCAATCCGGCATCTGTAGCATATTTACAGAAAACTTTTGCAATACCCGTGCACCCGGCAACCGCACGCGGAATCTTTTGATTTATAATATCATC
>CALXMQ010000005.1 GCA_944389515.1 uncultured Alphaproteobacteria bacterium | reverse complement strand
GAAATCATCATAAAGTCTAGGAACAAAGACAAAATATTCCATCATAGTGGTTGTATAAACTGTTTTCATAAATCATCTGGCCAAATGGTCGGGATAAATATAATTGGTCTTGTGGTGTTCGTTTAGATACTAATTATGATTTCACAAACAGATTGACCGGCGGACTGTATATGCGGTTTATGAATAATACCTATGATGAATATGGGGATTTTTTGAACGGGCAATCTTATTCTGCTAATTTTCGGTTGTTTTATTCATTTAATGCCAGTGTTTATATGTCATTATGGTCTGGGGTATATCGCGAAAGCACAGTAAATCCAATTTATTCATATTGGCAACCCAGTGTTTCTGTTGGAATCGGTGCGGAATTGCCCTGGGGATTCCATCTGTATCTGGAACCATCAGTATATTGGAATTTATATGACGAAGAAAAATGGGTCGTAAAGGATAATGATTTTACCAATGTAACAGAAAAAGATTTTACACACAGATATTCTTTATCTGTATATAATAACAAACTAGATATATGGGGATTTGTGCCAACACTGACATTCAGTTATACTCAACGGGATTCAAATATTTGGCAACAGGAATTTAATAAGTTTTCGGTATCTTTTTCAATGCAACAAAGGTTTTAGCGGCCTTTACCCATTCAAATAATTATACACAGATGCACGGCTGATGGAATATCGTTTCATCAGTTCTGATATTGGCCAAACAATCCTGTTCTGTGCCAGTTCTTTTAATTCCTGAATCTGGGCCGCGGTCAATCGCTTCTTAGTCCCCTTAAATTTTCCATTGGCTTTGGCGATTGCTATGCCTTCCCGCTGGCGGGTTCGTATCAAAGTCCTTTCAAATTGTGCAATAGATGCCAATATAGTCAATATCAACTGGCTGGTGGCATCATCTTTGTCTGGCGAAAAATGCAGGTTTTCTTTGATAAAATGAATTGAAACACCCTTGGCCAGAATTTTATTTACTAAATCTATTAAATCAAAAGTGTTTCTGGCCAACCGCGACAGTTCGTGGGCATATACTTCATCACCTTCGCGGATATAGTTTAACATTTCTTGTAAAGCAGGTCTGTCGGTATTTTTACCAGAACATTTATCTTCAAAGATACGATCGTATTTATCAGAATCCTGTAATTGGCGATCCAGATTTTGACCGATTGAACTGACACGAGCATACAATACGATTGCCATAACATTCCCCTTTTGTTTAATAAATCCAAATAGAGTATTTAAGTTCAGCTGTAACCTGGCTCGAAAGTGTCTAAAAGTCAAGCTTATTAAGGGGTTTATTTAGACAGGTATTCCAATGTCCAATTTAGGTATAGGGTGTTTGGATATGATTTTAGTTTTCCCTGAATTTATAATAATTAAGTATTTAAAGGCCAAAGGCTTTGTTGAATCTCATATTTCAGAGCCAGAAGTACAATGGTCTGACCCTGATTTTGATATTCAGAACGAGAATTTTATTAAAAAAGTACTGGATAGATTGTTATAAGGGTGATGTATTACATAAGTTATTCTTTTTAATAATACTTGCAATTCGGATAATCTCATTATAGAATCTTTGCCAGATGTCCCATGATTTTATGTTCTGGGGCACCAGGTTTTTCGGGGGTGAGGGCAATGATGTGACTGACAACCACGGAGTCCGCAAATCCCAATCTAAGTGATAAATCAGGGTGGCACCGCGCAAAACAAATTTGCGCCCCTGAAAATTCAGAATATGGGTGCCGTTTCCTATCCGGTATTTGATAATGGTGCCCACAGAAAAAAAGGGACCAAAATGTTATCTTTGAAATCTAAATACAGAACCAATACGTGTGGTGAATTAAACAAGTCAAACGTTGGGGATACTGTAACACTGGCAGGATGGGTACATCGCAAGCGTGACCATGGTGCGTTACTGTTTGTCGATTTGCGTGATAATTACGGAATTACGCAATGTGTGTTTGATGGCGGTAATGCAGAAATGGAACGTGTGCGCCCGGAATCTGTGATTCAAATTACAGGTACAGTGGTCGCGCGTGATGATGCGGCTGTAAATGATAAAATCCCAACTGGGGAAATCGAGGTTCAGGTCACAAATTGGCATGTTTTAACCAATGCAGAAGTATTGCCGTTCCAAGTGTTTGGTGATGATGATACAGTTGCCGAAGATTTACGGTTAAAATATCGTTATATTGATTTGCGTCGTGAATCTTTGCATAACAATATTTTAATGCGTAATCGCATGATTAAATTTATTCGTGACCAGATGTGGGAAATGGGATTTTCTGAATTCCAGACACCTATTTTAACTGCGTCCAGTCCCGAAGGTGCACGTGACTTTATCGTGCCATCACGTAATCATCATGGTATGTTTTATGCGTTGCCCCAGGCGCCACAGCAATTTAAGCAGTTGATACAAATTTCTGGGTTTGACCGGTATTTTCAGATTGCACCGTGTTTTCGCGATGAAGATTTGCGCGCAGACAGACTGTTAGAATTTTATCAGTTAGATTTAGAAATGTCGTTTGTTGATTTGCCTGATATCCAGGCGGTTGGTAATGAACTGATGCCAAAAATTATTCGGGAATTTGTTCCAGATGCAAAAATTTGTCCGGATATTCCGCATATACCGTTTACGGATGCAATGTTAAAATATGGTACAGATAAACCTGATTTGCGGAATCCGATTATAATTTCTGATGTAACAGAAATTTTCCGTGGGTCTGATTTTGGTATCTTTGCCAATGCCATAGAACAGGGCAGTGTTGTGCGTGCAATACCGGCACCAAACAGTGCGGATAAACCACGTTCTTGGTTTGATAAATTGGGTGATTATGCCGTCAAAGAATTAGGACTGGGCGGATTGGGATATATTGTATTTGCTGATGAAGCCAAGGGGCCTGTTGCAAAAAAACTGGATTCAGAACGTGTGGCAAAATTGCATGAAATTGCAGGTGATAATGCATCTTTGTTCTTTATCTGTGACGTACCAGATACCGCAGCCAAGGCCGCCGGTAAATTGCGTACTAAATTAGGTGAAGATTTAGGTTTGATTGATGAAAAAGAATTCCGTTTGTGTTGGATAGAAGAATTCCCGTTCTTTGAAGAAGACCCAGAATCACCCACAGGAATTGCATTTACACATAATCCTTTTTCATACCCAATGGCGACATTGGATGAATTGAAAAATAATAATCCTTTGTCTATCAAGGCAGCACAATTTGATATGGTATTAAATGGTGCGGAAATTTGCAGTGGCGGTTTGCGTAACTTTAATCCAGAAGTTATGTTGCGCTGTTTCGAAATTACGGGTTATGACGAAGAAACAGTTAAACAAAAATTTGGTGGGATGTATAATGCGTTCCAATATGGTGCACCGCCGCACGGTGGGTGTGCATTTGGTTTGGACAGATTGGTTCAAATTATGTTGGCAGAACCAAATCTGCGTTCTGTGGTTTTGTTCCCAACCAACCAGCGTGGCCAAGATTTGATGATGGGGTCACCAGGGCCGGTTACAGAACAACAGTTACGTGAAGATCATATCCAAGTTCGTAAAAAAGGATAATCACAGGTTTAGATGTTATAAAATACAGGCACATATGCCTGTATTTTTTTATGGGAAATCAAACCTGTTAAAAAATATATCTGATACAGATATTATTTGCGGATAACAGTGGTAAATGAAATGAAGTGTAATATTGATACTTTGGCGCATATGTTAAATCTGACAGATTATCAGGCAAACGTTTTGAAATCCAGGCCAGATGTGTACAAGTTGTCTGGATTGGTAAAGCGTGGTCATGCATTATATGCGCCGCGTGTATCGTCGTTTAGTTTTTTAGATATATTGGGATGTATTTTTTTAGGGCGACGTGCTGATTTGATTGGTGGGGATAAAATGTTGGTACAAAATACACGTGGCATAGAATTTTTTGCAGATGGATTTTACAGTGCACCAATCGGAAAATACAGATATTATGCAGATGATAATGGCAATATCGTAACGCGTGATAAAGTGTCACATAAATAATTTATTAAAATTTATCATGTGTGCGAACAAAATCGCGCATATACGTTGGATCAAAATTCATCATTATTTCAGATAAAGAATATCTGCGTGTGCCATCTGGATTTATTTGTAATTCGATTGGTTGGGGCGTTGGTGATGTACCACGTAAAACCAAGTTAAATGATGCAGACATTGCACCGTCTGATATTTCCAGTTCACCGATTGCGTCTGTGTGACGCAGCCGCAGTTGTATTGGTTCTGATGTTATAAAGTTACCATTATTATATCCACCAATAATTCGCATTGTTTTTATTGCGGATTCACCACCGTCCAGTGCATATGATAATGCATATTCGGCATTAAATGTGGTGATTTGATTTGCAGATGCAAAAAAGTCGTCAACACCCAATCCAATTAAATATCCGCCAGTAAATGTTAAATCCATATCACCGTGCATATTATATTCTAAATCATGTGCGATATTTCCAAATGTACGCATGTATAATTCACCAGTAATAGATGTGTCACGTACATTTATTGGCATTTGCGAATTTAATAATGTGCCGTCTATTAAAAACTTATTTAATTGTGCAAATATGTCATATTTATTGCCGTTGCGTGTAAATGTTGCCAATAAATTTCCACGGTCGTGGTCTGTAATAGAAAATGTCTGGGAATCAGGTTTTAGTGCATATACAAAGTTTTTATATACATTGCCATTGTATATCATTACATCCGCAGATAATGAAATATTTACAGGTAAATTAAATGGTATTGTTATTGGTGATGCAGTCAGATATCCTAATTCTTCGTAATTATCTAAATAATTTTGGTTGATAAAAGAATCTATGTCAAAAATATCTGTGTGCAAGGTTATAGTGTTGCCACTGATGGTGCCATAAAATGTGTGGTCAGCAATTTTGATTTCCAGGTTTGATACAGTTTCGCCCCGGTATGACCCAGATACAACATATTCCAGATTGTTAAATGCCTGCATATCAATGCCAGGAAACCAATCTTTGGCGTTTTTGCCGGCAATATAAAAATTTTTATCAGTCAGTTTTAATTCCCAACGTTTTGAATCAGGTACAAAGAGCATGATATCGTTGTCCCAACTGAAATTACCAATCGCGGTTTGCATGAACTGGGGTATTTGTTTTATGTTTGGGTCCAACCAGCGTAATGTTTTTCCATGTGCAAATCGATATTGTGGAATTATTTTATTGCCGTCGATTTCATATGTCCCGGCAATATCTGCAAATTCGAAATCTATTTTTCCACGCGGTGCAAATTTCAATAAATCTTTGATTGCGTTTGCACGATTTGGTGATTTACGTTCAGAAAATACCAACAAATCAAAATAGTCTGGCGATACAGATATTGCACCAACATAATCATCGTATGAAAATCGTTCGCATTGCCAATTATCTGGGGTGCCAAAAAACAGGCATGTTGCAGGTGCGCCGTTATATGGCATTGTTATCAATAAATTGTGGGCGCCATTTTCATCAATCGTTCCACCGGCAATGGCAATATCATCTGCGACAATGTTGGTTATTTGTAATGCGTCACGTGTACCTGTTGCATCAACGGCCAAATGATTAAATGTGCGGCGACCAAATTTTAATTCACCAGTGAAATCTAAATCAAATTTTGTTTGATAAAATATACGTGATGGTTTGGTTAAAAAAGATAAATCGTATGTTATGTCATGACCACGTAATTTTACAGATTTTTCGCCGTTTGGCATAATGATTATATCACCAGAAATTTTTTCCATTTGGATATCTTGGAATTTCCAGCCACGTCCACCATCCCAATCAAACAGCATTGTCAGTGCAATGGTTTTATCAATCTTGGGTTCTGAAAAACCAAACCAACGATTTATTTCATCTGTTTCCATTTGTATGCGGCCACGTACAGAACCGTCTGTGAAAATATTTCCAGATATTTCCAGTTTATTATTTTGATTATGAATAAAAAATTCATCACCAGAAAAATCAATATCATATTTATGCTTTTGGGTACGAACAACACCAATTAAATGTCCATTTTGCAGAACAGCATCAATTATTTCCAGTTCGCGGTTTTTGAAGTTTATAATTGAATTGTGTATTTCAACCGGATAATTAAAATTTTTTGGAATTAAATTATTTATACTGATATCTGCGTTATACACAGTTATGTCACCTGATAATGGTGCGTTTTCAATATTAAATATATGTGTCAATGGCACAGAAAACATCATTGCGCCAATTTTACCATTTGGAATTTGTACATCGTGGGCAACGATTGTCGCACGTCCTAACAAACTGAAATGTATATCGCCATTTATTGTTGCGTTTACGCCGGTTTGTTCAACGATTGTTTGTTCTATTTTGGGTTTCAGATTATTCAGGGTTATCATTGGTGGCACAATTATAATTGCCATAATAAACAATCCAACGATTGTTATAATCGTCCATAAGATACGACGCTTGTATCTGGGTTTCAGTGCCATTTCTCTATTCCCTTGTATTTTGATTATAATGAATTATATTATGGCTTGTGAATAAAAAAATATTCGATCTTCAAAGTGATTATAAACCCATGGGTGATCAACCCCAGGCAATTTCTGAATTGGTTGCTGGGGTGCGTGATAATCGTCGCAGCCAGGTGTTATTGGGGGTAACTGGGTCTGGGAAAACTTTTACCATGGCAAATGTTATTGCAGAATTGGGGCGACCGGCAATGATTATGGCGCCTAATAAAATTTTAGCGGCCCAGTTGTATACAGAAATGAAATCTTTTTTCCCAAATAATCATGTCGAATATTTTGTGTCTTATTATGATTATTATCAGCCAGAAGCCTATTTACCAACAACGGATACATATATTGATAAAGATGCTGCGATAAATGAACAGTTGGATCGTATGCGGCACAGTGCAACGCGTGCAATGTTAGAAGAACGTGATGTTGTCGTTGTGTCGTCTGTGTCATCGATTTATGGTATGGGATCGCCAGAACAATATTCTGGGATGAAGGTGGTTTTGCATGCTGGTGATAAAACAGGCATGAACGATGTTATGCATTGTTTGGTTGATATTCAATATAAGCGTAATGATACTGCATTTGAACGTGGAAATTTTCGTGTGCGTGGTGACACGTTGGATATATTTCCTTCGCATTCCCAAGACCGGGGGTGGAAGTTGTCTTTTTGGGGCGATGAAATCGAAGAAATATGGGAATTTGATACTTTGACTGGGGCCAAGTTGCGTAAGTTGGACAGAATTGCAGTTTATCCAAATACACATTATGCGACACCAATGCCATCTATATTACAGGCGATTGGGCAAATCAAACAGGATTTAGAAGAACGATTAAAATATTTTCATGATAATATGAAATATATCGAAGAACAACGGCTGCGCGAACGTGTCAATTTTGATATTGAAATGATGGAATCAACCGGTACGTGTCGTGGAATTGAAAATTATTCGCGATATTTATCTGGGCGTGCACCGGGGCAACCGCCACCGACGCTGTTTGAATATTTGCCAAAAGATGCGATTTTATTTATTGATGAAAGTCATGTTACTGTGCCACAAATTGCGGCCATGTCGCGTGGTGATCGTGCACGCAAGGAAACTTTGTCACAATATGGATTTCGGTTGCCGGCGTGTATTGATAATCGACCATTGACGTTTGAAGAGTGGGATGCATTACGGCCGCAAACTATATTTGTTTCTGCGACACCAGCGGATTGGGAATTAAATCAATCTGGTGGTATTGTATCAGAACAGGTTATCAGACCAACTGGGTTATTGGATCCTGAATGCGAAGTACGTCCAACTGCGCATCAGGTTGATGATTTGTTGGATGAAGTTAAAAAAGTCAATGGGCGTGTTTTGGTTACAACGTTGACCAAGAAAATGGCAGAACAACTGACAGATTATTTTGTGGAAAATGGTGTACGTGCAAAATATCTGCACAGTGATATTGAAACGCTGGAACGTATTGAATTGTTGCGTGATTTACGATTGGGTAAATTTGATGTTTTGGTTGGAATCAATTTGCTGCGCGAAGGGTTGGATGTGCCTGAATGCGAATTGGTTGCGATTATGGATGCGGACAAAGAAGGATTTCTGCGTTCAACGCGATCGTTGATTCAAACAATCGGGCGGGCGGCACGTAATGCAAATGGACGTGTGATATTATATGCTGACACAATAACAGATTCTATGCGTGCGGCATTGGGGGAAACGGCGCGCCGTCGTGAAAAACAAATGGCGTATAATACAGAACATAATATTATACCAAAAACTGTTACCAAGGCTGTATTCGCAGAAGTTGGCGATAAACAAGAAAAAACTGATAAAAAACGCAGATTTGTTTATACGTCTGATGGTGTTATGGATGCAGAAACATTGCGTCGTGAAATTAAAAAGTTGAACAAGCAAATGCGTGATGCAGCAGAAAATTTAGAATTTGAACATGCGGCAGAACTGCGTGATGTGATTCATAAAATGGAAGATGATTTATTGTTGTTGGAGTAACAGATGAATAAAACATATGAATTAAAAAATATTGATGAAACGCGTGAATTTGCGCGTGAATTTGCCAAGACATTACATGCACCAGTATGTGTGGCATTGCATGGTGATTTAGGGATGGGAAAATCTGAAATTGCGCGTGCAATAATTCAGACTTTACGTGGGTCAGATACTGTTGTCCCCAGTCCGACATTTACAATCGTACAAAATTATGATGGTATATCACATTTTGATTTGTATCGTGTCGAAGATAAATCTGAATTGGTTGAAATCGGTTTACCGTATGCATTACAAAATGATATAACGTTGATTGAGTGGCCAGAAATCGCATCTGATATGTTGCCGGATAACACAATACATATATATTTATCTGGCAGTGGTGATATACGACATTTGGTTGTTGGCCAGGAAAACGTGCCTGTTGCGTAATAATTGGGTGTCATGTATGATAAAATTGATTGCCAGATGCAATCGTGTGGAATATAACAATGTCTGCACACAAGCATTGCATAGCCGAGGTTTTTGATAACAAAAAGACCCCGAACCCACATCCCTATGGATACAAATTTCCATAAATGCACTGTTTGTAAAATAAATCCTGGGGGATAACCAGGATTTATTTTTTGCGTAATAAACTTTGAACTGCCAATGGGAAATCAGCACTGTGTGCCAGATATGATCCGCTGACTAATAAATCTGCGCCGGCGGCCCAACATTTTTGGGCGGTTTGTTCGTTTATTCCACCATCCACAGATATTAAATATTTTAATCCATATTTTTTACGTGTTGCCGCCAATACAGAAATTTTATGCAGGCACGCGTCATTAAATTCTTGGCCAGATGCACCCGGGGTAACCGCCATAATCATAACTTCGTCAATTTCACGTAATATTGGTTTTAATATTTCAATGGATGAATCAGGGTTTAATGCAATACCTGCACGTCGGCCGGCGGCGCGTATCATGCGTAATGCCGCCCGAACCCCAGATGTGTTTGTTGATACAATTATTGTATTTGCCCCAGCAGCAATGGCGTCAGACGCCCATACATCAGGACTTTCTGTCATTAAATGCACGTGCAGATGGGCCGTTGTATGGCCACGGATATATTTTAATTCAGGTATGCTGCCGCGAATATTTTCGACATACAAACCGTCCATTATGTCCACATGAATCATTGATATGCCGCCTGCGCGAAACATTGAATATGTTGATGCGTTTTTCATGTCAAAGCACAATGTGCTGGGCATAATTGGTATAAATTTAATTTGTTGTTTTTTTTGTCGCGGCTTTAATACAGACGTTATATGTGAAAATATATTTGTTATACGTTGATGACGGGCAACATATGCATTACGGTGTGGCAGTTCTGCGTTCCATATGTGTTCAGATAATGCATCCACAGATGCATTTGCATGAACGTTTTCCACAGGTATTCCAAACATGTTTTCAATAAAGTCGCCAATAAAATTAATTTCTGCGCCACCACCAGAAATAATAATTTTGTTTGGTGTGCGATGTTTGAACGGGGTGGTGCATGCATCTTTGATTCGGCCGCATAAATCAATCATGTTTGGAACCAAGATATTATTTATATCTGCGCGTGAAAAATCGTATGCGGTATCCGCAGGTGTAAATCTGTCCATATCTTTGGGCATTAAACTGGCCACATTGCGTTTTATTCGTTCGGCATCATCAAAACTGATATTTAATTTTTCTGATATGTCGCGTGAAATGTCTGTGCCACCAAATGGAATCTTTTGAAAGAATATTGGACCGTTATCAAGCCATATTGAAATACTGGTAAATTCAGCACCAAAATCAATATATAATTCGGCATTTTTTTGCTGATGATATTTTATGTTTTGCAGGAATTGCGCATCATAAAAAGAATTCGGTTGGATGTGGGCGTCGTGTAGTATTGATGTCAATTTTTCCAGTTGTTCGTATGAATAAAATATTGCACCAAATATTGCCGTCAATCCAACATCTGTGTATCCAATCGGGGTATATAATTTTGGTATGTTTGGTGTTTCGTATCGTAACGGTATTATATGTATCGGATAAAAACCATCAGGTGGTGTTATTTGCCCAATCATAGATCCAATGTCGGATTGGGTTATTTTATGTTCGCCACGCCATTTTTTTATTTTAGGGCTGATTTTGAATAACGCAGGCCCCAGATTTCCAGTTATATACGCATTGTCAAAATGATCGCCAATTTGGTGTTCTAATTCATCAATTACAGATTTTAATGCGAAAACGGTATCAAAACTGTCCACAGAATATGTAGCAGATTTTGCAATTTTTCCGTTACGAACACGATGGGCAATACCACGTACGCCACTGGTTCCAATATCAAGGCATAAAAAAGATGAATCCGCCAGGTTCATTTTGTTTTTTTATTTTACCAATATTCGTGCATCATCGCGCATATCTATTACATCAATATCTTTGGATAAAATTTGATGATTTTTATTTAATACAATT
This sequence comes from uncultured Alphaproteobacteria bacterium, assembly GCA_944389515.1. Lineage (GTDB taxonomy): Bacteria > Pseudomonadota > Alphaproteobacteria > Rs-D84 > Rs-D84 > Enterousia. Next base: position 72,708 of record CALXMQ010000005.1, on the reverse strand, counting down.
AAACTGGCGATGGCGGATGATGGATTTTGTTCAGGTAACATAACGGTAATTCCATCAGTTGTATGTAAATTCCAACGCCTGTTTTCAATGAATTCCAAATAATCTAAATTATTGGAAATACTTTGTGCAGTATGTGTTATTTCAGATATGTCGTCTGGAACATCGCCACGAAATACGATTGTATTCGGACTGCGTGTTGTGGTTGGACGATTTACGATTGTTCCATCTGCGGCCAAAGGATAATATTGTTGACCATCTGTCCATTGGGCGACCGCCTGGTATAGTTCAACATGGATGGATAAATTTCCGTCTGGTAATCTGCGTGTGGCGGAATTTTTTACCCCAGGTGTTGCCATAATGCGTGAATTTATATTGGTCAATGTTTGGCCAGATGCACGTGTGCCAGGTGCAACCGCGGCCGCAGTTACAATTTGACTTAAATCCTTGTTCGGGGTGTCTGTGGATAATGATATGCGGCGTACATATGATAATTCACTGCGTCCTGTTGAAATCATGACAATGCGCGTAGCAAAATATACCGCCAGTATAATTGCTATGATAAAATATAGCCAAAACCATATTGAACGTTTCATGCGTTTAATTATATCACAAAATCATGTAATTGAAAAGACCAGGGCGCAAAAATACATCAAAATTACATTGCGCGTAATAAATATCCGCGTCGGAACATGCATTTACGGTATGCCCCCACAGATTTTGATGTTGTATTACGTGGTACAGACAATAATGCACGTTGACCAATATCACGATATTCGTTTGATTGAAATGTTACCCATAATCCGTCCCAATCAGGCATAATACTGCTTTGGTTCGGGGACAACAGTTTTGCAATGCGTGAACGTGGCATATATGATGGTTCGTTTATCCCTAGGCATGATTTATGGTCACGGACAAATTGTTCCATAGTGACGGATTCATTTTCCCAATTCAAAATTGTGGCGTCATCAATACTGCCACGATTTGCCGACGCACATGCGGATAAAACAAGTGCAAAAACAATGTACCGAAATCTCATGTTTTATATTATAATTTAATTGCCTTGGTGGGGCAATAGTTTTTATAATAGGGGAAAAGAGAATATAGGAAACACATATGGCGATAACAGTTCAAAACTTTATTAAACTGGCAAATTTTTATAACCAGATGACGATGGTTATGTCCGCAATATGCGTGCAAAAGGGCGGAATTGCAATGGAAAATTATGTCGGACGATTTTGTTTGGCTGATGTGTTAGAATATGTTTATGAATATGGGCGGCGTTTGATGGATGCAAATAAAAATGCTGTGCCGGCTGATGTTGCCAATGTAATAAAAAAATTTGGTGAACAATATGCACGTGTCAAAGATTTGGTAACGCCATCGCAAAAGCCAATATATGAAATGACACTAGAAGAATTTGAACGGGTTATGAATATCTGAAAAGGGGACAACATGAAAATAATCAAAAAGTTATGTGGATTTATTGTTGCGTTGTCATGCGTGGTCGTGGTTGCTGGATGCGCACAACGTCAGCAAGAAAATATTCCGCAATATGATACAATCAATGTTGTTGAAAACTTTGTTATTGATGAAAATTCAGTGCCTATATTTCCGAAAAAGGCGGCATTGACCACTGATACAGCCCAACGTTTTTCAATCGAATTACCAAAACGTTGCACGGTTGATTGGGATAATCAGACGGTCGTTTCTGTTGTGCCCGAAGAACCGATTGAAATTGTGCGATTGGGGGTTGGTGATGCGTTGCCTGATTTGCAAGTGACAGATTATGAATTTGAACAGTTGACTGTCAAAGAAGCGTTGGACAAGTTATTAGAAGGTACGGATATTTCTGTTATCGAAGATGGTGAATTGACGGAAACGATATCTGGGTCTATTACGGCTGGGAATTTGTCAGACAGTGTGGAATTGATGGCAAAAATGGGGCGTGCGTATTATTCGTATGATGCGGTAAATGCAGAAATTCATTTGGATCATCGCGCAAAGTGGATGATAAAAATGCCGAAAAACGAAAGTATTATAATGGCGCTGTTGGATGCAATGCATGGCGCGGATGTTCGTAATCTGTTGGTTGATTGGCAAGATAAAACAATGGTGTTCGAAGGTAATTATCAAACAGAACGCGAAGTTTCAAAAATAATTTCTGATATTGCATCAAAAAAATATATGATTGCGTGGGATATTGATGTTTATCGTGTGTATCCACGGACGGATAATCCAATTATTTGGATGAATTTATTGCCGGCATTTGGGGACAAGAATATTAAAATGTCTATTCCGGGTGTTGTGGGACGTGCGCTGGTGGTCAGTCCGGAAATCAATACAAAAACGTTGCAAGAATTTTTATCACAGCAGTCTAATGTGGTTTTGATTTCACAGGGAACCTTTGTTATTCCAAATGGGTGGCAATCGCGGTTTGATATCGGGCAATGCAGCAAAGAAGACAGATTGGAAACAGATTTAGTAATTGGTGCAACTGGGACATATGGTGATTATGGTGGTAAAAATAAAATAGATGCAAAAATTGTTCTGCGTACCAGTAACGGTGAATTGTCTTCTTTTAATATTCCGTCTGATGTTGGTGATAATTATGTGATAATTGGTATTCCAACACATTCGTTCGTGACAACACCAGAAACACTTATCAGTCCGTTTGCAGAACTGGTTGTGTTTATGTCGCCACGTATAATTTCGATTGTGGATGCGGCTAAAATGCCCATGGGGTCTGATATACCATTGGTTGGTGACGCGTTACGTGATTTCTTGGGCGCGGATACACAGGGGTTATAAATGTTTTCGAAATTAGAAGCAAAAATTGCATTTAGATATCTGGGCGCGCGGCGACGTGGGTTTGGGTCTGTTATATCATGGGTGTCGTTGATTGGTATTATGTTGGGTGTGGCGACGCTGATTGTCGTTATGTCTGTGATGGGGGGATTTCATGATACGTTGTTATCACGCATTGTTGGTATGAACGGTCATGTGGTTGTTTATCACCAAGATGGTGCGATAACAGATTATGATTTCTTGATTGATAAAATGCGCCAGAACAAAGTTGTGGCCACAAATACTGTTGGTATTGTTCCCATTGCCGAAGGCCAGGTTATGGCGTCTGCAAATGGACGCAATACGGGCGCAATGATACGTGGAATTCGTATGTCTGATTTGGCGGCCAAAACAACAACTGGGACACGGATTTATGGCAAACCATTAGATAAAATTGCAGATGGCGAATTGGTTGCTGGGGCGTCGCTGACCCGTGCGCTGAGTGTTGGTATGGGGGACAATATTTCTTTGGTGTCTGCAAATAATGCAACGCCGACACCATTTGGGTCTATGCCGCGGATTATGTCGTATCCAGTTATGTCTTCGTTTTTTATGGGGATGTATGAATATGATTCTGGGTATATATTTATGCCGTTGGAAACTGCGCAAAAGTATTTGAATATACCGGGGGCTGTTACACATATAGATTTATTCTTGCACGATCCCGAAGAAACAACCGCGGTGCGTGATGCGTTGGCAAATCTGTTGCCGGATGGTTTTGTTGTGCGTGATTGGCGTGATTTGAATCGTGGTTTTGTTGGCGCGTTGCAGGTTGAATCAAATGTTATGTTTTTAATATTGATGCTGATTGTGATTGTGGCGGCATTTAATATCGTGTCCAGTTTGGTGATGTTGGTCAAAGATAAATCCAAAGATATTGCGGTGTTGCGAACATTTGGTGTGTCACGGCGTTCTATGATGAAAATATTTATTTTGTCTGGTACCAGTATTGGTGTGCTGGGGGCGGCGTTTGGTACGATATTTGGGGTTTTAATTGCAATATATATTGAACCGATACGTCAATTCTTTCAATGGGCCACAGGACGTGATTTGTTCCCAGCAGAATTATATTATTTGTCAGAATTGCCGTCAAAATTGGTGGTGACTGATGTTGTTGGTATCGCATTGATTGCAGTGCTGTTGGCGTTTTTAGCGACTTTGTATCCTGCGTGGAAGGCCGCCAGTACGGATCCTGTGGATGTATTGCGTAACGAATAAAAGGAAATATGCAAATGGCAAATATATTAAATTCTTTGTCCAAGGTAAAGCAGGGCGATGTTGTTTTGTCGGTGCGCGATATTAAAAAAACTTTTATCGAAGGTGGTCAACCGTTACATATTCTGCGCGGTGGTGGATTTGATTTGCATCGGGGGGAAATTATCGCACTGGTTGGGCCGTCGGGCAGTGGTAAATCAACGTTATTGCAATGTGTTGGATTATTGGACAAGCCCACCAGTGGCAGTATTTTGCTGGATGGTACACCGGTACAAAAAATGGATGATGAAATGCGCACGTATATGCGTCGGCGCAAAATTGGATTTGTGTATCAGCGGCATAATTTATTGGCGGATTTTACTGCGCTGGAAAATGTTGTTTTGCCAATGTTGGCAAATGGTGTTGATGAACGGGCGGCAAATGCGCGTGCGATGAAATTACTGCGTGCGGCAAATGTTGCACATCGTGCATCGCATTTGCCAGGTGAAATGTCTGGGGGTGAACAACAGCGCACAGCGGTGGCGCGTGCATTGGCAAATAATCCAGAAATTTTGTTGGCAGATGAACCAACCGGCAGTTTGGATCCGGCGCATGCAGCAACAGTGTTTGATTTGTTGCTGGATTTGGCGCGCAAGCAAAAAATGGCGATGCTGTTCGTAACGCATGATATGAATTTAGCATCGCGTGCTGATAAAAATATTACAATTCATGACGGAATTGTGCAATAATATATATAAAGCAGGGGGGAAAGTTATGAAAAAAGCAACCAAGGTAACAAAAAACGCCAAGGCAAAAAAAACGGCAGAATGCCCAGTAAATTGTTGCAGTTTGGGGCATAAAATCTGGGGCGCGGTTGCGTTGGCTGGGTTGTTTGCGTGTGGTTTGATTTTAGGACTGACATATCGGCCAACAGATGATATGCGGCAATCGTTGGATGTGGCACAATGTGATGCGATTGCAAATGAAATTGTATCTATTACCCAACGTGGCGCAACAGCCGAAGATGCCCAGACTTTGGATGAATTAAATGCGGCGTATTCTGATGGGTGTGCTGGGCGGTTGGTTATAATTGAACGTGCGGTTAAACCAGCTGTGACAAATCATCCAGAAATAATATCTACGTGTGCACGTATTGAACAGTTGTTAAAACATCGTTTGAATCCAGAAGACAGTACTTATTATTTAGATCATTTGGCAAATGCAGATACATACAGCACATTGGCGGATAAGGGATGTGCAGAAAATACGGATATGTATAAAACATTGGCGTTACGTGAATTGGAAATTGCAACGGCGCTGCAACCCGAAGAAAGTTTCAGGCAAAGTGATACAGAAATTGTAATTGATACGTTCAAAAAACTGGATATGCAGCGTGAAGCCCAGGCTTTCTTGAACAAAATTGAAAAACTGATAGATCCGGCAACGGATTTTATCCTGCAAATGGAACAAATAATAAATGAATAAAAAAATGAAAAAAATATTTTCTGTATTGGTAATGTGTATCATATGCGCCCCAGTGGTTGCAGCAGATGTCAGTGACAGAACTGATTGCACAACATTGCGGTCGCGCATCAGTGAATTGACAGCGTTGGAATCAACTGATGAATCACAAAGTGCAGAATTGGCTCAGTTACAGGCAAAATATCGTGCCGATTGTTCTAAATCTGCGGCTGGGCGGCGCACAACAACTGCCAGTCGTGTGTCTGCGGCGTCTGTGATTGCAACGCCGACGCCGGCGGCGGTGGAAACCACATCGACAGTTGAAACAGTTGTGGTTACTGTAAAATCTGTATTAAATGAATATCTGGGCAAACGTCAAGATTTGTGTGCTGAATTGAAATCTGACATAGATATGATGTTAAATAATGATGCGTCTGATGCAGAAATAGCGCCGTTGCAAAATCAATATGATGCAGATTGCACAGAAATTGATAAATCTGAATCTGTTGTTGTTGATGCTGAAACCGCGGCACGTAATGTTTCGTCTGGGTTATGCGAAGACGGCAGCAAGCCAAACCAATTTGGATGCTGCACGGGGGAAACGTTTACAGATATGGGAAATCTGGTGTTTGCATGTTGCCCAGATGATGGTGGCACGTGTTATCCGCCGATAAACAGTGGAAATGCATTATGAAAATAGGTGCAAGATTTTGGCGCGTGTGCGCATGTGTGTTGTGTTTTATAATAGGCGTTGGTGTTGGGTATATAATCGCTGTATGTGCTGGGAATAATGCATATAGCGCGGATTTAGTATGTGATGATGGAACAGCGCCAGATAAAAATGGATGTTGCACGGGCGAAACGTATACAGATATGGGGGATTTGGGTTTTAATTGCTGTCCTGATAATGGCGGCGATTGCTTTCCACCAATAAGATAAAATAAAAGGGGTATAAAATGAGAGAGAAAACAAAAAACGTAAATGCAGGCATAAAAAAGCATCGCCGTGGTCGGGTATGGTTATGGCTGATAATTGTTATTTTATTGGTATGTGGTGCGGCCACATGGGTGTTGTATGATGGTGGGATAATTGGTAATCGTTATGTTCCAGATGGCGGATTTGTCGCAGAAACAGTGGTTGAACCAAAAATCGGTGATGCGGCTGGGGCGTCAGATACGGCGGAACCATCAATTCGCCCAGCATGTGCGGTTGTTGAAGACACTTTATTAAAGCAAATTGTTGATGATGATGATGTCAATTATGCAGCCCAAGAAGCCAGTGCGCATATTTATTCTGTGTTGGCCCAGCGTGGTTGCCCAGAAAATTCCCAACTGTTTGCAGATATGTCTGTGCGCAAGCAGGCGATTGCAGATGGATTGCGTGCGGTATATGAACCAGAAAATAACGCGATGCGTTCTGTGGAATATCTGTATTCAGATGAACGGGTTTGCAAAACATTAGAAAAACGTGTGTTGCAAAATATTGATACTGATGCATATCGTTATGAAGAATTCTTGGATAATGCGAATACTTATTCGGTGCTGTATCAATATGGTTGTCGCGGTAACAAGGCGGCATATTCGCGCGCGGCAGTTCGTGAATTGGCCATCGCCATGGCTTTACAACCAGCAGAACATATGACAACAGATGAAATCACCACGGTTGTCGAGGTGTATAAACGTCTGGGGGTGGCGAATTTGGCGCATTTGGTGTTACAAAGATTAAAGGCCCGTGGGTATGATATGGATTTTCTGTTGAGTATGGAAGATATCATACATGGTATGCGTTAAAGCAGATGAATTAAATACTTGCGTTTGGGTAAATTTAGTATATAATCATTTGGCTTTGAATTTGTTGCGGGCATAGTACAAAGGCTAGTATGCAAGCCTTCCAAGCTTGAAATGCGGGTTCGATTCCCGCTGCCCGCACCAAGGATTTTCACCGCAGCGCAGCAAGGGCTGAAAATCCATTGCCCACCGAAGCCTTTGGCGCAGGCGGGCGGAATAGAGATTGGGCGTGCGCCGGAGTTGGAGAGCCGGGGCAGACTGTAAATCTGTTGGCTTAAGCCTGAGGTGGTTCGAATCCACCCACTCCCACCAAAATATAAATACCCGCCAAATGGTGGGTATTTATATTTTGGGTTGTGGTATATGGATTAGGCCATACAATCGCTAGATTGTTTGGTTCGGAACAAGCGCGTCAGCGCGCAGTGAAAGGGGCACGCCGCAATTTATTGCGGTGGGAATTACAATCCACCCACTCCCACCAAAACATAAACCGACCGGATGGTCGGTTTTTGTTTTGTGATAGAGTGGCGAGATGAGAACCACTGGTTCGACAATGAGTAGATTTGACAAGCAACGCGCGGTCAAATCGTCAGGAATGCCCCACAGCTGTCGTGAAAACGCCGTGCGAGGGAATCCAGGGTCCCATCAAAAAATATCGCTGATGGGGCATTGTTATTTTGAGTTGTAGGCCATACAATCGTCAGATTGTTTAGTTCTGGGCAAACGCGCCAACGCGCAGTGAAAGGGGGTGTCGAAACATAAATTGACTGTTTTGTCGGTTTATATTTTTATTGTATAATTTATCTATGTGAATGATTTTGTGGTATATGTGGATTAAATGGAGATTTTATTGATGCGGAATTTTTATTTCTTTCGGCATGGGCAAACAAACGCAAATGTTGCAGGTATCCCAGGTGGTGGTGGAATAAGTGCAGTGTTGACAGATGTTGGGATAAATCAGGCTGTACATTTGGCGGAAATTTTGCAAGATAAAAACATAGATGCGATTTATTCGTCACCAATGCCACGGGCGGTGCATACAGCACAAATTGTTTCAGAACATCATGGTGGGGTGCCGATTATCATAGACGATGGATTATCAGATGCAGCATTCGGATTTTGTTATTCTGATAACGCAGATATGCAACAACGCATAGATGATAATTTTAATCGAATTCGTGATGCGCTGGGGCGAATTATTGCGCAAAATGAATACATGGATGTTGCAGTGGCATCACATGGTGGGGTGACGCGTGCGTTATGTTGGGCGGCTGGGATGCGTGTTGATGCGATTAAAAACTGTCAATGTTTTCATTTTGTATTGGATGATGACAGATGGCATTTTGTGGAAAGTTTTGATTCTGATTCAGATGTTGTAAATTGATTTTTTTTGTATTTTATGATATAATATGTAGCACAACAGACGGTGAAATACCGTCTTTTTTTATTGCCCCGTATGGGGATTTATATATTTAGGGGGATTTAATGGAAACGGATGAAAAATTTAATATGGCTTATGATAAATTAGTCAGGGTCGAAGGTGGGTATACCAATGGTAAAGATCAGGTTGATGACGAGCCAACAAATATGGGTATAAAACAAAGTACGCTGGAAAAATATTTACGCAATAATCCAACAAAACATTTTCCATCAGATGTCAGGGATTTAACGGCGTCACAGGTCAAAGAAATATATAAAAATCAATATTGGGATAATACCAATATCGGAAAAATAAATAATGACAGAATCAGAAATGCTGTCTTTGATATGGGTGTGATGAGTGGGCCTGTGATTTCCACAAAGACCCTGCAACAAACATTAAATGAAGTTTTTGGGGAAATGTTGCCTGTGACGGGATATTTAGGAAAACAAACAATCGGGGTAATCAATTCAATACCAGAAAATCGGGTTGATGATTTTATGATGGTGCTAGTAAAAAACAGATTACAATCTTTGCGGAAAATGACTAATTGGCCAACTGCATGTGTGGGGTGGACTGTACGAACACAGGCGTATTAGTTTTTATCCAGCAATAGGTGGATTTTTTCTGCGCGCATATTTATGTGTTTTTTGATATTGGCGGCGTTGTTTTGTTATTTCGTATAATACAATACCAGTTGATGTGGCCAAATTCAGGCTTTCTATGATTCCGTACATTTCTATTTGTACGCATGCTGCACTGCGTGATATGGCCAAATCGCTGATACCGCAAGCCTCGTTTCCAAACCATACGGCCAGCTTTCCCTGGGTAAAATCGCCGTCTTGTAATAAAACATTTGTTTTGCCACGTATATGTGGCGATGTAACGATGGATGTAAAACCATTTTTTTCCAGATGGTTCATACATTCATCGGTTGTTTTGAATTTCTTTACAAATGTCCATTTTACGGCCGATGCAGAAATATCCAATAATTTCTTTTTATTACGCATGGTGGACCAATCGATTGGTAATACGTCAAAACGGTCAACAATGTATAATTTTTCAGCACCCAATGCGTTCACATTGCGAATTACAGTACCGATGTTTTCCAAATTGCGTGGTGATTCCAATACCACAATCAAATTTTTGCATCGGCCGGTTTTTGCATGGTCAGCCTTGCGGCGCAAAGATGTTCTGGTTGGGTCGGATGCGGACATTTTTATTCCTCTATTTCCACGCTGTCAATATATGTGCGGTTGATTGATTCCAGGTTTACAGGTTGAAAATCAGGCGATGTTATTACAACATCACGGTCATCTTCGGGTAAAATAGTAATTGTTTCAACATCATGGGGGGGGATTACTGGTTGCGTGGTTATATGCGTGCCGTATGTTTCTGATTCATATTTTTCACGCAGACGCGTGGGGATATTTATATAATCATCTGGATTGACGCCTGGGGTTTCTAAATCCATTGCGTCAGCAGGTCTTATTTTGTTTTGTTCCAAGTTATATATTGGGGTCAAGAAATTTTGCGCCGCATTGCGTACAATTTTTGTTGTTCCGTCACCTGTCAGTTGAACAATTTGTAATGCACGTTCATTTTCGCCCGTGGGTTCCAAACGATACAGTCCAGATACACCGGCGTATCCACTGGGGTCTAATAAATATGCAGCGTTTGATTTTGTTGAATATATCATGCCCATTGCCATGTTGGCGGCATCATATCCGAATCCGGTTAAACGGTTTGGCGATGTACCAGATATACGTTCGTATAAATTTACAAAAGATGGTGCCATATCTGGTAATGTTGCATATTTTGCACCAATCATTGTTATATCGTTTACTATATCAGATCCGTCCCATAATGCGGTACCATAAAACCGGGCGTCTGATGCGGCAACGCCATAGTAACGTAAAAATGATGCCATGCTTTCGGTGTCGTTACCGTTACCTAAAAACAGAACGGCGTTATATGGTAATTTCCCTAAGGTATCACGTTTTGACATGCGTTCCAGTTGTATGGTCAGCGATGATTTTTCAATCGCTGTTAAACGTTCTGTGGTCAATATATCGGATAAAATTTCACGGGCGCGTGTGTTGGCAGCACTGCGTGCCGCGTTCATTGATGCGTCGCGTGCCGTGTTTTTGATAGATTCTGTATTGTTTTCTGTATAATAAAATACGCCAGTAACAGGAATATTATACATGTCGGCCGCAGTTGTTGCAGTGCCAGCCATCAATTTTCCTGACTGTGTATCTGGGGCCACGATAATAAATCCTTGGATTCCATCAGAATACATTTCTTGGACGATTGCTTCGGTACTGTTGGTGGGCATCAATGCCATTGTCATAACACCGTCGCCCAATGCGGTGGCGTCAGATGTAAATGACAGTACTGGTATATCTGGCGATTTTGCATTGCGTAATGCACGGGCATCGTCTGCAAATAATGGCCCGACAATTACAGATGGTTCTGTGGATAAAACATCTGTGATTGTTGCAGTTAAATTTTCTGCTGTATCATAAAACGCAACAGACAAATTCTGGGGGGCAGATTGTAAAACGGCCGCTTCGATAGATGTGCGAATTGCACGACCAGATAATGCCGCATCACCAGTCAATGGTAACATTACCGCCATGCGGTGTACCGGTGCGCCCAGCAAATTGTCAGATGGGGTTCCGGGCTGTAAATCCGGGGAAACATATTGCATAACCACAGGTGTGCCGGTTTCCAGTGTTCCATATTCACTGTACCAATCTGTGGTTTGGGTGGTTTCTGCGCATCCAGCAATGGTTAGTATAGCCAAAATATCAAAAATTCTGTTTGTTTTATTCATATGCATTGAAATGTCCGTTTATTTTTGTATTATTCTACTATAAAAGGATTTGTAATGCAATCTGGGCTTTATATTGTTGGAACACCGATTGGAAATTTATCTGATATGTCGCCACGGGCGGTTGATGTTTTGCGAAACGTTGATTTAATTGCCGCCGAAGATACACGGGTATTTTCAAAATTGGCCACGCATTTTGATATAAAAACACCACGGGTGTCGTGTCATGAACATAATGAACGCGATGTTGTACCAGAATTGATTGAAAAATTGCAATCAGGGATGTCGGTTGCGGCTGTGTCTGATGCAGGGATGCCGGGTATCAGTGACCCAGGGTTCAGATTGGTGCGTGCGGCGCGTGCGGCGAATATTCCTGTGTACGTTGTGCCGGGGCCGGTGGCGGCAATTTCTGGGTTGGTGTTGTCTGGATTCCCAACGGATAGATTTACGTTCTGTGGTTTTTTTGATGAAAAGAAATTGCGTGATGATAATAAAATTCGGCATACAATTATTTATTATGAAAGTCCAAATCGTATAATGGATACTGTTGCGGCATTGGCGCGTGTTATGCCAGAACGCCAAATCGCGATTGTACGCGAAATTACTAAAATTCATGAACAGGCTATTATCGGATTTCCGGCGGATTTGATGCACATAGAACCACCACGTGGTGAAATTGTAATCGTAATTGCACCAGCCCCAGAACATAAAATGTCAGATGCAGAAATTACAGAAATTGTAAATGATATATCGGCCACATCAACCAAAGGGGCTGCGGCAGATTTAGCACGTCGTACGGGGATTTCTAAGAAAGAAGCGTATCGCCGTATGCTGGGCAAAGGGGGCAATGATGATTAAATTTGTTGGTGCGTTTGATACGGTGTCTGGGTTGCCAAATACTGTATTCCCAGAATATGCTTTTGTTGGGCGCAGTAATGTTGGTAAATCATCATTGATAAATGCGGTTGTTGGGCAAAATGTGGCACGTACATCAAATACGCCTGGGCGTACCCAGACATTGAATTTGTTCAATGTTGACGACCGAATAATGATTGCAGATTTGCCTGGATATGGGTATGCGCGTGTGTCACGGGCGGATGCAATGCGGTGGCTGAATAGATTAGAAGAATATTTGTTAAATCGGCGACAGATGCGACGATTGTTTTTACTGGTTGATTCACGAATTGGGCCACGTGATGCAGATTTGGATTTAATGGATTTTTGTGATGCGCACGGAATATCGTACCAGGTTGTGTATACTAAAAAAGACAAACGGATACGTGAACATAACCAGGTGGAAATCAATCATGAAAATCATCCGGCAATGATAACGGAAATATTGGAAACGTCGGCTGAAAAAAAGACTGGGATTGAACCGATAAGGGCAATAATTGGCATCAAATAAAAATATTTTTTATGCGACAAATCCTGGGCGCATGTTGGATGCGTTGGGGTGTGTATTAAACGCGTCTGGGGTAGATTTATCAGATATGTTGATTTTTTTACCCAGTCGGCGTGCTGTGCGCAGTGTGGAACGTTACTTGGTGCATTGTGCAGGGCATAGTATAATTTTGCCACGATTGGTCGCATTGGGTGAAGCTGCAGATGAAGATGCAGAAGATGAATCATTGGATGCAATATCAAATACAATGCGATTGGTTGCAATGGCAAAATTATTGGCGGCAGATGCATGTATTGGTAATATTGCAACTGCGTTGCCGGTGGCGCATGATTTGTTGCGTATGCAAGATTATCTGGAAAACGAAGGAATTGATGCCACAAAAATAAACTGGATGGATTTAGTTGATGATAAATATGCCACCCACTTTCAACGCAAGGCAGAATTGTTAAACATATTATCCCGTGTTGAATCAGAAATCGCAGATTCGAGTCCAACACAGACCCAGGCGCGCAATTCTGATATTCGTGCATGGATAAAAGTATTGGATAAGTACAAGTTGGTTGTTGTGTGTGGATCAACCGCCAGTGTGCCAGCAACGGCGGATTTAATGGCGGCGGTTGCGGCGTTGCCACATGGACGTATTATATTATCAGGGCATATATCTGGCGATGCGTCTGATTTTGAATTAAATACAAATCCGTATAATTCTGAATATAAATTTTTATCGCGGATTGGGGTGGAGGTATCTGAATTAGTGCCGATTGATGTTGGAACGTCGGCGATGTGTTTTTTTAATCATGCGTTTGGTAATAATCCAGCGCGACCAGATAATGGCGCAGATGTACAACATTGTCATTTGATTGAGTGTGCACGTGAAAGCGAAGAAGCCGCGGTTGTTGCGGAAATTGCTGGGCGTGCAGTGGATGCGCATAAAAGCGTTTTGGTTATAACGCCAGATGCCGCCGGAAATCAGCGTATTGCGTCTGAATTAGCGCGGCGTAATATAAATGCGGATTTTTCTGGTGGTATACCAGGTACGATGACGGCGGTTGGGCGCGCAATATTAAATTTATTTGATGATTGGATTGAACGTGGTGATGCGTCTGTATTTAATCGAATATATGCGGATTCTGGGTATAATTTAATTGGCACATTGGTTCGCATTGTTGACGATTGTGAATTTAATTTTGCGCCGTCTTTTAATGTAGATGATGCGGCATCGATATCTGTGTGGCGCGCCATAGATGAATTGTCAAATTGCCTGGATTTTATGCATATACAGCTGAACTTATCTGATGCACGTGCGTTTTTATCAGATGTAATTGGTGGTGTTCAAGTGCGCAGTCAAATGTCTGATGATGCAGATGTTGTTGTATTGGGAACCATAGAATCACGTATGCAGACGGCAGATGTTGTGATTCTGACCGGATTAAATGATGGTATGTTCCCGGCACGTGGATATGAAAATTCGTGGTTGCCACGTGCGGTGGCGGAAAAAATCGGGTTACCGTCACCAGACAGAAAAGTATCTTTACAAGCATTGGATTTTATGAATTTGTCATGTGGGGGTGATGTTTATTGGATACGCAGTGGAAATGCCGGGGGTGTTCAGACAACGCAATCACGCTTTTTATCACGTGTGGCGGTACGTGGCGGTCAATATGATGCCAAGGCTGCTGATGATATTTTGGCGGTGGTGCGTGGGCGTGATGTTGTCCCAAGCCGGGTATTAGATTATTCGCCGCCGGTTGTTACAGATGACTGGGGTGATATTTATGTAACTGATTTGGAATATTTGATACATAATCCGTATGCGTTCTATGTGCGGCATATGTTGCGGTTGCGTGTATTAAATGATTATTGGATGGCACCAGATGCACGCGATTTTGGCAATCTGGTACATCAGGTGATAGAAGTGTCACGCGATTTTAATCCAGATAATTTAGTGCGACAAATGGATGCGCGTGCGCTGGAAAAATTGGGTGCGGACAGTGTATTGTTTCACTTTTGGCATCGGCGTTTTTTAGAAATTGCGCCGGTTATTTCAAATCTGATGACTGAATTGGTGGAATCTGTGCCAGAAATTGGCGGTAAAATGTCGGTTGATGGGCATACGATACGTGCACGTGCAGATCGCGTTTGGGATGGTGGGGTATTGGATATCAAAACAGGTGCGGCGCCATCAAAAAAACAACTGGCAGACGGTAATATGCCCCAGTTGCCATTAGAAGCGTATATGTTACAATCTGGGGGATTTCCATTGCGTACGACGGTGAAATCACAAACACCTGTGATGAAATTTTTACAACTGAAAAATCGTGATGTACGTATTATTACGTATGAACCAGACGATACGCAAAAAATGATGGATGCAGCGGTTGCCAAGGCAAAGCAAATGATAGATGTGTTTTTAGTTGGTCGTGCACCATATGAATATCGTCAAACAGGCGATGCCAAATACCAAGCGTATGATGATTTTGCGCGTGTAAATGATTAGCCCATTTTTAACATCAATCCGCAATGGTCAGTGGGTTTATCCGCCAAACGTGGATTCATATCAATTTCACAGTTTTTTATTTGTTTCATTGCAGACGCATTTGCCAAGAAATAATCCAGGCGCAGACCTTGTTTATTTCCGACCGTATCGCGCCCACGATATCCATACCATGTGTATCCGATATCGTCTGGGTGCATTGTGCGCCATACATCATACCAACCGTTATTTAACCATGTTTGCATAATTTCGCGTGCCGCCGGTGCCGCAATCGCAATACCAACGTAATTTGCAGGTTTCCATACATCCGCATCTGTCAATGCAACATTGAAATCGCCACCGATAATAACCTGTTCTGGGGAATTGGCGTATTGGGCAATATAGTTTGTAAATGCGCGCATCCAGTCCAGTTTATATGGAAATTTAGGTGAATCAATGGTGTCACCGTTTGGCATATATACGTTTATTATACGTATATGTCCGTCAATAACACATTCGATAAATCGTGCGTTTATATCTGGGAAATTTGGCATGCCGCATGTGACGTCTTCGATAGAATATTTGGAAAATACGGCGACGCCGTTCCATGATTTTTGGCCAAAAACCTTGATATTATAACCAAAATCATCAAACAGGTTATGTGGAAAGTTGGCGTTATCAACCTTTAATTCTTGGACCAAAATGACGTCATATTCACCATTACGCAGAATATCAATAAAACTTTCTGCGTGGGCACGTATAGAATTGATATTTAATGTCAGTATTTTCATAATTGCAATCTTTTCCTTGGTGGATATAATAGTGTTTGTCCAATATAAAAACAACAAGGAATTTTTATTATGAATATGTATCAGTTACTGGAACGTACAACTGCCAAATGGCCAGACAACTTGTTTCTGGTACGCGAAAAAGTTACGTTTTCAGAATTTATAGATTTGGTTCGGGCGCGCGCAACGTCACTGCATGCAGCAGGCGTAAAGCAGGGCGATGTCGTTGGTATCTTGGCACACAATATTCCTGAATTCCCAATCACATTGTTTGCGGTTTGGTATTTGGGTGGAACTGTATTGTTATTAGATACAAATTTGACGCCGTTCGAATATGATAATATGACCCAAATCGCAGGATGCAAATTTGTATGTGCAGAACCGTCATTTTTCTTTAAAACCAAAAAATTTGAATTTTATGATATTACCAAGAAAGATGAAAAAATTGATGCGCGTTTGAAACCTGTGGCATTGGAATCAACAGATGTGGCAACGTTATCGTTTACATCTGGGTCAACGGGTACGCCAAAGGTTGTTCCATTGACGCACTTTAATTTGGTTGAATGTTCTAATTCATTGGAAGATATGCATAAATGGATAAGTCCTGGGTTCGTGTTGTATGGATTTTTACCCATGTATCATATCTTTGGGTTTGCGGTGGAAATATTGGCAACGTTGCATTATGGCGCCGGTATGTTGTTGCAACCCAGCATCAATCCAAAAGAAATTATGGCGGATTTCAAAGAATATCGTCCGCATGTAATTCCGGCTGTGCCGCGTTTATGGGAAGTTTTGCGTAATCGCATCATTGAAAATATCAAGGCGCAACATAAATGGTGGTTGGTATCGTTTGTGTTGAAATATGGCAAAACATTGCAAAAAATCGGCCTGGGTAAATTGGTTAAAAAGGTTCAAGAACCTGTGTTGGCGGTGTTCGGTGGTCGTGCAAAGTTGCTGATTGCCGGTGGTGCCGCAACCAAGCCAGAGGTTGAAACGTTTTATGAACGTTTGGGATTGACGTTTATTCAGGGATACGGTTTGACTGAAACAGTTGGGCCTATTTGTATTTCAAAGCCAACTAAAAAACGTTTGCCGTTTGCCTTTGGTGGGCCAACCACAAACAACGAATGCGAAATTCGTGATAAAAACGAAGATGGCGTTGGGGTTTTGTGGGTACGCGGTCACCAGGTGTTTGGTGGATATATGAATAATCCTGGGGTCAATGCCGAAGTGTTTGATGATCGTGGATTCTTTAATACCGGTGATATGGTAACCATGGATAAAAATGGTGAATTGCATTTTGCAGGTCGTAAAAAGCAGGTCATTGTTTTGGATTCTGGTAAAAATGTGTATCCAGATGAATTGGAAGGCATGTTTATCGAAATCCCGGGGGTTAAAAATGTTGCTGTGTTTGAACACAAGGTCAAAGGTAAAACTGTGACGTATGGTGTGTTCAGTGTAGAACCAGATATGACGTTGGAAAAATTGTCTGCGGCCATTGCCCAGGCGAATAAAAAAGTTGCGTCGTATAAATGGGTGACGCACTTTGCAATGACGACAGATGATTTGCCTGTGACCAGTACGCAAAAGGTTAAACATCACGTTGTACGTCAAAATTTGATAGAGGGTAAATATCCAATTCGTAAAGAATAAGATTTGGTGTTTTTTACCTGATATAATGCCGACAGATGATGTCTGTCGGTATTGTTTTTATATGCTGTTCATAGTCATAATATAAAGTTAAAGTATTTTTGTAACTTTGTAAAAATTTGTCTAAATTCAAATCGTTATTTTATTTGCCTAAACATAATTGTGAAAACGTAGCGTCCAGTACATCGTTGGCGGTAATTGTGCCCAATATTTTGCCAATCGCGTCTGCGGCACGACGTGTGTGTTCTGCGAATATATCATAATTTTCAACAGGGGCATTCAGTGCGCTGTTTAATTCTGTGGCGGCATCTGATAATAATCCGCGTGTGCGTGCGTTGACCGCGACACTGGATTCTGCGGTGTTTGCGATGGCTGATATTTTTTTATTTATTGCGGTAATCAGTTTTTTTATCCCAGTGCCTGTTTTAGCAGATGTATATATTATGCCGCGTATGTTTGGGGTGGTGTGGGCAGCGTCAGATTTATTTATAACATAAATAGTATTGGGTGCGGCGTGTGATGGAATTTGGATTTTGTTCTTAGCGCTTTGTACATTGATAATTATATCGGCGTTTTCAATTTCTGATTTTGTACGCGCAATTCCAATTTTTTCGATTGTGTCTGTGGCACGGCGAATTCCGGCCGTATCTGATAAATTTACCATGTATCCACCAATATCCAGGGTGGCAGATACGACGTCACGTGTTGTCCCAGGTATATCTGATACGATTGCGCGATTGGCACCCAAAATTGCGTTAAACAATGATGATTTACCAACATTTGTACGTCCAACCAGTGCGATGTTAAAACCGCTGCGGATGGCGCGAACCGCTGCATGATGCGAAATAGCGGTGCTGATTTCATCGTATAATTTTTTTGTTTTTTTGCGGATGGTATCACCGATGTTTGTGGGTAATTCATCGTCTGCATAATCCAAGATGGCCGCGGCATACGCGGAAATTTCAATCATTTGATGGCGCCACGCGTTATATATTTCACTGTCGCCGCCCAACATGGATGCCAGTGCTGATTTTCTTTGGGCATCGGTTTGTGCGTCTAACAGTGCCGCCAGTCCGTCAACATCTGTTAAATCCATTTTGTTATTATAAAATGCGCGACGTGAAAATTCGCCAGGTGTGGCCATGCGGCCGCCCATATCACGAAAATATTCAAATATCTTATTCACCACAGCCGGTGCGCCGTGGGAATAAATTTCAATGATGTCTGTGCCAGTAAAAGAGTGGGGCGCCGCAAAATATACCGCGATAACTTGGTCAATTAAATCACCAGATGTATCGCGAAAGTTTGCAAAATATGCATGGCGCGTATCCGCAGATTTGCGATTTGTTATTTGCAAAAATAAATTATATAAATCGTCGCCCGATACACGTATGACCGCCACACCGGATTTTCCATGTCCCGACGACAGGGCAAAAATAGTATCGTTATTGTTCATATTTATTTATTCCCACTGATTTGTTTTAATGCCATTGGCACCAGTTTTGATACGTCGGCATCTGGGTTGGCGGCAACCAATTTTTGTGCCATATCAACAATATCTAAACGTCTGTATCCCAAAGATTCCAATGCGGCCAATAAATCGGGTAATGCACCAGATGTGCCAGTTGTATCGCCCAGATTTAAAGATGTACCGCCGATGCGTGTCTTTAATTCAACGATGATTTTTTCAGCCACTTTTTTACCAACCCCAGGTGCGGATGTAATTGTTTTTGCGTCCCCCGTGGCGATTGCGGATAATAAAGTATCTGTTTTAATTGCGCCCATAATTGCCATTGCTAATTTTGGTCCAACCCCAGAAACCGCGGTCAGTTGATTGAATAAATTTTGTGCGGCCAAGGTTGAAAAACCAAACAGGCGAATTGAATCTTCGCGGACAACAGTTTCAATCCATAAAGAAACAGTTGATTTCGGGGTCAGGTATTCTGGGGTAAAGACTTTGTATCCAACATCGTGTGTCATCAATATAATAAATCCATCACCAGTATAATCAACAATTCCTTGCAATTTTCCAATCATTTGGTATCCTTTTGCCAGTAATTTTAATTCAATATATATAAAAGGTCAAATTATGAGTGGACACAGCAAATGGCACAATATTCAGCACAAAAAAGGTGCGGTTGATGCAGCGCGCAGTGGTTTGTTTACTAAATTGGCGCGAGAAATAACAATGGCGGCAAAATTGGGCGATAAAAACCCAGATAATAATCCGCGTTTGCGTTTGGCAATTTTGAACGCACGTAAAAATTCTATGCCGAACGATAATATTAAACGCGCGATTGATAAAGCGTCTGGTGCAAATACAGAAAACTATGTTGCCGTGCGGTACGAAGGATATGGCCCGGGTGCAGTCCCAGTGATTGTCGAAGCGTTGACAGATAACCCACGTCGTACGGTGCCGGAAATTCGTAATATTTTTGCTAAAAACGGCGGAAATATGGGTGAAGAAGGTAGTGTTGTTTTCATGTTCACGCGTGCTGGGCAAATTTTCTATCCGGCATCAATCGGCAAAAGTGAAGATGAAATGATGGAAATCATTATGGATGCAAATGCAGATAATTTAGAATCTGACGAAGAAGGTTTTATTATTACAACCAAGCCAGATGACTTTATTACTGTGCAAAAGGCATTGGCTGATAAATTAGGCGAACCAGAAAAAGCCGAATTGACTTGGATTCCAAATATGCCGATGGATTTAGATGATGAGGCATATGCAAAATTGGAAAAGTTAGTTGATGCGTTGGACGATAATGATGATGTGCAAAAGGTCTTTACCGCCGCAGCGTAAGTCAGAAAGTATGTGTATATTATGTCCGTGGGTGTTTTACCCACGGTATTTTTTATTTTTTTATGCTGTTGTTTATGATACAATTTGTTCAAGTATGCATAGGGAAAAATTGAAATCTGTTTTTGTTGGTTTGATTGTGGGGATGGTTGCGTGTGGTGGCGCAAATGCCGCGGATATTTCTGCGCTGGATGTGTCAATTCAAAATGTACGTGCCGCGTGTGATGGTCTGTCGAATCAAATGGTTGAATTAAAACGTATGGCTGGGATAAACACTGCTGTGACCGGGGTTGGAACGTTGGCCAGTGGTGGTGCAACAGTTGTGGGTATCGTAAAATCAAATGTTGATGCCCAGGCGGAAGAAATAGAGAAGTGGTTGGAAAGATTTATGAACCAGCCAACTGATACATCGGATAATCCAAAAATTGATTTAACGGGCATAGATAAAGATACGTTGATGGATATGATTTCAAGTTCGGAACCTGTGATGGTTGCGGTTGGTGGTGGGGGGAAATCTGAAATTGCCGCTAAACAAGAAGAGTTGAATCAGAAAACCCAGCAATCAAAAACTTTGGGTAATGTGCGTACGGGATTATTGGCGACTGGTACTGTTTCAAATATTGCAGGTGCGGTAATCGCTGGTAAGAATCGTACCCAGGGTGGGCTGGCTGAAATGATTGCCGATTGTGTTGATGCCGTGCGTGCGTTGGAAAATGCCAAGATGCATGCGCATGTGGCTGGCACTGCCACGGACGATGATGTTGCATTGGCGGATAAAATTATCGCCGCGTGTGGTGGGTATAAAACAGTGGATTTATCGGTTGTGGACACTCGCGCCAAGGGGGCAACAATTTCCAGTGGAATTGGTGCCGCAACCGGATTGGTTGGGACAATTACATCTGGGGTTGCAAATTCAAATAAAACACGCAGTGGGGATGCGTCGCGCGAAAAAAATCTGAATACTGCATCTAATGTTTTAAGTGGTGCGACAACAGCGGCATCGTTGACGGCAACTATATTTAATGCGACCCAGATAAATGCGGTTAAAGATTTGGTGCAAGTGGCAGACCAGTGCGAGGATGCGTTAAAATGAGAAAATTATTTATAATGTCTTTGGCGTTTTTTCTGTTTGTTGTGCCCACGATTACGGTATGCGCCGATGATAAAATTGATTTTATATTAGATACACCAATAGTTTTAAGTTATGATAATTTTGCAAATACTGAATTGTTTTCGTCTGATGAAAATGCTTTGTTATGTTTTATGTATTATCTGAGATATTTGGATTATTTGTACTATGATTTTTATGACGAAGAAAAAAACGGATTTCGTATGTCTATGCCACAGTTGTTTGGTATAGCCAAGTATATTTTTGAAAATGTGTCGGTTGGTAATATTCCAGATGTGATAACCAAGGTTGATGCGGATGTTTCGTGTCCGGTATTGCGTGAAATGTTAAAAAATAATCCAGATTCCGTCGCACAAGTAAGTTCTGATTTTGTTTTTGATACTTTTTTTGATGCCGCGAATATGCAGCAAGGTCAATTATTGACCAAGACGGCGGATAACCGACAAACATCAGCAGAATCTGATGACCGGTCAAGACGCATTGATGCCAATATGAACGGCAACCCAGATGATATTTATAATATTACTGTTCAATTTACTGGGATGGATATTCCTTATGCAAGGACGCAAATGTTTCACTATATTCAAATGTATGTAGTAGACAGGTATTGTGCAAACGGGACTGCGGAATTTAGCTGTGTGCCAACGCCAACATTGAAT
The DNA here is from genome assembly GCA_944389515.1 of uncultured Alphaproteobacteria bacterium. GTDB lineage: Bacteria > Pseudomonadota > Alphaproteobacteria > Rs-D84 > Rs-D84 > Enterousia. Next base: position 50,262 of record CALXMQ010000005.1, on the reverse strand, counting down.
TGTGATTTGTTGCCAAACACCACATATTTGCAGCGCGATTTGGATTTTATGTGTAATAACAGTAATTGGCAATATTATGTAATAGGCGATGGACTGTATGAATTACGATTGAAACGTAAATAACATAGTAAAGGTATAAAATGCGGATTTTGGGAATTGATCCGGGATTATTGCATACTGGGTGGGCCATTATTGATGTCAATGGGCCGGCGTATCATTATGTTGCCAGTGGGGTTATTTTGCCTAAAACGACATTGGCAATGCCAGCACGATTGGCAACTATTTTTCGTGGGGTGGATGATTTGTGTGAACAATTTTCACCAGATGTATGTAGTATTGAAATTACATTTGTAAATCAAAATCCAAAAACGACACTGATTTTGGGACATGCGCGTGCTGCGGCGATTGTGGCGGTGGCTGGTCGTGATATACCGATTTTTGAATATGAACCAAATAAAATTAAAAAGGCTTTGACATCAGCAGGGCATGCCGGCAAAGAGCAAATTTATAAAATGGTGCGTATGTTGATGCCGGCGGCAAATCCCAAGACGCCAGATGAAAGTGATGCGATTGCAATCGCGTTGACCCACGCGAATATGAGCAGATTCAAGTTTTAATTTTTCGCAATTTTTGGTATAATTATGTCACAGCCAAAAGGATAGATTATGAAAAAGGAATTTATTGAAATGCGTGATGCGCAATTATTGTCAAAACAACGGGTTTGGTTTCGCGCGTTTGTGGTGAATACTTTGTTGGTTTTGTTTATATGGCTGATGACGTTTATCCCGGCGTTCATTTATCTGGGGGTGTTGGTGACTGGGGTTTCTGCGCCAATGTTTTATGTTTATGCGATTGGTACGTTGGCGGTATGGGGACTGGCCGGCGTGGTGTTATTCTTGGTTCCTGCGATTGCAGTTTGGTGGGAAAGAAAAATGGTAAGATAATTCTTTTTATTACTTGATATTTTATGTCCGTGCGTTATGCGCGGATATTTTTTATTGTGATAACTATTTCCGGAAACTGATTTTGGCGACGGCATCACGACCAAAGTATTTGTTGATTTTTTTTGTGATTTCGTCCGTCATGTATGACAGTTGTAATGTAAATGCCGGATTTGTGGGGCGCAGTGTTATATTAAATCGGCCATCACGCATTTTTTTTATTGCCGCCAATTTGGCAATGTTGGCGATTTCTGGACCCATAATTTTATCCCAACGTTGTATCAAATCAGAATCAGATGCACGTACACCAAATATTTGCATCAATTCGCCCATTGCACTGGCAATCGTGCTGGGGCGTGCGGTGCGTTTAAGAAATTTATTATTCTGGTTTGACATAACTGTATTCTTTGGGCATCAGAATAAACATTTGACCCTGGGCATGTTGGCCGTGGGCGAATTGATATGCTTCGTCACCTTTGCCGAAAAAGATATCTGCACGAATCCAACCGCGTATTGCACTGCCAGTATCTTGGGCAATCATCAGGCGACTGAACCGGCGGCCGTCAGACAGGTTTGTGTCAATGTATACAGGTAATCCCAATGTGTAAATATCGTCGTCCATGGCGATTGAACGTATTTTGGATAATGGTGTACCCAGTTTGCCAATTACATCTGGGGGGACAGATTCATAGAAATATACATATCGTGGATTATTATATATGACTTCGCGTGCCAATGACGGGTTTTGTTTCAAATATTGCCAAACCGCATCCGCAGAATATCCATTTGGTGGGCGGATTCCACGTGCGCGCAGTTGTTCGCCAATCGATTTGAACGGCATATCATTTACCGCGGCAAAGTTTAATTTGACCATTGTGCCGTCGTCCAGTTGTAACATACCACTGCCTTGGATTTGAATATTTTGTACATCAACAATATTTGCCCAATACAGTGGACGGCCGATTTGCTGTTCGACAATTTGTTTTTTGGGAACACCTTTGTAATTACGGCCGTCGGTCGGAACCGCCATCAATGGTTCGTTGCATTGCGCCGTACGGGTGCGACATCCAGGAATTATTGGTGAATAATATCCGGTATACAGTCCACGTGTATTGCCAGAATTGTCAACAACCTGGTACGGTTGAAAGTTTGATTCAAACCATGCGCGAATTGTTGCAACGTCGGCCGATGCAGATGGTAACATACGGCATTTTTCTTCGAATAATGCGCGATCTGGGATTACGCGCCCAGTATATTGAATTTTTGCCCGGCATGAATTACGAAATGCCTGTAATGCATATCGCACATCGTCGTTGCGCCATCCGGGTAACGCATCGTATGAAACGCGCCGTAAATTAGATGGTATTACAGAATTGTCGCCATGGTGGGTTGGGGTAGACAGGTCGCATGATGTCAAAGATACTGTACATAACACCAATGCAAATGCACGGAATATAATCCGTTTTAACAAATCTGCCATTTTTCTTAGTCCCCCCACTTGTAAATCATCATATATAATGTTATATTACCATAAAATGATGCGTAAAAAAAGGAGTAAACGCAATGGCAAAATTTAACATTATTACCCAATTCTTGAAAGACTTTTCTTTTGAAAGCCCAAATGTGCCAGAATTGTTCTTTAAGCAGGATAATGGCCAGGCAAAATTGGAAATAAATATTGATATTCAAATCAAGGGCGCAGAAAACAATTTGTTCATGGTTGATTTGATTGTAAAGGTACATTCAAAATTGGAAAAAGATGAAAAATCTATATTCTTGATTGAATCAACGTATTCTGGGCTGGTTCAAATGGAAGAAGAAAAAGATGAAGAAGCAAAAAGACGTGCGTTGCTGATTGAAGTGCCGACATTGTTGTTCCCATCTGTTCGTGCGCTGATTACACGTATGACGGCAGAATCTGGGTTCCCAGCATTTGTTATGCAGCCTGTTGATTTTGAAAAATTGTATGAAGATAAAAAAAAGCAATCACAGGCCGCCGCACCGGCAAATAATAAATAGTATTTCAAAACGGGGCATTTGCCCCGTTTTTTAGTGCAAAGGCAAAGTTGCAAATTGCAAATATTGTCCACGCGCATATGCGGTATTTGTGCCAATGGATGAAAGGTCACAATAACAGATGTTTATTCCAATGGACATGCCTGTTCAAATTCATATGTGCCGGATGAATCTGTGTAACTGACGCCGGCCGGCGCATACATAATACATGAACCAGTTGGTGATGATTCCAGGCAACTGGTTGCTGTACCGGCGGATGTATATCCAGATGTACAGAAATTGCTGGCTATATCTAAATATTCTTCTGTTACTGTGACATAACCCGATGGGCACGATGTGGACGGTGTAATCGCCATACCAGGTGTTGATATTATGCATAAACAACTGATTATAAAAAAATGAAATTTCGACATTGGTTATCCTTTTATATTATTTAATCACTAAGGCTGCTGAACATTGTTTTTGCCATTGCCCGGTCAGAATAACTCAATACATTTGCACACATTTTTGCACAGGTGCTGCCACAATTTTCTTGACGAATAGCAAAAATCCATCTGGATACGGCAGGACTGACCATTTTGCAATAGCAATCAACAGTTCCGGATGCCAAGTTAGCACTGAGTGTCGTTTTTGCTGTCCCTGTTACGGGTGGGCGGCCAGTGGTTGCCGCAGTGCATGCGGCGACGCCTTTGATATCGACACTTTGACCATTAGTGGTACATGTTGCCGACCAATCTGCACCTGTGGATGATGACAAATTCCCCGCACAAGTGGTTGAAGTAGAAGATAGATTGACGCATTTTGTAACGGCCATGGCCGGTGTGATGGTCACAGCGCACATTATGCCGACAAATAATAAATGTTTTTTCATTCTAAACCTCCTTTTTTCATTGCGAATGAAAAAACCACCGAAAATATAGGTGGTTGGAGGTTAGTAACTATCGTGATAATAGTGTTGTTGATTCAATATATTCACAACCCTCCAACCCGAAAGTGGAGGCGATATTTTGTGTCATCGCTGACAATCACGAGAGGTTACTACACCCCATTGATGGAACGCCCATCAACGTTTTTTATATTATCACAGGTGACAATTAAATCAACAGCAAATGTGTTCGCTGGTAACTGGCAGTGGGAAATTTTTTATGATATAATATGGTCGATATGGCGCAGGATAAATATATTTCTGTTAAAAGTGGGGTCAGTGGTTTTTCGTTTGCAAATCTGGGATTATTTACTGGGTTTGCAGACGGTATTTATAATGCGGTTTATTCACTGGTTTTAATGGAAATTTTTGCAAATTCCGCAGTGGTTGGTATTTATGTCGCGATTTATGCCGCGTTCTGTATGGTTGTTGGATTATTTGCAAATGAAATATTTCGCCGGTTTTCCAAAGTGCGCGTGTTTTATTTCGCAATGCTGATGTTGGCGGCGTGTTATGCGATGATGAGTTTTTCTATACGCCCCAGTACGTTTGTTATTTTGGATTATACCACTGGTATTGCGATTACATTGGTTGGGGTGTTGATACCATTATTTATGTCTGATTTTTCTGGCAAAATTGGTATGGCGAAATTAAATTCGCGATATCATTTGTGGATGAACGTGGGGGCGTTGTTTGCACCAACGATTGCGGTTGCAATCGCCAATCAATTTAATAACAGGGCGGCGTTCTTTGCGTCTGCATTGATATATTTTGCAGGTTGGATGGCGTTCAAGTTTTTCCGTATTGTTCAAGAAGATAAAAAAATAAAACCTGTGAACCCACGTAAAACGTTTCGGGCATTGTTCAAAAATGCAGTTGCTTTTTTCCGGCGGCCGGGTATGCCACGTGCGTATGCAGTGAATTTTGGATATTATTCGTTGCGTGCGATGCGATATTTATATGTACCGATTGTTGTTATTGAAAATGGTTTTTCCAAAGATGCGTTAGGATGGGTTTTGACGTTGGGTATTGTGCCTTATTTAATATTGTCTGATATGATGGCAAAGTTAGTACGTAAATACGGCAAAGAGAAATGGTTGCTGATTGGTTTTTCTTCGTTTGCAATATTGTCTGGGCTGGCGACGTTTGTAACAGGTTTTCCGTTGTTGGCGATATTTGTTGCATGGCAAGTGTCTGGGGCGTTGATGGAATCTGTGCATGATTTAATGTTTTTTGACCGTGCAACGCGGACAGAGCAAACTAAATTTTATGGTGTGTTTCGTACCAGTGTAAATTTACCAAATGTTATTGCACCTATTTTAGGGGCGGCGTGTATTACCATGTTTGGTGGTACGTCTGCGGTATGGGTTGTTACGGCGGTAATCGGTGCAATTTCGGCAATGTTGGTGGTTGCCAAAAAGTAATTTTGTCGTGCGCAGATGGGGCTTATTTTCATTGCGTATGGCATAAATAATTTGTATCATTTGCCTGATAAGAAAAGGGGAAGTTTTATGGCAAAAAAAGAAGTAGCAAAAGAAGTATCAGCACCGGCAAAAAATCCGGCGTTGGAATCTGCGTTGGCACAAATTCAAAAGCAATTCGGCAAAGAAGCAATTATGAAAATGGGTGATGGGTCGCAACAAAATATAGAAGCGATTTCGTCTGGATCATTGGGGTTGGATATTGCGCTGGGGATTGGTGGATATCCGCGTGGGCGTATCGTTGAAATTTATGGCCCAGAAAGCAGTGGTAAAACCACATTGGCGTTACATGCGGTGGCCGAAGCACAAAAAAAAGGTGGCACGTGTGCGTATATTGATGCAGAAAATGCATTGGATCCCAGTTATGCAAAAAAGTTAGGGGTTGATGTTGCAAATCTTATTATATCGCAGCCTGATTCTGGGGAACAAGCGTTGGAAATTGCAGATACGCTGATTAAATCTGGGGCGGTTGATGTTGTTGTTATCGATTCTGTCGCGGCATTGGTACCCAAGGCTGAATTAGAAGGAAATATTGGTGATTCTTTTGTTGGAACAACAGCGCGTTTGATGTCACAAAGTTTGAAAAAGTTGGCTGGGTCTGTATCACGCAGTAATACGTTGTTGATATTTATCAATCAAATTCGTATGAAAATTGGCGTGATGTTTGGAAATCCGGAAACTACATCTGGTGGAAACGCGTTGAAATTCTATGCGTCTGTGCGGTTGGATATTCGTCGGACTGGGCAAATCAAAGACAAAGAAAATATTATTGGAAACGAAACCAGGGTCAAAGTTGTAAAAAACAAGGTGGCACCACCGTTCCGCACTGTTGATTTCAAAATTATGTATGGCGAAGGTATTTCCCGTATCAGTGAAATTTTGGATATGGGGGTAAAATACGATTTGATTGAAAAAGCTGGCAGTTTCTATTCTTATAATAATGAACGTATGGGCCAGGGTGAAAACAACGCACGTCAATGGTTGCGTGAACATCCAGATGTTCAACAAGAATTGCAAGATAAAATTATGGCGCGTGCAAATGGTATTGCCGAAGAAATGACGACTGGGCCGTCTGATGACGATGATGTTGGTATCCCAGATGCGGCGCCAGTTGATATGGAATAGGGGGATAAATATGGGATTGGCCAGATTTTGTGCTTTATCAGATATAATAATTCGTGGGCATATACTGAACTGGTTTTGGCGTGACAGGGAAACACGGCGTGCAGTACGCAGTGACGTGTTGTCGGATGCAATTCCATGGTATTTTCAACGGTATTTGCCGGCCGCAGCGGCGGTGGTGGAACGCCCGGTGGTGCGTGATGACAAGCATGAAAAAATCTGGACAATTTGGTTGCAAGGCGAAGATAACGCGCCGCCGCTGGTTCAGGCATGTTTTCGCAGTGTGCGAAAGAACTGTAAACAAGAATTAGTTGTATTGGACGAAAATTCTTTGCGTGAATACATAACTTTGCCTGATATTATTTGGAAAAAGCGTGCAGCAGGAAAAATAAAAAATGCACATTTTGCAGATATTTGTCGGGTGGAATTATTATATGAACATGGTGGAATTTGGTTGGATTCAACCGGATTTGCCACAGCACCAATCCCAGATTGGATTATTGAACAAGATTTCTTTGTTTATATGGCCGGACAAAAAGTAGGCAGTCCATACAGTTTTATGCAAAATTGCTTTATCCGGGCGCGGCGCGGCGCGTATTTATTAGATGCATGGCGTGCAATGATTTTGGATTACTGGATTCATGAAAACCACAGCTTTGATTACTTTATGCATCAATTATTATTCAAGACTTTGGTTTTGAACGATGCGCGTGCTAAAAAATATTTTGCAGAAATGCCGCATATTGATCAAGATCCGACGCATGCGTTATGGTGGAATTATGCAAATAAACCATTTGACCAGAAAACTTTTGATGCTGTAACATCGGGCGCTTTTTTCCAAAAGACAACATATGCCCATGCAAAAAATCCAATCCCAGGCAGTTTTGCAGATGTTATGATAAATAAAATGTATAAAAAGTAAGTATATGGAGGTGTGTATGCCGGCAATTTCTGTTATTATTCCAATATACAATGTTGAAAAATATTTGCGGCGCTGTTTGGACAGTGTGTTGAATCAAACTTTTACTGATTGGGAAGCAATATGTGTAAATGATGGCAGTCCTGATAATTCGGCCGCAATTTTAGAAGAATATGCGGCGCGTGATTCGCGATTCAAAATTGTTACCAAAAAAAATGGCGGATTGTCTGATGCACGTAACGCCGGTATGCAGGTCGCATGCGGCGATTTTATTTTGTTCTTGGACAGTGATGATTTTATTCATCCGCAAACAATGGAAATTACACATTTTTTGGCAATGCGCGATGGGTCTGATATTGTATCTTTTACTTATGACAGAATTTACAGACCGCAACTGATGGTGCGATATAAATTGGGGATGGATACTGATAATGTTATACCTGGGCGATTGCACAAGCGTTATCAACCAGCGGCAATAAAAACATTGGTGACAGATGATGTTTATGCATATGCAACAGAACGGGCACATAATGCATTTAACCCAAAACGTAAATGGTTGATTAAACATTGCCAGGTCTGGAAAAATCTGTATCGGCGTGAACTGATTGCGGATACGCCTTTTATCAAGGGGATTTTATTTGAAGATTTTCCATGGTGGTCGGCAATAATGCTGAAAAATCCACGGGTGACGATTGCACCGTTGCCGTTGTATTTCTATATACCGAATTTTGGTGGAATTGTGTTGTCGGCAAAGCAGTTGCGCATATTGCACAGTTTGTGTGACGGAATAACAGATGCGTATAATCGATATAAAAAAGATGCAAATGATTATCAAATGCGTATGTGGGAACGAAACTTTAAGTGGTATTTTATCAAGTGGGCTTTCCGTAAAATAAAATATATGGATAATCGGGCGGATATGGATGCGGCACGTGCACGATTTATTGATTTAGAAAAAATTGGTGCGCTGGATACACCGCCAACACGTTGGGCGCGGCGGTTGCGTTGCAAAATCTGTCAGTTTATAAAAACATGCAAAAATGAAAAAAATTAAAATTGCATTTTGTGTTCGTGATATGCGAATCGGTGGTGTGGAATCTGTGATGATTCGCACAATGGATGCGTTGTTAAAAACAAATTTATTTGAAATATTTGTTATAACGTATGCTGTTATCAAAGAACCGTTATATAAAAAGTGGTTTGATGAACATCCGGCGGTAAAAGTATTCGCATTATATCCATCGCGGTGGTTGGGAACTGATTTGTCGCATTTCTTTTTGTTGCGTATAATTCAGCATGCGTGTCGCGACGTATATCGGTGGTGGCTGCGTAAATGTAATCGGGTGCGTGGTGCCGGTGATATAGATATTTTCGTAGATTATTATAATTTTGAATTTCATTCAGAATTCAAAAAAATATCACAGCCAAAAATTGTTTGGTGGCATTCTTCTATCAACAGTTTTATATCTGGGAATTATATCCGGTATATGGATGATTATAATACGTTGGTTGCATTGACGGACGGATTCGTTGATGAATTTAAGCGGTTGTATCCAAAATATGCTGATAAAATTATTCGGGTATATAATCCGATTGATTTGAAACGTGTGACTGCGCAATCCGCGGTGGCGGTGCGGCCGCGTGGAAAATATTTTGTATGTGTGTCACGATTGTATGCAGATAAAGATATTTCAACGCTGCTGCGTGCGTTTGATGTGTTTTGGAATAAAAACAACAGACCAGATGTACGATTGTTTATTGTTGGTGATGGCAGTTTCCGTAATCGGTATGAAGATTTAGCAAATTCGTTGAGTGCCGCAAAAAATATTGTGTTTACTGGCGCGTTATCAAATCCTTTTGGATATATGCGTGGCGCAATGGCAAATATTTTATCCAGTTACAGCGAAGGTTTTGCAATCGTTTTGACAGAATCTGCGGCGGTGGGAACGTTGAATATTTCTTCGGATTGTAAAAACGGGCCACGTGAAATTTTGTATGATGGGGCAGGTGGATTGTTATTCAAGCCTGGGGATATTGATGAATTGGCCAAATGTATGTCTGATGTGTTTAATGGCAATATCGATATAAAAAAGATGAAAAAAATTGCGCGTAATGGATTACATCGTTTTGATGCGGATTTAATTTCTGAACAAATTGTTGAATTGTTAAAATCACACGTTTGATTTTTTGAAACGTGTGGGAATTTTTACAACACGTTTTAATCCAAACATCCCAGGTTTATCCAATGCGTATATTGGGCGTGCAAATGTTTGCATGATACGGGCGTATTTCATCCATCGTTCCCCATGTGCGCGATGTTTTGTTACCGCATCAATCGTGCCGTTGCCACGTCTGCGCAGGTGTGCCAACCAATCGGCGCCACGTGATGCAGCCTTGTGTTCCAGCATTTGCATGTCAACTGCGCCAAAATGCAACAGGTATAAATTTTTATCAATATGAAAATTGTGACCGGATATGCTGTGGAATCCGCTGCCCCAATCCAGGGGGGTGTTTTTTACAACTGGTTTTGTATAACGGGTGGACAGTAATGCATATTGGCGTTGTGATAAAATTGGTGCCCGCATGTCTAAGACTGATTCGGTTTTCATATTTTGTCCGACATCCAGCCCCAAGCCAGATACTGTATTTTTTATCTTGATTTCAGATAAATATTCAGCCAATGATTTATTTGTTTTTGGGTCAACAATTAAAAATTCATCACAGTCACAACCAATCACAATGTCATATGTTTTCAGTAATTCGCGTGCCAAATCGTTCATCAATCCGATTCTGTATTTGTCGCCCACTGCGCGTGGCATATCGCGATGATGTAATTTTTTTATGTTTGCGGCACCTGCGTTTTTTGGGATAACTTGGTCTGTGCCATCCAGGTATATGTACAGATTTTCTGAACCAATTTCGTCACCGTAATATTTTATCCAACGGCGCAAGAAAAATTCATCATTTCGTGCCATTGTAATGGCAGCAATTTTTTTCAATTTTGGTTTCATTGTTTTTGCTTGCATATTTTTTGAAGAAAATATTTTATATTTCTGAATATTATTTTAACTGGATTTTTTGTTAAAAGCCAGTTGATATATTGGTCGCCATATAAATCAGATGCGGACGCCAGAATAGAATTACGTGCGTCAGCATTGATATGATTTAGTATATATAATATTTGTCGCCCCAATCGACCATTGTGTCGGGTAAAGGCCACCTTTTTCAAAAATGGTAATCCAGATTTATATAATTTTTTTACATTGTTATAAATACTGCGCCCAGATGCAGAAAACATGCATTGCCAATTTATATGTTGGCGGTTTAGTAGACGTGTAAATCCTTGTTCATACATATATGTGATGGCGCCTTTGTCTGGTTGGTGTTTTATTGATGTTATAAATTCATTAAACCAATCAGATAAAAATACAGATGGGCGCATGCCAATAAACCATGATTGAATATGCGGATGTGAATTATGCGGATTTTTTACCAATCCAAATGCAGGTGTATTAAACGATTCCATTTGTTCAAAATATTTTTCAATCGGATACAATGGCCCATATACAGAATCATTTATTAAATACACAAATTCATAATGTTCCAACATGCACGCGTTGCGTGCATACATGTATGCACGTTTATATGAACCAAAATCATATTCGTTATGACGATGCGCATCAGCATATAAAACATACGGTGAAATTTTTTCTAGTTCTGTTTTATCTGTATCATTATCCATAACAAAAATAATATCGCCGGATTCAGATAATTGTTGCAGCATGAAAACCAAAGCCGCATCAATTTTGTTATGCGAATTATATCCGGCGATTAAAAACAGACGTTTATGCTTCAACGTTTTTACGTGTTTTCTTTCTGATGTTACTGTCCAATTCTTTTTTGCGCAGACGAATTGTTGCAGGGGTTACTTCGACCAACTCGTCATCTTGGATGTATGACAGTGCTTCTTCTAATGATATTTTACGTGGCGGCGCCAAGAATAATTTTTCGTCCGCAGTGACAGAACGCACATTGGTCAGTTCTTTGCCACGTACTGGATTTACCTCTAAATCATTTTCTTTGCTGTGTTCACCGATAATCATACCAGAATAAACCTCGGTCTGGGGACCAACAAATAATACGCCGCGTGGTTCTAAATTATGCAGGGCATATGTCGTTGTAATTCCGTTTTCCATTGATACCAAAACACCTGGGCGATATTGTGAAATAGGGCCACGATATGGTTCATATCCAGAAAATACACGATTCATTACACCGGTGCCGCGCGTGTCAGTGCGAAATTCTGATAAATATCCAATCAGTCCGCGTGATGGTGCAGAAAACACAATGCGTGTTTTACCATTGCCAGATGATTTCATTTCTGTGATTGTTGCCTTGCGTTTTGTCATTTTTTCGATAACAACGCCAGAAAATTCATCATCAACATCGATAACAACTTCTTCGATTGGTTCCAGTTTTTCACCGTTTTCGCCATCTTGCATTACAACGCGTGGGCGCGATACACTAAGTTCAAAGCCTTCGCGGCGCATTGTTTCAATCAAAATCCCCAGTTGCAATTCACCGCGACCAGATACTTCAAATGATTCTTTGTTCGCACTTTGCGTGACGCGCAGGGCAATGTTTGTTTCTGCTTCTTTGAACAGTCGTTCGCCAATCATACGCGATGTCAATTTTTTACCAGATTTCCCAGCCAATGGCGACGTGTTCACAAAAAATGTCATGGTCAATGTCGGTGGGTCAATCGGCATCGCAGGAATTGGTTCTGTTACTTCGGGGGCGCATAATGTATCAGCAACAGTTGCACGTGAAAAACCAGCAACAACAACAATATCGCCGGCCGATGCAGATTCCAAAGATACTTTTTCAATGCCGCGATGTTCGATAATTTTTGTAATTTTTGCATTTTCAACCAATTCACCGTTCATGTTTATCGCCTTGACAGTTTGGCCAACACGTACGGTGCCCGATTCGATTTTGCCCGTCAGTATTCGACCAACGTATGGGTCCGCTTCTAATGTTGTGGCCAACATAGAAAATGGCGCATCAATCTGGCAACGGGTGCCATTACAATCAGGTGCCGGTACATGGTCAATAATCAGTTGAAACAGTGGGGTTAAATCTTGGTGTGCATCGTTCAAATCACGCACGGCCCATCCATCACGACCGCATGCATACAGGTATGGGAAATCCAGTTGCGAATCGGTCGCCCCCAATTTATCAAATAAATCAAATGTTTCGGTCAATACTTCGTCTGGGCGCGCATCAGCACGATCAACCTTGTTTATGCAAACAATCGGGCGCAGCCCCAGTTTTAATGCCTTGGATAACACAAATTTTGTTTGGGGCAGTGGACCTTCGGCGGCGTCAACCAACAAAACAACACCATCAACCATGGATAAAATACGTTCTACTTCGCCACCAAAATCTGCGTGACCTGGGGTGTCTACGATATTTATCTTGTAATCGTTCCATTGAATAGATGTTGGTTTGGCAGAAATTGTAATGCCACGTTCGCGTTCTATATCGCCACTGTCCATGACGCGTTCGGCAACCTTTTCATTTGCACGAAAAGTACCAGATTGTTTTAACATGTTGTCAACCAATGTTGTTTTTCCGTGGTCGACGTGTGCGATAATTGCAATGTTTCTTATTTTCATAACCATAATTGTATGCCTTAGCAGTGCTTAAATTTTTCGTAACCAATAGATTATACTATAATTTGCCATTTTCAACAAATATATGTTAAAAAATATTGACGTTTTGTCTTTTTGTGTTATTTTTTTATGTTGCACACAAAAAATTGAAGGAGTTATATATTATGATTGATTATGAGCAAAAAATATCAGAATTTTTTGATTCTGTGATTGCAATACTGAATAATAATGCCAAATCTGGCAACGATGAAAAACAATCTGCGGAAATCAATGGCAATATTGAACGTGTACGCAAAATTGCCAAAGTGCCACATTTAATGACAAATTTTCAAACACGCTGGCGGTTAAATTTGAATCCGACAAAAACTGGCTTTATGCATGGTAAAACAGATGTGTATCCTGAATTTATAGAAGTATTAAATGCGGTACATATGTTTTATAATTCTGATTTGCCAAATAAAAATGAAATATTAAATAAAAAATTAGTGCGCTGGAATACGGTGGTATCTGGTAATAAAGTCAGCAAATTTGCCACAATATTGAAAAATCCACGTATGTTATTTGTTCGTACCAGATAATTTTAGCGTGATTATGTATTTTAGATATTCCCACAAAGTTATGTGGGAATATTTTTTATGTAACTAGTTGACAATTTTTATAGTTTGTCTATAATATGTGTGTGAAGAAAAATACAGAGGGATAAAATGCAAACAGCAAATATTGTTATGTCCAATGTTGTATATGATGCGATTCGCGCTGGGTTTAATGCGTTTAGTAATTTGGCGCATGCGAATATGAAACGTTTGTCAAAACAAAATAAAATAACAGGTGATGAACGTCTGAACGCCGTATTTGCCATTGCGTATATAAAAAATATTGCTAAAACGCCTGCGATGTATTTTGCGCGTGCTGAAACAGAAAATGCGTGGCATGCACGTGCCGCAGAATATGCCCAATCCAAAGGATTGTTGCACAAGGCTGATGCATTTTATATTGTATCAGATCCCAAGGGCATCGTATGTGCCAAGGCCAAAGATGCATTTGCAGGAAACCCAAATTTAGAACAAGATTTTTATGATTTTTGTGATTCTGTACAGCAATGGGAATACAATCGCACCAATCCATCTTTTTATAAATATCCGATGACATATGGTTTGATGATTGAAAAATACCAAGATATGATTATTGAAAAATCGGCCCGTTTGGTAAAACGGGCGGAAATGAATTGTGCCGCGCCGATTGTGCGTCCTGTGATTGGGGCAAAAAACAAATTGGCTGAATTGATTCACAGCAAATCGTCACATAGACGTTAAATATATTAAATCAAAAATAATAAAAAACCGGCAATTTGCCGGTTCTTTTAATGTTTGCCACCAATTTTTGTGCGCCCACCCATCAGTGGTTGCAATTTTGTTGGGATATTTACACTGCCGTCGGCGTTTTGGTTATTTTCTAAAAATGGTACCAATGCACGCGGAACCGCAATGCCAGTGTTATTTAATGTTGCACAGAATTTAACATCGTTTGTACCGTTTTCACGATAACGTGTGTTTGTGCGGCGTGCCTGGAAAGTGCCGATGGACGAACAACTGCCAACTTCTTTGTATGCATTTTCTGATGGCACCCATGCTTCGACATCGTTCATTTTTACTTTATTAAATCCCATATCGCCGGTTGAATTTGCAATTACCCGATACGGTAATTCAAAATCTTCCATAACTTCGCACAGGTTATTTAATAACAGTTCGTGCATTTCGTCACTTTGTTCCGGGGTACAGAATATATATTGTTCAACCTTGTTAAATTGATGAAAACGTGCCAATCCACGTGTATCACGACCGGCGGCACCGGCTTCTTTGCGGAAACATGGTGAAAAACCAGCGTATTTGATTGGCAATTCGTTTTCAGATAATATTTCGCCACTGTGTAATGAATTCAAAACAATTTCCGCCGTACCGGCCAGACATCTGTCTGTGCCAGTCAACATAAACACGTCGTTATTCATAACAGATAAATCAGCACCCATAAAATGTCCGGCGTCAAATATTGTTTGTGGCTTTGTAATAGATGGGCATTCAATAAATGTGAATCCTTTGGATATCAATTTTTGAATAACATATGTTTCAATCGCCAGTTGCAATTCAGCCGCTTCGCCAATTAAACAATATGTACGTGTGCCGCATATTTGTGCTATCTTTTCAGGCGCCCACCATCCGTTCAAATCCAGTAAATCCCATTGTGCACGTGGTGTAAAGTCAAATTCACGTGGGGTGCCGTGGCGGCGAACTTCGGTATTATACGAATCATCTGGTCCGATTGGTGCAGATGCGTCTGGAATTTGTGGTACGCGATGCATCAAATCATTTAATATTGATTCTTTGTCGGCCAATTCGGCCAAATCTGCCGCAATTTCTGCACCAATTTGTTTTGATTTTGCAATCAATGGTGCTTTATCTGTGGCGGTGGGGATTTCACGTGTGATTTTGTTTTTTTCAGCCGTCATGTTTTGGGTAACGGTTTTTAATTCACGTACACGTGCGTCCAGTGTCAATATTTCATCAACATGGTCGTCAAAGCCTTTGACACGACATGCGTTTTTTACAATGTCTGGGTTTTCACGAATAAATCTGATATCTAGCATAATTTTATCCTTGGTCAATATTTTAGATGTTTATATAAAATTGTTTATAATATATATGTATAATTAAATCCGCACCCCAAACGGGGATGAAACATTGTAAAAAGATAAAAATATAAATTTCATGATATATAAATATTATTGCGCAGATGTAAAAAAATCAACTGATTTTATGCGTGTTTTAATTTATTTGCGCAGTTACGATGAATATGATAATCTGGGTGCCATATACAGATAGATGGAGTTTTTATTATGAACGAAATTGTTATGCATGACGTAATTATTTTGGGATCCGGGCCAGCAGGGTTGACCGCGGCATTGTATTGCGGACGTGCAGGTAAAAAAACATTGGTTTTAGGCGGCGAAACACTGGGGGGCCAGACTGCTGGGATTGCGGTTTTGGAAAATTATCCTGGTTGGGCCGGCAGTGGTTTAGAATTATCTGAATTTATGAAAAAACAGGCTGAAACATTTGGGGCGGAAATTAAATTTATTTCTGCAAAAAATATCGCAGGTGATGCCGAAACTGGATTTAATATTTTGTGTGATGACGGTAACAGGTATGTTGCTAAAACAGTTATAATTGCAACAGGGGCATCGCCACGTAAACTGGAAATCGAAGGTGCGCGCGAATTGTTCGGCAAAGGCGTATCTTATTGCGCGACATGTGATGGATTTTTCTATTATGGCAAAGATGTTGTTGTAATGGGGGGCGGAAATTCTGCATTAAATGATGCGCTGTATTTAGCAGATGTGGCAAAAAATGTAAAAATTGTATACCGCAAATCTGCATTTACACGTGCCGAAGATGTTTTGCGCAACCGTGTGTCAGAACGCGAAAATATAGAATGTCTGTTCAATACAGATTTGAAAAAAGTTGCCAAACGTGATGACGAACGTTTGGTTCTGACCACAACCGATGACCAAGAAATTATTTGTGATGGTTTGTTTGTTGCCATTGGACACGAAGCCAACACCGATTATTTAACCGAAGATATTCCGCGTGATAATATGGGGCGTTTAATTCCGTCAGAATTACCCACAGGTATGTTTGTCGCAGGCGATGTTCAATCTGAATTAAAAATGCAGATTGCAACGGCTGTGGGGACAGGGTGCAGTGCCGCCATGGACGCCATTGCGTACCTAAATCAATTATAATCACGCATCTGCTGGCGGTTGACTAATGCTCTCGTAACGTTTTGTACGTTCCCGTCGTCAACCGCTTTGCATCTGCGCGGTTATAATTGATTTTTTGATTTTATTTTTTTCCAAAATGCGTTTTTAATACATTATATGCATCTGTGATTTTGGTAAATTGTTTTGCGGCCGCATCTTTATCACCAGTGGCAGTGTCGGGATGGTGACGCTTTGCCAATGCGCGGTATCGTGCAGATATTTCACGCCATGTTGCGGTTATTGGTAAATTTAGAACAGCCAATGCAGATGTAACGCGCCCAGGAATTGTTTTTGACGTGCGTGGTGGGACTTTATCAAATGTTGCGCGTCCGGTGATAAAATCGTTCAAGAATTTTATATAATCTGCATTATCTTGGTCGGCTTGCTTTTTATCTTTTAATGGGGCGCCAAATGTTTGACGTTCCCAATCTTCTTCTATTTCATCGGGTGTCATACCGGCGTAATAGTTCCAATTTTTATTATATTCTGCTGCGTGTTCACGACAAAACCACCAATATTCACGCAAATCGCGTGTTTTGGGCGCGCGACATGTGCCGGCTTTGGTGCATCCCGGATGATCGCATTTTTTTATCATTGGTTATTTTCCCCCATATGCGCCAACGGATGGTGTGTGGCAACTGTTTCACGCAGTTTGTCTGGTAAAACATGTGTATAAATTTGTGTTGTAGATATATCTTCGTGTCCCAACATTGTTTGTATCGCACGTAAATTTGCACCACCAGCCAACAAGTGCGATGCAAACGAGTGGCGCAGTACGTGCGGACTGACACGATTGGGGTCGATACCGGACAATACAGCGCATTTTTTTAATATCTTGAAAAATCCGTCACGGGTTATGTGGCCACTTTTGCCATTGCCAGGAAATACGTATTTTGATTTGTCATTGCCACGTACCGCCAACCATTTATTTAATGCATCCACGGCGTGGGCGTGCATGGGGACGATTCTTTCTTTGGCACCTTTGCCATGAATCAGTAATTTATCCCCCAGGTTTGCCGTCATTGGCAATTCACATAATTCTGATACGCGCAGACCAGATGCGTACACCAATTCCAGCATCGCGCGCAGTCGTATTGAATTGCGTGTATCGCCAGCCGATGATATCAATAATTCAATTTCATCAACAGATAAGAATTTAGGCAATGGGCGCGTGCGTTTCGGTAATTCTAAATTCGCAGCTGGGTTTTCAGAAATTATTTTTTCCAACATTAAAAATTTATAAAATCCACGCAGGGCACTGGCGTGTCGGGCAACAGATGATGCGCGTTCGCCCAGATGCGATAAGTAATTCTGGACATCTGATGATGTTGCGTGCATCAAACCACCAGGAATACTGTCATCTGCATGGCGTAAATCGCATGCATAACTGGCCAAAGTGCGTTGACTGCGGCCACGTTCTGCGGCCAGTGCTTCTAAAAACACATCTATATAATTCATGGATATAAAACAATTTCAGTTACATTTTGCGATGCAGGAAATGATATTATCATCAATATCACTAATACCGCAATCAGTGTCCATATTATTATTTTATTACGTTTAGTATTCTTTTTACGCAGTGGCATAGATTTCCCCATTATTGTTGTATTTATATTGTATCAAAGCTGGCAATAAATGTTCCGGCTGCGGCAATAATTATCAATGGCGGTGCAACAATCGCCAATAATGGTGGCAATACACCAGTTGCCCCCAGTGCATTAAACATATTTATCAGAAAATAAACTGCAAAGCATGTTAAAATACCCAATCCGAATTTTACACCAAAACTGTAATTACGGCGTTGGCGCGTTTGGGAAAACGCGACCCCCAATGTTGCCATTGCAATCATTGTCAATGGTAAAAACAGTAATGTCCAAAATTGAACCAGATGACCGCGCACTGGGACGCCAACGGCGCGCATTTTTTGAATAAATTCTGGTAAATTCCAAAATGATATTTGATCAGGTTGCAAATATCTGTCTAAGACAGTTTGTGGGGTCAATAATGTTTTCATGTTCCAATCATGTGTTGATGGTACACCATAATCGTCCCATGTTGTTGCAACACTGGCCGCCAAACCAGCATCAGACAGTGTCATGGTTTTTGCCTGGACCCGTTGGGTCAATTTGAATTTTGTATCTTGGACATACACAGTTGCATCGTCAAATAATAATATGTCACCAGATTTATGCATGTTTTTTGCGTTCATGGTGATATATCCATTTTCAGACGATTCGCGTAACCATATTTCATCATCAATTAAAACCAAATGATCTGGGGTTATATTCTGGGAATTCATGTTCACAGAATATGGATTTATAATTGTTGTTGCCAAAACACCAATCAGTATGGCGCCTGCTAAAAAAGGTCGTGCCATTTGATATGGTGATAACCCAGCACTGGCCACAATGATACTTTCGCTGGATTTTGTCAGGTTATATGATGCCAGTAATGTTCCCATAAATACAGCCAATGGTAAAAACATTGGGACATATTCCAACAATCTGCGCCATGCATCAATAAATGCCGCCCATGCCGTTGGGTTTGATGGTAAACGTTCTACGAACGTGACCGCCATTATAATGCCGCATACAACCAATAATACCAGGCCGACGCCTGAAAAAAAGCGGCGCATCAAGAAACGTGTTAAAATACGTGGTCTGAATCGCATATTATTATTCGTCAATCAAAAAAGTATACCGTGTTCAAATGATAATTGCAAAATTAAAATGAAGGCTTATAATTTCAACAAAAAACACAGGATTGAAAAATGGAAAAGAAACCGATTTCTCGGGCGGGGTTTGACAGCCTGATTAAAGAATTAAAAGACTTAAAGGAAGTACAACGGCCAGAAATATTAAAAACAGTTCAATGGGCGCGTTCTTTGGGGGATTTATCTGAAAATGCTGATTACAGTGCGGCCAAAGAAAAACAACGCCAAATTGATAAACGTATTCAATTTATCGAAGATTTTATAAATAATGCAGATGTTATCGATGTTGACAGTTTGACTGGTAATCGGGTGGTGTTTGGTGCGCGTGTCGTTGCCGAAGATGAAGACGGTAATCGTATGCAATGCAGAATTTTATCTGATATCGAATCGGATGGAAAACAGGTTATTTCATGTACATCCCCAGTGGGACGCGCAATGATTGGACGGTGTGTTGGTGATACTTGTATTGTAAAATTGCCAAACGGTGAAAAAGAATATGAAATTTTAGAAGTAAAGTTCAAGGAATAATTATTTCATGTCAATTCGTGTTTTGCCTGATTTTTTGATAAATCAAATTGCTGCGGGCGAAGTTGTTGAACGGCCTGCCAGTGTGGTCAAAGAATTAGTGGAAAATGCGCTGGATGCTGGGGCGGATCAAATCGTTATTGATGTCACAGATGGTGGGCGTACCATGATTTCTGTGATTGATAATGGATGTGGGATGACGCGAACAGATTTATCGCATTGCATAATGCGGCATGCAACGTCTAAATTGCCATCTGATGATTTATTAGATATAAATTTTATGGGTTTTCGTGGCGAAGCGTTGCCGTCGATTGCGTCTGTATCAGATATGACGATTGATACATATCGGGCAGGTGATATAAATGGTTGGCAAATGGATTGTGCAACTGGGGAAATTCGGCCGTCTGATTGGGATGGTGGTACGCGAATTCGTGCAAAAAATTTATTTGCAAAAACGCCAGCGCGGTTAAAGTTTTTGCGTGGTGACCGGGCGGAAATGATGTCTGTGTTGGATGTGGTAAAACGGTTGGCAATGGCACGCCCAGATGTTGGTTTTACATTAAATAATAAATGGCGTTTTCCAAAAAATCAGGATTTGTCTGAACGTATCGTGGCGGTTATGGGGGATGATGTGCGCGGACGTATGTTGGCGATAGATTCTGTGTCTTTGTCAAATTCGTCATTATCATTACGGGGATTTATATCAGAACCAACATTGCGACGTGCGTCGTCTGTGGATCAATTCTTATTCGTAAATGGGCGTCCCGTCAAAGATAAGGTTTTGGTTGGTGCATTGCGCGCTGCATATATGGATGTTATGCATGCACGTGAATTCCCATTGTGTGTATTATATTTAACATTGGATTCGCGCAGTGTTGATGTAAATGTATCGCCTGCTAAGACCGAAGTGCATTTTTTAGAACCATCGCATGTGCGTGCATTTATTATTAAATCTTTGCGTGATGTGTTGGCTAAGACATTGACAAATCAATTACATGTTACGCCGCCGCCCCAGGTGACAACATTTGTTCCGCGTGAACTGAATTTTAATATGCCACAATTTCGTGTATGTGCACCGCACCGTGGGGTTGATAGTGATGATGTAAAATCTGATGTGCAAGAAATGGTGTCAAAAGATGCATGTGTCGCGGCGCCAGAATCTGAATTACCATTGGGACGGGTCATAGGACAAATTGCTAATAAATACATATTGGCGCAAAGTGGTGAAAACCTGGTTATTGTTGACCAACATGCGGCACACGAACGTATAACGTATGAACGATTACGTCGGCATGCAATAAAATCGCAACCTTTGTTGACACCGATTGTGGTCAGTTTGCGTGACGAAGATGTTGTGGCGGTATTATCTGTGGCTGATGAAATGCGTCAATCTGGGTTGCATATTGATGCGTTCGGGGATAATGCAATCGCAATTTTTGAAAAGCCGGCAGATTGGGATTTGAATTGGACTGATTTATTTCATGCCATTGCAGATGAAGTGCGTGACCGTGGTCATTCGTCACAGTTGGGGGAACGATTGCATTTGAAATTGGCCAATTATGCGTGTCATCACAGTGTTCGTGCCGGACAAAAACTGGATATGGCGCAAATGGATGCGTTATTGCGTGATATTGAAAACACAACCAGGGGCGGTGAATGCAATCATGGGCGGCCTGTATATAAATTTATACCGTTGGCTGAAATTGATGGTTGGTTTGAACGTATATAATAACTATTTTCCTTTACATAACTGGCTTTTTTTACTATTCTGAACCCATAAAATGTATATTATAAGCAAGGAGAAATTTATGGAACAAGCAACCACAGTCGCAGATACCACCGCAGATGTTGTCACAACAGGGGCGGCGCAAACCACAGATTGGTGGGGATTATTGCTGTATTGCGTAATTATTTTTGCGATTATTTATTTCTTTATGGTGCGGCCTAATAAAAAGCGCATGGCAGAATATCAAAAAATGCTGGATTCTATGCAGGTTGGTAACCGTGTTTTGGCCGCTGGGATTTATGGAACAATCAAAAAAATAAATGACAAAACAATAGAAATGGAAATTGCAGATGGCGTTGTTGTCGAAGTGGCAAAGGGCGCCATTGCCAATGTTGAATAAGAAAGGGTAAATGGTATGTTGAAAAAATTGGCAATAATTTTTGTCGCAGTGTTTGGTGTTCTGATGGCGGTGCCGACAATGTTCCCAAATTTGTCGCCGTATTTTCCATCGTGGATTCAGCCGATTTCATTAGGGTTGGATTTGAAGGGCGGTGCCCAGTTGTTGTTGGAAGTTGATACAAATACAATGTTCCAAGACAAGGCAGAACAGTTGTATGAAGATGCACGCAGTGCATTGATTGATCGCAATCGTGGCGTTATTCGATTTTCTGGGATGCGAAATGTTGATGGTGTGGTGTCTTTTGTCGTGCGTGAAGATTCTGATGTGTCCAAGGCACGTGGCAGATTGCGCAGTGAATTTGGTGACACGGTTGATATTACTGCTGATGGACGGACGATATCTTTGTCTTATTCACAAAATGCCAAAGATGAAATGGTAAATGATGCGCTGTCGCGCAGTATCGAAATTGTTCGTCGGCGTATTGATGCATTGGGAACCAAGGAACCTTCTATTCAAAGTCAGGGTGGAAAATATATATTGGTTCAGTTGCCTGGTGTTGATAATCCAGAACGTATCAAAGAACTGATTGGACAGACCGCAAAAATGACGTTCCATTTGGTAAATGAAAATCTTACTGCGGAACAGTTGGCGTCTGGTCGTGCACCAAAAGGAACGGAATTTTTACCGTATATGGATGATCCAAATCAAAAGATACCTGTGTATACCCGGGTGGAAGTTTCTGGTGAATCATTAAAAGATTCTCAGGCTGATTTTGACCAAAATAACATGCCGGTTGTGACGACTGTGTTTGATGCCGCAGGGGCACGAAAATTTGCCAGATTGACAACAGAACATGTAAATGAACGATTCGCAATCGTGTTGGATGATATGGTGTTGTCTGCACCAACAATTCGTGAACCAATACCTGGGGGGCGTGGCCAAATTTCTGGTGGATTTACGTTGCAAGGTGCCAAAGATTTAGCCGTGTTGTTACGCAGTGGTGCGTTGCCGGCCCCGTTACAGGTTATCGAAGAACGCACTGTGGGTGCCGGATTGGGGGCGGATACAATCGCTGCGGGTAAAATCGCATCTGTGGTTGGTGTTATATTTATTATGATATTTATGATTGTGTGTTATCGCGGATTCGGTGTTATTGCCAGTTTGGTTTTGATTGTGAATTTGGCAATGATTATCGGTATTACAGCGGTATTGGGGGGTGTGCTGACATTGCCTGGGATTGCTGGTATCGTGTTGACATTGGGTATGGCGGTAGATGCGAATATTTTACCATTTGAACGAATAAGGGATGAAATTCGCGCTGGGTCAACGTCTTTGCGCGCGGTAGAGGCCGGATTTCATCGTTCTATGAAGGCGGTTTTGGATGGAAATTTAACCAATTTGATTTGTTCTTTGGTTTTATTCCAATTTGGTGCCGGGCCGATTCGTGGGTTTGCAGTTACGTTATCAGTCGGTGTGTTGACAACACTGTTTACGTGTGTGTCTTTGTCCAAAGTGATTATTGATTGGTACATGAACGGCAAAAATAAAAAAATTGGTTATGTAAAGTCTAAGTAAGGGGCGTTCAGATGAAACTGAGATTTATGAAATATCGCAAATTATCGTATTGGATTGCTGGGGCGTTTATTTTGCTGTCGGTGTTGTCCTTGGTGTTTCGTGGATTAAATTATGGTATTGATTTTGCTGGTGGTATTTCTATGGAAGTTACCCCGGTTGTTGCAGATTATACCATTGATAAAATGCGCGCAGATTTAGAAGAATTTAATCCGGAATTGCAATCTGTGGGTGATAATGGCGCAATTTTGGTGCGTGTTGGATTACCCAAAGGGGCAACAGATGCAGAACAAAATGCACGCGTGACAGAAATCAAAGATATATTAGGTAATAATGTTGAATATTCCCAGGTGCAAATCGTTGGACCAAAAATTGGTGATGAATTGGTACGTGGGGGTATTTTAGCAATATTGTTTTCATTTATATTGATGTCTGTATATGTTTGGGTACGTTATCGTGGTGGATATGCAATCGGGTCTTTTATATCACTGTGTTTGGATTTTGTGATTATGTTCGGATTCTTTTCTATTACAGGTTTGGAATTCAATCAAACTGCGATTGCGGTTATATTGATGGGGGTTGGATATTCTATCAATGATAAAGTGGTAAATTATGACCGAATCGAAGAAAATATTAAAAAATATCACAAAATGCCAATGGACGATTTAATCGATTTGTCCGTAAATGAAATGATGCGCAGAACCATTATGACAGGGGTTTCTACGATATTGGCAATGGTTGCGTTGTTCTTGTTCGGTGGACCGGCGTTGCGTGATTTTTCAATCGCAATGACGTTCGCAGTTGTTATGGGAACGTTTACCAGTATTTATATTTCAAACGTTATTTTGTATCACTTTAACTTGCGTGATGAAACAAAATAAGATTGGTGTTGGCAAACCTTAGGGGGAGAGGGGGAATAGTAAAATGAGAATAACAAAATTATTTTTATTGCTGTTTTTATCCCTGGGGGTTATGCCGTGCCATGCAGACAGTTTGTTTTTTGAAGATGAACCAATCCAAGACGGGTTAAATGTGTTTGATGTATCGGCAACATTTGCAGATATATACAAGAAATTAGATGATGTTAAATGGGCTGGTAAAAATATCAATGTTGCGATTGAAAGTTTAGAAAAACTGAATTCAAATGCACATATTGCTGCAACTGATGAACGTGTTGTTTTGGTGTGGGGGGATTCTATTATTGCAAATTATCCACGACCAAAGCCGGGGGATTGGAACGGATTTGGTGAAATTACAACCGCGTTGGTATTAAAGTTACGGGCAAATGATTCGGCATTGCATAATGCAACAACCAGCGAAATGTACCAGTTGGTGGTTGATGCGTTGATGCGTGGAATTGATGAAAACGGACGGTATATTTATTCACGCGTGGCAGAAATTACCGAAGATGGACGAATTTTAACCAGTGTTGGATTAGAAGGTGCACGTGATGCGCGTGGTAATTGGCGTGTTCATGGTGTGTATAAAGATTCACCGGCTGATATATCTGGGATACGCGAAGGTGATTTAATTGTTGCGGTAAATGGTGAAAATGTTGCGAATTTATCAGATGATGATTTGTCGGCGGTTATGTCTGGATTTAATTCTGGGACATCAAAAATAAAGTTATTGACGCCAACTGGGGAACATGATGTTGTATTACGGCGCGCAACAATTATTTTGGCGGATGCGGATGTTGTGCATCGTTCTGACCCGGATACTGGCGGTATATTGGAAATAGTTGTGCACAGAATTTCTGATAATGCCGCGGCGATTGTAAACGAAGCGTTGGCAAAATATACTGATGTTTCTGGAATTATTTTGGATTTACGGGCGGCAACTGGTGATGATGAACGTGCGGCGGCAAAATTTGCAGGTTTATTTATTGGCCAAAAACCTGTTATGCGAATCGTAGAAACAGCCAAAGATGAAGTAGAAGTTATACCCGGTGGAAATGCAGTGACAAATGCACCTGTTGTTGTGTTGATGTCAAATATGACACGTGGTACTGCCGAAGCAGTGGTTGCGGCTTTTTATGAATATGGACGTGGTGTGTTGGTTGGAACACCAACCGCAGGCAGTGCACGAATCGCTACGCGGATAAATCTGGAAAATGGTGGCGCATTAGAATTGTTGAATAAATCTGTTAAAACAGGTACAGGGCGTACCATTGATGGACGTGGAATTTTCCCGATTGTTTGTTTGTCGAATATACGGTCGTCAAATCAGCAAAATGCATTTTTCTTGAACGTTATAAATAATAATTTTAATGCCAAAGATTTTAACCAAGACCCTGATGCAGATGTAGATGCGATTCGGCGTGGATGCCCGGTAATTACCAGTGGCGCAGACGAAGATGCGATTTCTGCGGCGGTGGCGGTTAAAATTTTGACTGACAGCAAAGTATATAATAAATTGATTACAGAATAATATTTATAAACGGGGAAAATATGTTTTTGACACATGATAATAAAATAAAGTGGAATTGGATGGGATGGGGTGCCGCCATCACAGTGTTGGCTGTTTTAATGGGGATTGTATGGTTTGATAAGCCACTGTATTTATTCTTGCGTCAGTTTGATTGTGGCGTGTGGCGTGTGTTTAATGTATTGTTTGATGCAAAAATGTGGATAATTGTGTCGGCAATCGTGTTGTTGGTGTTTTATATTAAAAAGATTATAAAATCACGGCCGCAATTCAAAAACAGTGAAAATAAATTTAGTCTGGTTGTTTTTATCAAAGATTTTATAAATAAAACACGTAACAGTTATGCGTTCTTTGTTTTGTGTTCTGTGGTTGCCGCCAGTGTTGTAGGTAAGTTGTTGAAAATAGTAATTGGACGTATGCGGCCGGTATTCTTTGAAGCGTTGGATAAAACTGGCTTTGTGCCATTTTCAACAGATTGGGCGTTTAATTCTATGCCGTCTGGACATACATTTGCGTCGTTTGCGGGACTGGTAATGCTGGGATTATTGGCACCAAAAATTAAATGGTTTACGTGGACATTGGCAATTATTATTGGTGTGTCACGTGTGTGTTTTGGGGCGCATTGGCCGTCTGATGTTATATTGGGGGCGTTTATTGGTATGGCATCTGCGGATTTAATCAAATCTGGGTTAAAACGTTATGGGCCAGATTTGGTAAAGTAATCAATATTTTATTTTTGCGTGCCACTAACATTTTTGTCTTTTTTGTGATAAAATGCATGGCATGGCAAGGAATTCAAAAATTTTACCGGATAGTATTTCTGTGGCATTGAAAAACCTGGTAAAGCGGATATCAGGTGGGGTGTTGTTGGCATTGGCCTTGTGGGCAATGTATGCATTGGTATTTTTTAATCCGTATTTAGATGGGTTTGCAGTGGCCAGTACGTTTGGCGCGCAATCAATAATGGGGCAGGTTGTTGGTTTTATTCGATACGGTGTTGGATTTGTCCCGGCATTGTTCTTGATTTTATGTGTTGCGCGATGGGGATTGGCATGGTTGGCAAATTGGGATGAAAATGCGTCACCAGAATATAATTTTATAAAATGTTTTGTCGCAGTATGTGTTGGGGCGGCTGGTTTTGGTTTGTTGATGCCGTCTGAAACATTTGGTGGGGCAATCGGATATATTACTGCTGCGGATTTGGGTGGATGGATTGGTGTGTGGGGTATGCTGGTTGGGGCACTGTGTTTGGGTGTGTTCTTTATTTTTGCGGCAATGTTATTGCATATTAAATGGGGACATATAAAAAGTGCCGCGCATATGATGTGGCGTGGTGTGCGGTGGATTTTATCGGTGTTTCATTTGGTGCCTGGGGCGCAATATTCAGATGAAGAAGTTGAATCTGATGATGAAGATGAATTAGAAGAAGAGGCGGTAGAAGAAGAGCCTGTATCCCGGCCAGTGCGTCGCGCACGTCGGCGTACAGGGCGAACAGTGGCTAAATCTGTGGTGGTGGGTGATAATCATGAATATGAATTGCCAGATCCAGCATTTTTAGAACGGTCTAATTTTGGTAAAAATGTTGTAACCCCAGAATTAAAGCGTAATGCCGCAGCGATGGAGGTGCATTTCGCAGAATACGGTGTGCATGGCAAGGTTGTTGGTATTCGACCGGGACCGATTGTGACGTTGTACGAATTTATGCCGGAAAGTGGCGTGCGTATGGTGGATATTAAAAAGACTGTGACTGATATGACGCGCGCAATGGCAACAGAAAATATTCGTATTGCGCATATTCCAAATACGCAACTGATTGGTGTTGAAATGGTAAATATAACGCGACAAACGGTGCGTTTTCAATCACTGGTTGATAATGATACATTTATAAATTCTAAATATAAAATACCATTGGCGTTGGGTGTTGATATTGGTGGAAATCCAATGTATTTTGATTTGGCCAAAATGCCGCATATGTTGATTGCTGGGCGCACGGGGTCTGGGAAATCTGTGTTTGTGCAATCAATTATAATGTCGATTGTGTATCATTTTACGCCTGATAAATGTAAATTGATGATTATCGATCCAAAGGGGGTTGATTTTGGTTTCTGGGATGATATTCCACATTTGATAACACCGATTGTAAAACTGGATGCGGCGGCGGCGGTAAATGCGTTAAAGTGGGCTGTGCGTGAAATGGAAGAAAGGTACAAGCAGTTACAGTTGGTCAATGCGCGTAATATAGAAAGCTATAACGAAATTGTTACAAAAAAGCGCGAAAGTGGTGAAAAACTGACGCGCCAGGTGGCGGTTGGTACAGATGAAGAAACAGGTGAATTGTTATTTGAAACCCAAGAAGTTGATTTATCTGATATGTCATATATTGTAATTATTATCGACGAAGTTGCAGATTTGATGAGTTTGGCTCGTAAAGAAGTTGAAGCATGTGTTCAACGCATTGCGCAAAAGGCACGTGCCGCTGGAATACATTTAGTGATGGCAACCCAGCGTCCAGATACCACGGTGATTACCGGCGTTATCAAGGCGAATTTCCCAACGCGTGTATCGTTCCAGGCACGCAGTGCGATTGATTCTTTGACAACGTTGGGCGAAAAAGGCGCTGAACAGTTGTTGTCTTGTGGTGATATGTTGTTCAGCGAAGCTGGCCGTGTGCCGGTACGTATACATGGGGCATTTATATCAGATGATGAAATGAACAGGGTGGGCGATTTCTTGCGTGAACAAGGAACGCCTGAATATGCCGAAGGGGTAACAGATGGTGATACCGGGGACGGTGTTGGTGTTATTCCTGGTATCCCGGGGGCGGCGCCAACCAAGGCGGACAAGGATGCAGACCTGTACACCCAGGCCAAAGAATATGTATTACGTGATAAAAAACCAACGATATCATACATACAACGTCGATTGGGGGTTGGGTATAACAAGGCGGCTGGGTTCATGGAACGGATGGAGGCCGAAGGCATCGTCAGTCCACCAGATGCCAATAATAAACGACATATATTATAATGTAATAACAATCCGCCAATGGGCGGATTTTTGCTTTTAGGGCTTTGTTATATACTGATTTTATGATATAATTTGTACCAAAAGGAGATTTGATAATGAAATTGCATGTTTCTTTGTTTGGTTTGGCGGCGGCGATTATGTTGGCGGTACCGGCGGTTGCTGCGACTAATTCTGGGACACGGGCTGCGTCCAGCGCGGATTTAACGGGGGCGCCGGCGGTACGTGAACGCACCCAGGTAAATTATGAAAAATATACAACACGCACATCTACAAAAACCTATGATTCGGCGGATGCAAAAAATATTTATTATACACAACCGGCAAATCGCAGTGATTTGTACAAACAATATGGTGGTGGCACATCCAGTGCAAATGTTCGCACAACACGTGCAGAAACATATCGCAGTGAATTAAAGCGTAAATATTATTTGGCGCATCCGTTCTTTCAACCAATCAAGGGGAACTTTGGTTCGGTGACAGATTTGTCTTATAATATGAATTCGTATGATTTGTCATTGAGTCCAGCAACCGGTGTTACTATTTCTGATCCAAATGCAACATGGAATATGGGGCAGTTTTCAATCAAAGAAGATTTTAGTTATGGTATCACTGACAGATTGGCTGTTTTGGCAATGGCGCGTTTTGATATGTCAAATTATGAATTTGATTGGTCTTTGCCCCAGACGCCAGATGATTCAATGGATGATAACGGATTAAATTTGCTGGGGTTGGGATTACAATGGCGTTTTGTTGATACGACAAAATGGATTGCAACAGCGTCTGCGTATTATCAATATCAGCAAGATATTTCTAATAATGTTATCTTAGATGTCAAGGCTGGGTATAAAATCAGTTCTTCGACCATATATGGATTGGTTCGTGGTTGGTATTTGAATTTTGACGGCAATTCATATGGAAATGGTGTAACTGGTAAAACAGCCGAAGGCGACGATGCAACATTTTTCTTGGCATATAATACAGATGCCGATAATACGTTCTTTGTAGAAGGTGGCGTCGGCGTGTTCAGTGTGCTGGACGAAGATTGGACATTGAATTTAGAAGCTGTATTGGGAAATTACGATTGGCATAACCAGGCCAGTTTGAAGGCTGCCATTGGGTGGCAACCAAATGATTGGTTTGCATTAAACCTGTACGGTAAAATGGCGGTATGGGATTCTGCAAATGGTAAAGATTTGTCGTTCTGGCAGACAGATACAAACACAGAAAGTGCGTATTATAACCAGTTGATTAGAATGGGTACGGCAAACCTGGATAATTATTCCGAAGCATCCGTTGGTTTGCAGGCAATATTTATGTTCTAGTCTGATGTATGTTTGATTCGGGTTCTGTGTTTTGTTACCAGAACCTGAATTTGTTTGTCGCAAAAATACAAAGGGAAAGGGAGAGAGATGCGTAAATTTTTAGCAAGGTTGTTTGTTGCGCTGGTTTGTGTCGGGTCAATGTCGGGGCATGCATTTGCAAATGGGTTGGATTTTGATACGTCAGACCCGTTGTATATGTTGGGTACAAATAATGTATTGTCTGAAACAGCACTGACGTATTGGGATAATGTTCTGCGTTTAGAAGAAACAATTTCGTATGGTATAAATGACCGTTTATCTATTGGAATCAATGCGAATTTTCAACAAGATTTTAATGGTCCCGAAGATGGTTTTGGTGCCGTGGATTTGGGCGGTGTGTATCGTGTCGGAACAGCGGCCAGTAACAGTGCACATATAATATCTGATGTTTTGTTCGGATTGAAATTTGGTGGTTCGTCACGTGTGCGTACGCCTGATTATGCGGATTCTACGTATTATGCAGGATATCGGTTTGGACGTCAGTGGGCTGGTATGACGTTGGCAGCAACAATTAAATCTAGTTGGATTTTTGATGATAATCGTGGCATGGCATACATTGATTTAACCCCAGAGGCATATTTTCGTATCGCGTCTGATTGGCGTTTAGGGGCACAATTCACATTACGCAAGGCCACAGATTCACATTATAACCAAGAGTGGTTGGGTGGAAAAATTGTACGTCAATATGGGCGTACCCAATATGCAGCACATTTGGATTATGAATTCGAAAGTGATGATTTGCAGGTTGGTGTAAATGTGAATATATTATTCTGAATATAATAAAATCCCGTTTGAATACGGGATTTTTTATATGATGTCTGGTTGACATTTTTTAATTTGGTGCGATAATATTACACATGGCAAGTGAAAAAATTATTTTTGTGTTTCCGGGTCAGGGTTCTCAATATATTGGCATGGGTCGTGATTTATTTAATGAATATGCGGCCGTACGTCATACATTTGAACAGGTTTCTGATATTTCACATAAAGATATCGCAGATGTTTGTTTTAATGGGCCGGCAGATGCGTTGAATAAACCGGAATTGACATCTTTGGGAACGTTTGCGCATTCTGTATCTGTGGCACGTGTGGTCGAAGAACATTTTGCCACAGAATTGTATAATATTGGATATGCAATCGTTGGGCATTCAATGGGGCAATATTCTGCATTGCATTGTGCAGGCAGTTTAACATTGGGTGATGCGGCGCGATTATTGTCTGCGCGTTCAACATATATGTCGATGGCGGACAAAATGGGTGGTGGCATGGCGTGTATCGTTGGTTTGGATAAAGAAACCGTAGAACGTTGTTTGTTGGCGGCCACGGGGCACGGATATGTGGCAATTTCAAATCATAATGCGCACGACCAATTTACTATCAGTGGACAAAACGCCGCGTTGGATGCGGTTATTGCGCGTGCACGGGACAAAGGGGCGCGTTTGGCAAAACGGTTAAATGTTGCAGTTCCAGCGCATTGTGCGTTGATGGAAAATGCCCAAATTCTGTTGCGGCGCAGATTAGAATCTATTGATGTTCAAGCACCAAAAACAAACTGGTTTTCGAATCAAAGTGCACGTGTTATGTCAAATCCAATAGATGTTAAAGATGCGTTGGCAGATCAGATGACGCATGGTGTGCGTTGGGTTGATATAATGGACAGATTTCCAGAATATAATATTACATCTGCGTATGAGTTAGGTCCAGGACGCACATTGACAGGACTGATAAATCGGGCAAATGTTGGGTGCCGTGCATACATGACAGATAATTTGAAAAATGTTCGTGCCATGTTGGGTCAGTTGGAAAATGCGTTGTTGCGTTAAACCTTTTTCGCGTTTATTTTTTCACGCAGATTATCCCAATAATCTAATCTTTTTTTTATTTCACGTTCAAATCCGCGTTCAATAGGATGATAGAATTTTTGGCGTGACATAGATTCTGGAAAACAATTTTGTCCGGAAAAACCAGATGCGGTATCCGGTTCGTATATGTATCCAGCGCCATATCCCATATCGCGCATCATACGTGTTGGGGCGTTCAAAATATTTTTTGGGGGCATTAAACTGCCTGTTTCGTGGGCGGCGTGATATGCCGCAGTTTGGGCACGATAATTGGCGGTACTTTTTGGTGCAGTGCCCAGATATATTACCAGTTCAGTCAATGCCAGGTCGCCTTCGGGACTGCCCATGCGTTCATATATTTGCCATGCAGCCAGTGCAATTTGCATTGCGTTTGGGTCGGCCAGGCCGATATCTTCCATTGCAAATCGGGTCAGACGACGAAACAGGTACATTGGATCTTGGCCAGATGTCATCATACGGGCAGTCCAATATAATGCCGCGTCTGTATCACTGGCGCGTAATGATTTATGCACCGCGGATATTAAATTGTAATGTTCGTCACCAGATTTGTCTGATAATGGTGCACGTTTTTGAATTGCAGAATCCAAAGCGTCTGGATTTAATTTCTTTTTGAAATTTGCCGTGGTCAGGTATTCAATCGTGTTTAATAAAAAACGCGCGTCGCCATCTGCCATTTGAGCCAAATGAATACGGGCAGAATCATCCAATGGTAATTTTTTGTTCAAAAAATCTTCTGCGCGTGTCATCAATGTCATTAAATCTGTGGTCGACAGTGGTTGTAATACACCAACATGACAACGTGATAACAATGCGTTGTTCAAATTAAAACTGGGGTTTTCAGTTGTTGCACCCATGAATACCACAGTGCCATCTTCGAGATATGGTAATAAAGTATCTTGCTGGGTTTTATTAAAACGGTGGATTTCGTCAATAAACAGTAATGTACCACGACCGATTTCGCGGTTCATGCGTGCAGCCTCCATCGCTTTTTTTATATCCGCAGTACCAGAAAATACCGCAGACATTGGTACAAAATCCATATCAACTGATTTTGCCAATGCGCGTGCAATGGTGGTTTTGCCACATCCCGGTGGCCCCCATAAAATCAAATTGGACAATTTATGGTTATCAACCATACGGCGAACCAGACCATTTTCACCCAGTAATTGTGGTTGACCCACGATTTCATCAATCGTTGATGGGCGCATTAAATCAGCAAGTGGTCTGTTTTCTGTTTTAGTCATATATTTTACTTTGATTTTATTTAATCTTTATTTGTGGTATAATAAATTTTAATAAAGAAACAAAGGTTTTTCAAGTTGGCAGTAAATAATAAAGAATCATCAGATTTTACCTTGGCGGTGGCAAATTTAGCCGCGGCGGCAATCGCTGCAAACCCAAAATTGACCATGGCTGAGGCTGTACGTGGTGCACGTGAAAGTCTGACTGGGATGATTGCCAGTCCGCAAAAAATAGCGGCATCGGTGCGGCCAGATAAAATTCAATGTTTAGAAGATGGAACATGGCATATTATGTTGCGGCGGTATTTAATGCGTAAGTTTAATATGACACCAGCACAATATCGGGCAAAGTGGGGATTGCCAGATGATTATCCGTTTGTTGCACCAAATTATTCTGTGCGGCGATCAAAAATTGCCAAGAAATCTGGGTTGGGTAAAAAATAGGGGTGTCGTATGACTGAAAAATTCAGAAAAATTGTGGCGACACCTGAACAGGCGGCGGCAAAGTTACGCAAAATAATATCAAATAAAAAGCCAACAGAATATGTTCGAACCCAACGTGCAAATAAAGATGCCACAGGTGCCAGTGGAAAACACCCAGAATTTTCAGATGCGGCGGCTGTTTTGGGACTAAATGCTGCTAAATGGTCGGCTTGGTTGGCGGCTGGGGGGATGCAGTTATTGTTGACAATGGCGCGTTGGATGACGATGGATAATGTATTCCTGCGAAAAATGGAAAATCATTTCGCCATAATGAACGTTGGTAAAAATAAGCATGGCAGGCCGAAAAAAATATCTGAGTTTGCAAAAAAATATCCTAATTTATCTGCGCATATATTGTGGTTGATGGGATTGGGACTGGTTGCAGGTGGAACGTATGTCGGAACAGAAATTGTGCCAGATAAAGTACGTGAATATAAAGAGTGGCGCGCAGATAAATTGGCAGAACAGCAGGCCGAAGAACAGGCGCGTGGTACGTATCGTGCTTTTTTGAATAAAATGCAGCCGATAACACCTTTTTTAATAGCGGATTTGATTGCCAAAGAAGGGGTGCATGTAGATACAGAAACTGGTTTGCATACGCCGTATCTGGATTCGCGTGGGGTGCCAACAATCGGTTTTGGGTCAACTGTATTAAAAGATGGCAGCCAGGTTACAATGAATACGCCACCAATAACAACCGCCGAAGCGTATGAATTAGCACGTTGGCATTTAGAAGATGGTGAAACTTACTTTGTATTATATTGTTATGATGTTGCCCAGGAAAATATTGATGTTGCCACAACCAGCGAAGCATTGGGGCTAAGTTCAATTATTTATAATTCATATACGAAACTGATTGAAAAGCCAGCAGACAGAAATCATCGTGAACGATTTGCAGAATTGCGCAATTTATATGAAACATATGGTTATGCCGTTCCAGACAGTTTGGTTCGGAATTGTTTTGCAAAATATCCGGTGCGTGATGCAACCAGTTTTGGTAATGCGTGGATGAATAAATCTGATAAATTTGAAATGGCGGACAGATTAGGGGGATTCTTGGCCGGGGGGCGCGGAATATATTGGCGGCGTTGGATGGAAGCAGGGCTGTTGACGGGTGAAATTACGCCACAAATGTTATTGAATTGTCCGGTAAATGGTATGTATGAATTCTTTATGGTTATGGACGGTAAAAAAAGCGCCTTTTTTACTGGTGACATTGATAATAGACGCGTAAATATGCAGACGTTCGAAGAATTCAGACAATGGTTGGCGCATCCGGTGAATGCCAAAGGTGAATATTTGGGGCACTGGCAAAAAGTTGGCGATTTCTTGCCGCAAGATGTGTTGGCGTTTTGCCAGGCTGGTAATTGCGAATTAAACAATCCTGAATTCAAAAAAATACTGAAATCACGCGAAGCAGTAGAAGTGCAAACATATACATTGGGATATGACGCGCAATATGATAATGCAATCGCGGCGTATCGTGCCCAGAACTATGCAGATGCCGCAGTGCAATTTGAAAAAATGATAGATTTATATCCGAATAATGCGTTATTGCATAATGATTTAGCGGCCACGTATAATCATTTGGAACGGTATCAAGATGCGATTGACCAGGCACGTGAAATTTTGCATCGTATTTGTGATAAAAGTCAATATGCGGCGGCACAATATAATGCTGGGTTTGCATATGAACAAATGGGGAATCTGGAACGGGCGTTGGAAAATTATAATCTGGCGGTTATAAATGGTAATGCGCGCGTGCGCAGTGATGTTGAACGGGTAAAGCAAAAAATAAAATCTGGGAAAACAATCGCGTTTAATGATGCAATGAAAATTTTGCAACCAGATGATTCTGGTAATAATATAAATGCGATTATAAATAATTCAGAACATACAGCATAATGGATTATACATGCAAGTATATGTAAATTATAATGACGCGCGTTGGCGTAAATATAAAATCGATTTTGAAAAAATTGCTGGTATGGCTGCAATACACTGCGCCCCAGATGCAGAGGTGTCAATTATACTGACAAATGATGCAGAAATTCATAAATTAAATCGTGAATATAGACATATTGATAAACCAACAAATGTTTTATCTTTTGAATTGGGTGATGATATTTTGTTGGGGGATATTTATATATCACTGGATACTGTTTTACGTGAATCTGTATCAGAAAATATATCGGTTGAAAATCATACTGCACATATGGTTGTACATGGTATGTTGCATTTACAAGGATATGACCATATCCAAGAACGTGATGCAATCATTATGGAAAAGTTAGAGATAAAAATATTAAAAAAATTAAACATAAAAAATCCCTATGCGCCGGATTCATGCATATGCAGCGATTTGAAATGTTGTCCAGGTGGTAAATTTTTTTCATGGATTGGGCGTATGAAAATTCGTCCAAACAGTGTGTGGCAATATATAATAATGGCTGGCTTGGGTGTGGTTGCGTCGTTGGGGTTTGCACCTGTGCATTTGTGGTGGGCGACACTGGTTGCGATTGCAATGGCGTATTGGTTGATTGTGCGTTCTGGGACACATGATGGTATATGGAAGTCTTTGG
The DNA here is from genome assembly GCA_944389515.1 of uncultured Alphaproteobacteria bacterium. GTDB lineage: Bacteria > Pseudomonadota > Alphaproteobacteria > Rs-D84 > Rs-D84 > Enterousia. The sequence goes on along the minus strand of CALXMQ010000005.1, from coordinate 13,453 downwards.
TACGTGTTTTGCCGTTCAGTGCGGCATATGCAGTATCTATGTTTTGGTGGGTAACTAATTCAATTTATGTTGTGCCCGAATTGGCGGCGGAATTTGCAGTGTGGACAATCCCAGCATTGGTTGGTATTGGGTTATTGGGTGGTATTATTTTTGCAATTCCATTTGTTGTAATTTCGTGTATATGCACGTTTCCGGCGTGCAGACCGTTTTTGTTTGCGTCAATGTGGACGTTGGTTTTATGGTTGCGTGAATGGATGTTGACAGGTTTCCCATGGAATCCGATTGCAAATATATCAATGCCTTTTTCATGGATTGCGAATTCGATGTCTTTGTGGGGGGCGTTGGGTTTGACATTTGTAATAATTGGTTTGGTGGCATCGGTGGTTGAATTGATTTTGGCGCGTCGTAATCGTGCGTGTTGGTTTGTTTTTGCTGTTTTTGTTTTATTGTTGGGCATCGGTATCGGGTATGGTTATAAAAATATTGAATACGCGGGACGTCAACAATCAATCAGTCCGATTATACGTGTTGTGCAACCGGCACGCAGTGCATCGCAAAAGGCGACGCATTCACGTGCCGAAGCGTTGCAACATGCATCGGAAAATGTGCGCACGTTGACAGGTTTGGCGCGTGCAATGGGGAATCCTGATATTGTTGTGTTTCCGGAAACGTCGTATCCTTTTACCATTGTTGAAAATGATGATATGCCGATTGCGGCAATGTTAAATAAAAATGTTGTGATTGGGGCAAATTCTTTTTCAGATGGAAAAATATATAATTCAATGGTGATTGCCGCACCAGATGGAAATATAGAAAAAATATACAGTAAATCACACTTGGTGCCGTTTGGTGAATATCGCCCGTTTGGAGATATTATTCCGACACCTGGTCAGTTGACACCAGGAAATGGCCCAGAAATTATAACTGTGGGTGATTTTGATTTTGCACCGGCAATATGTTATGAAATTATATTTTCTGATTCATTGGTGCCGTATGGCACAGCGCCAGATGCAATTATAAATATTACAAACGATACATGGTTTGGGACAACGCCTGGCACGTACCAGCATTTGGATATGGTGCGCAGGTATGCAATAGAATCTGGATTGCCGATTGTACGGGCAAATTATTCTGGTATCAGTGCATTTATTTTATCAGACGGTTCGATATTGTCACAAATACCTGTGGCACGTGCAGGATATATGGATGGCGTATTATATGGTGCCCATATAACACCGTATCGAAAAATTGGTCGTGATGGATGGATGATAATTATACTGTTGTTTGCGTCTGTATGCACGATTTCGCTGTATGCGGCGCAAAAGCATGCCGCGCATTGATACAAGAAATTATAAAAATGCTGATTGGTGGATTTTAATTATAAATCATGAATAAAGTTATTTGTCGGTGTATTGTTTTAATATCCACACCCTGATTGCAGATGACAGATTTGTGTCCGGCGCGCGGTTATCATCAATATGTTCAATAATTGATGCAACAGATTTTTTATTATGTTGCGCGATTTTTTGCAGTTCTGTAATGAATTCTGATTCCAGTGAAATACTGGTTTGATGACCTGATAAAGATACTGATAATTTTTTCATGTTTTTATATTTTTCCTGCCATCAAGCAATCAATCATTGCATTATACGGATTGTCGTATTGACGTAATGTATTTAACGTTATGTTGTCCAACATAAAGCATTTGCCAAATGCATCAAACGCAAACCAAAATAAATCATTTCGTCCAAATACTGTTTTACCACGTAATTTTGTGATTGCGGTTAAATCTTGATTTATTTGTAATATGTTTGGTATCGGGTATTTTGTGCCGCGTGCAATTTCTGATGGACCAAAAATATATCCGGTACCTAGATTTATTGCGCCGCATTGTAAGTATAATTCTGTTATAAATGTTGGCAATATTGCGGCGCGTATATGTTGCAATGCACTGTTGGTCAATGTAATTTGTTGCGGCGTTGCAGGTGGCGCAAATTGGGCGCCGTGGGATTTTATTTGGGATATAAATTCATTACAATTCATAATCAATATCCGTTGTTATTCCATGCCACGTGATGATGCAATTTGTGCGGCCATTTGGCTTAGTCGGTCTTCGGTTGCGTTACCACCATCGCCACCACCGGCCGTGTGCAGTGGGGTATAGACTTTTTTAGCTGGGTTTGGTAACCATATTGTGTTTGATCCGTTTTGTTCGGCAATAAAAACGTCCAGACGTTGTGATTGTGGAAATGTTTGGCACATAAACATGTTGTCGATTTCCAGTTTGCCGCCCCATATCAATGGAATACGAAATCGTATAGATGTATTTTGTGGCATTGCACGACCAGAAATTAGTGCCATAAATTCATTTTGGGATAGGTTCATAAATGCTAATTCTTCGACGGAATCAGTCAATGATTCCATGAATTTGTGGCATAATTTTTTGTATTGTGTAAACCAATCTGGGGCAACGCGGCATGGGGTTGGTTGTATTGCAATCACCGGCATATCAGACATATGCAAATCAGCCAATCTTTTTTCAGCAGCATCCTGGGTTAAATACATCAAAATTTACCTATGTGATTTATTACGGCGTCAATATATTGTGAATATGCATCAAACATGCCGTCGTCATCTGAATCCAACGGTGGGTTTGGATTTTGGCGCATATATTCACGTAATTCATTTGTGTTTGCGAACATCAATATGTCTTGGAATTCAGATGTGGCAGCATCTGGCGCGTTTATCGCAAATCCATTTATTGCGATTGTTGTTTCGTCCAATGTGTCTGAAAATACCTGTTGAAATTTTTCAATAATTGCACGTATGTCGGTGGTTTTTGTGTTGACGCATCCAATCCACATTGTTTCATTTGCGCCAATCGCCAATAATGCAATCTGGATTCCGTTTACGCGTGGTGATGGTTTTACTGTATATCCAGCATCAGAAAATATGTTGCGTAATTCAGGCAAATCATTGTTTGTTGGTTGCTGTGATTGTGTGCTGTGCAAGGTTGGTGTGCGTGGTTGTGATATGTAATTACCATTTAGTGTTGGTAATACCAATCGTGGTGGGCGTGACGCAGCTGATGGTGCGTTGGATGTTGTTGGGTGGGTTGGTATTTGTGCAGGTTGAATTTCTGCCGGCATAATATCCAGTGTGGATGCATCAGGATTTTGCGTCGTTGTTTTGTTCGGTGTGTTATTTGATGTGGTATTATTTGTATTGATTTTTGATACATGAACAATCGGCATACGTATTTTCCTGCGTCGTGGGCGCATAATGATGTATAATCCAAGTATGGTGATAAAAATTACAATCGCGATTGATACATAAAAACCAGACCTGATTGGTGTTTGGGCGGCCTGCATCGATGATAGATATCCCCAATGTGTGGCAGAAAAAATATCAAAGCCAAAAAATGTGTTAAACCAAAAGCATGCCCCCAGCGTCATCGCCAACAGCCATAATATGCACAATAATATATTATCAATACGGATTCTCATTTGTCTTTGATTATATCATATTTGTGATAAAGTAAAAAGGGTTATGATGTATACAGATAATATTCTTGAACATATAATTTCGCCGGCATTATGGTGCGCGGCAGATACAGATTCAACAGAATTGGCACGTGTTGCATCTGTGGCCATCGAACAAGGTGTTGGGATTATATCTGCCAGTCCGGCAGATGTCGGGATTTTATGGCCTTGGTTGGAAAATAAAAATATTAAAATATTGTCACGATTTTATTTAACGCATGTTACAGCAGATGATATTTCAAATATTACAACAAATATAAATTCTGCGTTAAAGCGTGGCGCAGATGGTGCCCAGGTATTCGTATCATTAAATAATTTGTCTGAATTTATTTCGCAAATTTATTGTATTCGTGATGATTTGTTTTTTAATAAATCTGTGTATATTGGATTGGATATTGGTGATATTGGACCCTTTGATTGGTCGGGGGTATATGCCAATGCACAAAAATTGCGTGCAAATGGAATTGTGTTGGCGTTGACAAGTGATACGGGTGATGATTCTGACTTTGTTGGTCGAATATATGCGGCGTTAAATGCATGGCGGCCAGAATTAAATCTGGATTTGCATTTTATTTTAGGTGCATCACCCATGCGTATAGAGCAGGTAACACGTCTGATAAAATCGATTCGGCCAGAATTGATGCCAGGGGTCAGATTTTTTGTAAATATTTAATTAGTTAAAATTAAATATTTTGGTGCGGATGTATCTGCCATATTTTTTTTCTGGTAACGTGTGTGAATCGTCTGGATGTCAGGCGTACGTGCATCCAGCGCGGTTTTTGCAACTTCGTTTTTTATCCAATCAAAGTATTCCCAATGGTCTGTGCCGATAATAATTTCGCCGTCATGCGCCAGGTGTGTGGCCAACATTGTTAAAAATTCTGCATGCAGCAAGCGACGTTTTTCATGTCGTGCCTTGGGCCAAGGGTCGGGGTGCAGTATCCAAATTTGGTTGAATTTATAATCTGTGCTACGCAGAAGATTGCGTACATCATCTGGGAAAATACGGATGTTTTTATATTCGTCGCGAACAGTATTCGATTCGTTTGTAATTGCAGACAGTAACGATGCCACACCGTTCATAAATGGTTCTGCGCCAATTATGATTTTATCTGGGTTTTGTTGGGCGATTTCGCGCAAATGTTCGCCTGCGCCAAATCCAATTTCCAGTATTTTACCGGCGTTTGCCGGCAAATTTGTTGGTGAAATTGTTGGTAAAATCGTGTCAATCAGCATTGTTTGACGGGCTGATAATTTTTTGCCATGACGGCGACCAAATGTTCTTATTTCTTGTTTTTCCATATATTTAGTATAAAATTCAAAAGTCAATAATACAAGGATTTATAAAATGACCGATTTTCCAAAATCAATAGATTGTGGCGATTTTTGTCTGGAAAAAGTTGTGCCAACGTTCGATACGGCGCGCTATCTGTTTGAATTGGTGGATTCGCAACGTGAATATATGTCCCAGTGGTTGGGGTGGGTTGATAAGTCAAATTGCCCAGAAGATATGTATCCACATTTGTTGAGTGCATCTAAGATAACGCATCCTGGATATTACATTATTATGGATAAAAAAATTGTTGGGGCGGTTGATTTGGTCAGGGTGGACGAAACCCACAAAACGGTTGAAATTGGATATTGGTTGTCGCGCGATTATAATGGGCGCGGAATTATGACGCGTGCAGTGCATGCAATGGAAAAATTAGCATTTGATATGTTGGAAATGCGCCGGGTGGAAATTCGCGCAGATGTGCGTAATAAAAAATCATGTGCGGTGGCTGAACGTGCTGGATACGTGTATGAAGGCGTTTTGCGCGGTGCGTATATTTTGCGTGGCGTGTCGACTGATATCGCTGTGCGTTCAAAATTAAAATCAGAATGGGAAAAGGAAAATAAAAATGCGTAAAGGTTTATCGGCTGATTTAATTGCGCGTGTGTTGGGCGGCGCGCCAAAATATACTTTGGCGGAATTGGAAGAAAAATTTCCACCACGTACTTTGCCGGATGGTGCATTTGTAACGCGTTTTGCGCCCAGTCCCACGGGGTATATGCATATTGGTGGTCTGTACCAGGCGTTGATTGATTGCAAATTGGCGTATGATACGGGTGGGGTGTTTATGCTGCGTATCGAAGATACAGATACCAAGCGCGAGGTTGCAGATGCTGTGAAAATTATTCAGGATTCTATGCATCGGTTTGGGTTAAAATATAATGATGTGTCTGAATATGGCCCGTATTATCAATCCCAGCGGCGCGATATTTATCACAGTGTGGCGGCTGATTTATTGGCGCGTGGATTGGCGTATCCGTGCTTTTTGACCGCGGCGGAAATGGAACGTATCCGTGAAAATCAGCGTGCTGCTGGATTTGCCACCGGGATTTATGGTGAATTTGCGCGTGACCGCGATATTACAGAAGAAGAGGTTATTCGTCATCTGGACGCAGGCGAAGTGCCATCGATTCGTTTATATTCAACTGGTAATCCCGAACAACGTATTTTCTGCAAGGATGCGGTTCGTGGTTCAATCGGTTTTCCGGAAAATAACGAAGATATTGTTTTAATTAAATCAAATGATGGTTTGCCAACGTATCATTTCGCGCATCTGTGCGATGACCATTTTATGCGTACAACACATGTTGTTCGTGGCGAAGAGTGGTTGCCGTCGTTCCCGTTGCATATTCAATTATTTCGTATGATGGGGTGGGTGCCGCCATTATATATTCATACATCAACCATTGATAAAATTGATGCGGATACTGGAAAACAGCGAAAATTGTCCAAGCGTCATGACCCAGAGGCAAATGTTGCGTTTTTCTTGGCTGATGGTTGGCCGACCGATGCGGTGTTGGAATATTTATTCAATATTGCCGCGTCTGGGTATGAAGAAGCAAAGAACAAAGGTCAGGTTAAAAATATTTGGGAATATCCATTGCGGCCAAAGAAAATCCCGATGTCTGGCGCGTTGTTTGATATGAAAAAGTTGGAATGGTGGGCGCGTGAATTTATCGGGACGTTGCCAGTTGATGAATTGGTGCGGCGCGTTCGTGACTGGGCAAACGAATATGATCCGGTTTGGGCGGCGAGAATTGGCAGCAATCCAGAATATCTGAAAAATATTTTGGCAATCGAACGCGATAATCCAAAACGTATTCGTAAAGATTTTATTACATGGAAACAGACTTTGGACGAAGTGTCTTATTTCTGGGATGATTTATTCGCGCCGAATACTGAATATGCATTTAATCATGATTTATTACGCGCGTTTTTGGATGGTTTTGATATTTGTGATGACAAAGATACTTGGTGGAATAAAATCGTTGCGATTGCGTCTGCCGCAAGTGTTAAAAATGGTGATGTTGCCATGAATCTGCGTGTGGCGGTGACGGGGCGCACAAATACCCCAGACTTGTATTCAATTATGCAGGTTATGGGTGCTGATATGGTTGCATCACGAATAGGGGATATAATCAAATGACAAAAACAAAGCGCGCACAATTAAAACAGGTTAAATCTGATTCACGTGCGAATCGGTTGTTGCGATTTTTGCATGCAACGGGGTTGTTTCGTTGGGAACGCCCCAGTACAAAATCCGAAGAAGTTTTGAATATTTTAACGCATGGTATTGGCGTTGGACTGGCGATTGCCGCGTTGACATTGTTGGTGGTATTTGCCGCGTTGTGGGGCGATGCATGGGCGGTTGTATCGTGCGCGATTTTTGGTGCGACGATGATAATGTTGTATTTTGGGTCAACAATGTGTCATGCAACAATCGGCCGTCGTGGCGAATGCTTTTTTGAAGTATGGGACAGTGTTGCCATATATGCATTGATTGCTGGGACATATACACCGTTTTTGTTGGTGAATTTGCGTGGCGGATTGGGGTGGACTGTATTCGGAATTTTATGGGCCATTGTGATTTTTGGCGCAATTATGAAAATGCGTAATCCGCGCAGTCAACCAAAGTGGATTGTTTTGTTGTATTTGGTTATGGGGTGGACGTTGTTATTTATATTGCCGGCAATGTTACATAATATCCCGTCACGTGGTTTATGGTTTATATTGGCAGGTGGATTGTCGTATTCATTGGGTGTAATATTTTATCTGTGGCGGCGCATGAAATATTCGCACGCAATTTGGCATTTGTTTGTAATCGGGGGCAGCGTATGTTTCTTTTTCGCAGTTTTGTTCGGTTGCATAATTGATTTTTAGTTTATTGACATTTCTGTTTATTAGTACTATTATTTATCTGTTATGAAAAAATATTGTGTTTTCTTTGTTACAACAACTACAACCCCCACGGGGGTGTAAGATTCTGTTTGCGGTTTTATCCGCCTAGTGCAATAATCAATAAACAATTCAATATTACTTTTTTATAACGATAAGGATTTTTAATATGTCATATCCAATAGAAACGATTCGTCACTCTTTGGCGCATGTTATGGCGGCGGCGGTGCAGAAACTGTATCCTGATGTCAAATTCGCAGGGGGCCCGGCCATTGAAAATGGGTTTTATTATGATTTTGATACAGAACACCGTTTTTCTGAGGATGATTTTGAAAAAATCGAACGTGAAATGCGCGATTTAATAAAATCTAATGGTCGGTTTGAACAGCGTAATGTGTCTTTGGATGAAGCAAAACAAATATTTGCAGCGCAACCATACAAGATGGAATGGTTAAACGAATATGATGCCGCAGGCGAAGCGTTGTCAATATACACTTTTCGTGATTTCATAGATTTATGTCGTGGGCCGCACGTCGAAAGTTCCAAAGATTTGCCACGTGATGCGTTCAAAATTCGTAATGTTGCTGGCGCGTATTGGAAGGGCGATGCAAAAAATAAAATGTTACAGCGTATTTATGTTGATGCGTTCGCAACCAAAGATGAATTAGATGCGTTCTTGAAAATGCAGGAAGAGGCCGCAGCGCGTGATAATCGTAAATTAGGTAAAGAAATGGATTTATTCCATTTTGAACCAGACTATGCGCCAGGTGCGGTGTTTTGGCATGACAAGGGATATAAAATATATCGCAGACTGATTGAATATATTCGTCATCGTCAAGAACGGGCAGGGTATCAAGAAATTTCTACGCCAGCGGTTATGGACAGGTCATTGTGGGAACGCAGTGGGCATTGGGCAAAATACGGTGAACATAATTATTCTGGGAAAACACAAGATGGCAAAACGTTTTGTGTAAAGCCAATGTCTTGTCCGGGTGGGATGTTGGTGTTTGGCCAGGGTATTAAATCATATAAAGATTTGCCGTTGTATTTGGCAGAATTTGGCAAGGTAAATCGGTACGAAGCCGCTGGTGGATTGTCAGGGTTGATGCGTGTGCGCGAATTTACCCAAGATGATGCGCATATTTTCTGTACCGAAGAACAACTGGAAGTCGAAGTTGTAAAAATCTTGAAATTTATCAAAGATATTTATGCTAAATTCGGGTTTACTAATATTTCTATGAAATTGGCCACGCGCAAGGAATCTGAATTCCGTATCGGGTCTGATGAAATTTGGGACAAGGCCGAAGGAGCGTTAAAGCATGCGCTGGATGCAAACGGTATTGAATATGAAATTGCACCGGGTGATGCGGCGTTTTATGGACCAAAAATCGATAACTATCTGAAAGATGCGTTGGGGCGTACGTGGCAATGTGGTACGGTTCAGTTGGATATGAATTTGCCAGAACGGTTTGATTTGTCATATATTGGCGAAGATGGTGAAAAACATCGTCCGATAATGTTGCATCGTGCACTGTTGGGATCGATTGAAAGATTTATGGGAATATTGCTGGAATCTACGGGTGGAAATTTACCGTTATGGTTATCGCCAGAACCGGTTGTTGTGACACCGATTTCTGAAAAATTCCGCGAATATGCCATCGAGATTGCAAATCGTTTGCGTGATGTGGGTGTATATGCGCGTACTGATTTGCGTGACGAAAAGGTAAATTATAAAATCCGCGAATTGTCTTTGGCAAAAACTCCGATTATTGCGGTTGTCGGTGAAAAAGAAATGGAAAATAAATCTGTGACTTTGCGCCGTTTGGGGGTTGAAAAGCAAGAAACCATGTCTGTTGATGAGTTTGTTGCACAAATGGTTGATGCGGTTAAAATGCCGGCATAAAGCAAAAAAATATGGCGCGGTGATTCCGCGCCATTATAATATATATACAGCCAAAGGAAGGATTATATGAAAAAAGCAATTTTATTGTTGGCAATTTGTGCAATGCCCATGATGTTGACCGCATGTATGTCACGTTGTGAATCAGAACCAATTATCGAAGAAAATCATAAACTGATTGTGCCGCCGAATTTCGGCCAAATGCCAAAGTAATTTTCGTTACATAATCTTTGGAAAGTACGGTTTTTTATGATATAATGTATCACAAAGAACGATGGGGGAAACCTGATGAATAATGACGATAATTTAGATTTATTGGATTTGAACGATGATGCTGATTCGGCAGATACATTGCCTGAGGCTGCACCATTGGCGGCACCACGCCCAAAAAAGCCATGGTTGTTGATGGCGGTTGGGGTGCTGATTATTATATTGGCAACGTACGTTATTATTCGTATGGTTGGTGGCGATTCGTCATCTACGATGGAAGTGGATTTGGATGCGCCGGCTGTCATAGTGGATGGCGCAGTTCCAAATGATACATTGGTTGTTGGTGGTGCACCGGCACAACCGGCAAATGTTGCCCCAGCGCCGCAACCTGTACCACAGCCAGCGGCACCAGCGCCTGTGGCAAAACCGGCACCAAAACCACAACCGGCGCCGCAACCAGCAGTGCAAAATACAACGCCGGGTGTTCCTGTACGGGTTATCGAAGATAGAAAAGAAGTTACGTTTAAGCCTGATGCGGCACCAGCACCTGTGGCAAAACCGGCCGCAAAGCCGCAACCGGCGCCAGCACCGGCGCGTCGTGCAAGCCAGCAGACACAACGTGCGCAAACAGCACCAAAAACGTTCGCATGGTATGCCCAGTTGGGTTCATACAGCACGCGTGCATTGGCAGAATCTGGGCAACGTCAGTTGCGTGCATCGCATCAGAATTTGTTCAGTGGACATCAATTTGTGATTTTGGCAGCAGTGTTGAATAATGGCAATACGATGTACAGATTGCGTGTTGGCTTTAATACTGCGGCAGATGCGAATAATTTCTGTCGTAATGCCAAAGCAGATGGTTTGGAATGCTTTGTTACCAAATAATATATAACAGGGGATAAAAATGTTTGGACGTTTTGGTTGGGCAGAAATACTGGTTATTGTTGTGTTGGTTTTGATTTTGTTCGGACACAATAAAATTCCAGGTATGATGAAAAATTTGGCGGATGGTATAAATACGTTCAAAAAAGAATTGAAAGTGAATTCTAAGAAAGACGCGAAAAAGCCGGAAAATGCCGACAATGTTAAAAGTGCAGATTCGACCGTAAAATCGGCACAAAAAGTGGCAAAAAAGCCGGTAAAGGCCGGTGGCGTGTCACAGAAAAAATCTGGGCGGCGTGTGGCTGGTAAAAAAAGCCCGAAAAAATAAACTGTTTTTTATGTATTGCGGTGCGCGATTTTATATCGCGCATTTTTTGTGTCGATTCGCATTCTTGCATGATGTGATGGGTTATGATAAAATATACATGATATGGCAGGTTGCTATGTTGGGGATTCGAAACCCCTGAATCTGGTGTCTGTGTGACATAAAAACACTCCAACCAAATTGGGTTGGAGGGGGTGAATATCAAGAATAAACCCACTATACCAGATTATAGTTTCGAACCTCCAACCACCTGAATTTTTCGGTGGTTTTTTGTTGTGTTCGCGTGTGGGGGGATTATGAAATATTTTTTGGTTATATTTGGGTGTGCATTGGTGTGTATGGGGAATTGGTACTGAAACAACAGGGCGGTTCAATAAATGAAAAAATTGATGTCATTGTTGTTTGTTGGATGTTTTATAGAATCTGCATTTGCGGCAGGTTTGTATGATTTGGATTTAGGCGATAATCCGTATATGGCGGTGTATAAAAAAACAGATTCTGTGATGATAATTGACGCATATGATAAAATATCTGACTTGGCAAGACGTTATAGTTCTGCTGTGTTGCGTGAACAATCGTTGGCGAATCGTATATTGGGTGCGGCCGCAATCGGTGCAGGTGGTATTGGGGGGATGATGTTGGCATCTGGGATTGCAGAACAACGTGCTGATGAAAATGCCCAGCGTGATATGATGGCATATATATCTACATTTACATGCGATTACGGTATGGGCAGAAATATTACTGGTGGTGAAACCAATGTAACATTACCAATAATAGATATATCAGTAATACGCAATGAATATATAACATTGGCGTCTGAAATAAAATCCCGAAAAGAAATGTTGGAAATGTCACCTGGGATAGAGGCAACGATAATATCTGATGCAACCGCCAGTGGTTTATATGATAATGCATCAGTTGGCAAGACAGATGGTGGTTATACATCAGTGTATCGTGCGTTGACCCAAGAACAGGGTAAAGATAGTCAAGATATGATAACCCAAGCATCAGAAACGAATCGAAAGATAACAACTGGTGGAATTGTTGGCGGTGTTGGTGTTGTCGGTGGTACTGTGGGAAATATTTTAATAAATAATGTTTTTGATGATACGAATAAAAACGACAACAATAAAAAACAAGGTGCCCAATTATAGGCACCCAATTTTATTTTTTATATAAATTATTTTCTTTTTTCGTATTCTTCTTGTTCATCAACAGTCATTGTTGCCAATGGACGTGCCATCATACGTGCCAGGCCGATTTCGTCACCAGATACAACACTGTATCCATATGTGCCGTTTTCAATGCGTTCCAGTGCGGCATTGATTTTTTTCAGCAAATTATTATCGCGTTCAGACATGCGCAGATTCATTGTTATTTCTTGTTCAAATGTTGCGTTGTCTGATTCGTCACCAACACCGGCCGCATCGGTTTGGTCAGCCATGCGTACCGCATTTAATGTTTCTGCCGAATCGTGCAGTAATTCATTTTTTTGCGCAGTCAGCATTTGATAAAAATATGCCAACTGGTCCGGACACATATACGGTTCCGATTTTTTCGGTGTATATTTCGGTGGTAATTCAATATTTTTATAATCTTGTTTTACTGCCATATTAGGATCCTTTTAGTTCACGTATCCAATCCATCAATGTTTCTTCGTCCATCAGACCGGTGCGCGCTTCTATCAATTCGCCATTGCGAAATGCCAGAACACTGGGGATACTGCGTATGCCATATTTCGCCGGTGTGCGTCGGTTTGATTCGTTTATTTCAAATTTTATAAATTTTACATCCGGGATTTTGTCAGACGTTGATTCAAAGATTGGCCCAAACATACGGCATGGACCGCACCAAGGTGCCCAGAAATCAACCAGCGTTATCCCAGAACCCATCAATGATTCAATCGTTTCGTCAGTTGCATGTTCTAAAGCCATCTTTTGCTCCTTCCTTGTTGATATTTTTCACGAGTGTATTATAATCCCCACAAAATGCAAGAGAAATCATAAAATGAATAATATCATATACTTAGATGCCGCCGCCAGTGCATTAAAGCCTGAATCTGTGATACGGGCTGAAATGGATTTTTTGCGCGAATCATATGCCAATGCAGGGCGGGGGATTTGTGTACGGGCCAGTAATGTGGACGATATGGTTGCAAATGCGCGTGCGCGCGTTGCGCGGTTTATAAATGCAGCATCAGACCAGATTGTTTTTACGTCTGGTACAACTGATGGTATGAACAGAATCGCCCATATAATACATGATTGTGTGTGTGGTGTGGGGATAAAAAATAAAACCGTGATGGTGTCTGATTTGGATCATCACAGTGCGCGTTTGCCGTTCGAGTTATTATATGATTCTGA
>CALXMQ010000004.1 GCA_944389515.1 uncultured Alphaproteobacteria bacterium | reverse complement strand
AAATCGTCGGTCATTTCTGTTGGATAACTGGATGTAAAACGAATACGTTTAACAGCGTCCAATTTTGCGGTGGAACGGATTAAATCAGATAAACGATATATTTTTCCGTTTTCGTCGGTGTATTTATATCCATTTACATTTTGACCCAAGAAACATATCTCGATTGCGCCGGTATTCGCGGCATGAATTGTGTCGCGTATAACATCGTTATATGGACGTGATATTTCACGGCCACGTGTGTACGGCACAATACAGTATGTACAGCAATGATTGCAGCCTTCTTGGATTGGTATATATGCAACCGTGGGGGACGCGTCCATTTGCGGCATTTCATCAAATTTTTCCAGTCCGCCTAAATCGATATTAAACAGTCTGGTATCTGGGTTTTCTAAAATTTCGGGCAATTTATGATAACTTTGTGGACCCAAAACAAAATTTAATTCTGGGACACGACGAAATGCATCTGCGCCCGATTCGCGTGCCACGCATCCAACAATACCCATAATCGCATCTGGCTTTTTTTCAGTGCGTATACGTCCCAGTGCGCTGAATACTTTATCTGTTGCCTTGGCGCGTACGGCGCATGTGTTTAATATTATGATGTCTGCATCTGTATATTTATCGGTTTGTATGTATCCACGTCCGCGCAGCATGGATGCGATGCGTTGACCATCATATACGTTCATTTGACAACCAAATGTATGAATAAAAAATTTTTTCATAATGGGTATTTTATTTTTGCTTTTGTTTTTCGGCGCGTATGCGTTTTGATTTTATCGCATGCAAGCGTTTTTGATACGTGTCAATTTCAGTGGGGTGCGGTGTTTTATACGGAACATTGGCTGTGCCATATTCAACACCAGTAATTGGATCGTCTTTGACGATGGTTACAATAGAAAATGTTGATTCGTTTGACATTTTGCACCCCCATTATTTTTTATGATAATTTTTTACGCAGTATTTCATTTACCACGGCCGGATTTGCTTTACCGCCGGTTGATTTCATAACCGCACCAACAAAGAAGCCCAGCAATCCAGTTTTACCAGATTTATATTGTTCAACCTGGGGCGCGTTTTGGGCAATTACATCATCCACAACCGATTCGATTGCGACGGTATCTGTAATTTGCTGCATACCGAATTTTTCGGCAATCGCGCGTGGGGTACCCGTTTCGCCATCCAACATTTTGATAAATATTTCTTTGGCCTGTTTACCATTGATGGCATTATCGGCAATCATATCGACCAATTCAGCCAAATCAGACGGTGTAATAATTCGTGCTGTGCCGCAGTCAGATGTATCCAGCGCGTTTTTTGCATCCCAATTTTCGGGGTGTGCGAACAATTCAGAAATCATCCAATTTGCGATGGATTTCGCGCGTTTTGGGTTGTTACCGACCGCCGCGTCAAACCATTTTGATATGTCCGTCGTTTCAGTCAGACGTGCGGCATCATATTCAGACAGCCCAAAATCATGCACATAGCGCGCGCGTGTCGCCGCTGGTAATTCGGGCATAGTGTTGCGTATGCGTTCAATCGTGTCGTCGTCAATTTCCAATGGCAGTAAATCTGGATCTGGGAAATAACGGTAATCCAATGCGTCTTCTTTGCTGCGCATAACGGATGTTGTACCGTCAGATTGTGAATAACGCATTGTATCTTGGGATACTGTGCCACCGTTTTCGTATATTTCGATTTGGCGGCGCGCTTCGTATTCAATGGCGGATTTAATGAATTTGAACGATACCATATTTTTTGTTTCTGTGCGTGTGCGGAATTCCACAGAACCAACAGGTCGTACAGAAACATTGACGTCTGCGCGCATGGAACCTTCTTCCATATTTGCCTTGGATACCCCCAGGGCACGTGCGATTTCACGAATTTCGCGCAGGTAACGTTCGGCTTCGTCTGGGGATGAAATATATGAATTATTTTCCGGATTTTTTGTATCCAAAAATGTTACTATTTCTAATAATGCAACCCCAGTTCGGTTATAATCTGCAAATGATTTGGTTGGGTGTACGTCGTGTTTTAATTTTCCGGCGTCTTGTTCCAAATGTGCGCGTTCAATTAAAATTTTCTTTGGTTTACCGTCGTCGCCCATAATTTCAACCCAGCCACGACCAACGATTGGCGGTAATTCAGGTGGTTGAGATATTTGATATCCCTGGGGCAGGTCAGGGTAAAAATATTGTTTACGGGCAAAAATGCTGCGGCGTGATATTTCTGCGTTCAATCCCAATCCCATTTTTATTGCCTGTTCAACGCAATATTCATTTAGTACTGGCAACATACCAGGCATGGCGACATCAACCATTGAAACCTGGGTATTTGGGGATATGGTCGGGTTATAGTTCGCAGATGCACCACTGAACAGTTTGCTGTTGGACAAAACTTCGATATGTGTTTCCAGTCCAATAACCAATTCCCAATCTGTTGTTTTACCCTTTATCGTAAACATTTTTATTTTTCCTTGCTTTTTATCATTTGATACTTTATTATTCGTTTCACGTTGGCCAGATAGCTCAGTTGGTAGAGCAAGGGACTGAAAATCCCTGTGTCAGTGGTTCGATTCCACTTCTGGCCACCATTTTTTATTTCCCCATTATTTTTGTTGGACGATTATCAATACCGGCAAATTGCTCAATGTGCTTTGCCAGTTGCATTACACGCATGTCGTCAAATTTCCGCCCAACAGTTTGCAGCCCCAATGGTAATCCATTTTCTGCAATCCCAGCAGGAACACTGCATGCCGGAATACCGGCCAGGTTCATTGCCACGGTAAACAAATCCAACGCATAATATTCCAGGGGCGATAAATCAGAATCCAACGGTAATGCCGTTCCGGCACCGGCCGGGCATACGATTAAATCACATTGTTCAAATGCGCGATTAAATGCATCTGCAATCAATCTGCGGACGCGTGCAGCCTGCATAAAATATACTTCATATGATTCGCTGGACAATACTGCGGTACCAACAATAAGGCGGCGTTGCACTTCGGTACCAAATCCGGCGGCGCGCGTTTTTTTGTATGTATCAATTAAATCGTCACCATCAACACGCAGGCCATAACGCATGCCGTCATAGCGTGCCAGGTTTGATGACGCTTCGGCTGGGGCGATGATATAATATGCCGCCAGTGCGTCCAGGATGTTTGGGATTGAAACTTCGACAATTTCTGCACCCAATGATTTCAGGTCTGCGATACGCGCGTCAAATATGCGTTTCATATCTGGTGAAATTTCAACATCTGAAAATTCTTTTATCACGCCAATGCGTAATTTTTTACCGTCGCCCAAAATTGGGTCAAGCGGCGTATGTGCATGAAATCCGGCATCTGCACTGGTTGAATCTTTGTCATCATGACCGGCCATCGCAGATAACAATAATGCAGCATCGTCAACAGTACGCGCGATTGGTCCAGGGGTGTCCAGACTGGATGCAAATGCGACACAGCCCCAACGACTGCACAGACCGTATGTTGGCTTCATACCAACCAAACCAGTGATGGATGCAGGAAAACGAATCGAACCACCCGTATCTGTACCCGTGCCCCCCATGGCCAAGCCGGACGCAACCGCACTGGTTGTGCCACCGGATGATCCGCCAGCCGTCAATTTACGTTCGTGTTGCCATGGATTTATTGGGGCACCAAAATAACTTGTTTTGCTGAATGTTCCCATTGCAAATTCGTCCAGATTAGTTTTCCCCAATAAAACCGTGCCAGCATCAATGAATTTTTGTGAAACAGTTGATTCGTATTGCGGTACAAAATTTTCCAACATATGTGACGCCGCAGTTGTACGAATGTTATGCGTTGCAAATAAATCCTTCATCCCGATGGGGATACCATCCAGTGGCAGTGGGGTTCCGGCCGCATAGCGTGCATCGGCCGCCGCCGCATCTGATAATGCGCGTTCAGGCGTTGTTGTAATGTAACAATTCAAATCTGTGCCGTATTTTTCAATTCTGTCCAAATATGCACGTGTCAATTCGGTTGCGCTGATTTCGCGTGATTTTAATTTTTCCAGTGCTTCTGTTATTGTTAAATCTATCATCGTTATTCATCCATTACTTTTGGTACAGCAAAATATCCGCGCGATACGCCGGCGGTGTCTGGGTCGTTTGCCAAAACTGCATCACGAATATTACCGTCGGTCACCACGTCTGCACGTTGTGGTAATTTATGTTCAGCCGGGTTTAACATCGGTTCAACACCAGTTGTATCAATTTGTTGTAATTTGTCCAACCATTGAATTACAGAATCAATATTCATCTGTTCTAATTTTTCATCTGATACATCAATTCTGATTAAATCGGCAAATTTTTTTAATTGTTGCTTGCTAAATGCCATTTTGAATCCTATTCTGTTTATAATCTATAAAACATCAGGGGAAATTATACAATGATTTTGCCGAATTTCAACGATTTTCCGCGCGCTGGGCGCATATTGGGTGTTGACTGGGGGGCGCGGCGTACTGGGGTGGCTGTGTCTGATGCGTCACGTGAATTTGTGTTTACGCGTCCTGCGATTTTATCTGGACGGGGTATGCCATCGATTGCACAGCAAATTGCAGGTATCGCGACGGATGAAAATGTTGTCGGTATTGTTATTGGGTTGCCGTTACATATGGATGGAAATTCGTCCGAAACCACAGATGCTGTGCGTGCATGTGCCACGGAATTATCAGGATATACTGATTTACCAATATGTTTTATTGATGAAACATTGACCAGTTATGCGGCCCAAGATGAAATGGGGCGTGTGCGCGTTTCTGATATCAAACGTGGTTTGGATTCAGAATCTGCGCGTATTATTTTAGAAAATGCGATTGCGGTAATTCGGCGCTTGAAATAAAAAAACAGCAGAAACGGTGCATATAGCACCGTTTTTATTCTTCGTTTTTATCAGGTATTTTGCCATCTGCGGATAATAGCACGGCAATCCAGCGCGTAGAATCGAATTGCGCGGTGATAATGAATATGGCAACCAGTAATGGCACACTGAAAAACATACCGGCAATACCCCATATCATGCCCCAGAATACCAGGTTTATCAATATTGCCAATGTCGACAAGTTTAATGTTTTGCCTGTGAATTTTGGTTCCAAGATGTTACCGAATATAACCTGTAATGCGATTAAACCGACCGCTGTCAATAATGGTTGTTGTAATGATGGGGCGGTTACCAACGAATACAATATTGGTAATGCGCATGCAACAATCGCGCCGATTGTTGGGATATAGCTGGTTACAAATACGATAAATGCCCATATTCCTGCAAATTCAACGCCAATCATTTGCAGCCAGAAATATGACAGTACCCCAGTAATTCCAGATAAAACTGTTTTCATAAACAGATATTTTTTCATATTATCGTCAATACTGTCGATTATAAAGCGTGCTTTTTTATATTCACGTTTGTTTGGAATCAGGGCTGCAAATTTCTTGTTAAATGTGCTTTGTTCTACAAACAGGAATATCATATATACCAAAATCATACCTGTGGATGTTACGATACCTGCAACAGATGCACCAACACTGGCCGCGACATTGGCGATATTGGGTATCATGCCTGCATCAAAGTGTAATCCCAGTGATTGTGACAGATAATTGCCGAATTGGACGAATTTATGTTGTAATTCGGGCAGGGCGACAACCAGTTCGCGGAACATTGGTTGGATTTGTGTCGCAAAGAAATATAACAATCCGCACATTACCAATACAGACAAAATATTGGATGTCCAATCAAATGCACGCGCAGCAATCGGTCGTGCAATACGGGCATCGTCATTATTAAACGGAAATATTTTACGCACGTATGTTGCAGTCGCGTTTATCAGGTACCATAAAAATGTTGCAACCAACAGTGGAATCAGTATAGAACGACCCAACCATAAAAACATAATTACAGCAATAAATATTATTATTCCGTTCATGTTAAATTCCTTTGCTATGCCACGCATACATGCATCCAGCGCGTTTTTTATATGTTGGATGTTGCCATATCACTGATGTTCATTGTTATGTTTGCGGCGGTTTCTAATGTTGTGCTGAACAATATAATGAAACCGATAATCAGCAATACATTTATTGCGATTGCAAAATATGCGTATCCACGCCCCAGTTGCTGGCGAAAACCAGACAGTCCAACAATGCGATACCATAATGCAAATACCACAGCGCAACACATTGTCAGTATTGCCATGTTAAAACCATAAAAGAATCCGGCATAAATTGTGGCGATGGCAAATGCCAATGTTGTGTATGCAGAACTGGACATTATCCAATTTGTCAGTTTGTAATACCATTTTGATTGCACGGTAACCGTAGATGTGGATTTTGTTTCATCTGATAACAAATATCCGGGTGTCCATAATAAACCAAATCCAAATGGCATTGTGCATATTATTTTCCATGGGGCAATACCCATACTGTGGCAACGTTGATATTTTGCATATATATTTGTAAAGAATATACCGCACAGGTACATATAAAACAGCCCAGCGATAATTATTACTGTGATAACAGATGTGTTGTTGGTAATGCCAGCCCACGCCAGACGTGTTGCGATTTCATTTTGAAAGTGTGTTAAAATTATGGTTGATATTATAAATGCCGTTGAAACAACAATCATCTGGACATTATTTAATGCGATAAAACCACGTCTGTCCATATTACCACGCGGCATTGTATAAAATGTAATCACAGTGGCACATATAATTGCACCAATAATCCCCAATGTCATTGGCCAACCATTAGAAATGCCACATGCACTGAGTATCATGGTTACCAACATAATCAACAAAAACGAAATAATGGCAAATTTGAACGGATGCCATAATATCCACGTCAGTACAGATTGTGATTTTTTATTTGCCATTATATACCCCTTTTGATAATACCGCTTTGGTGATTATTCTATCATAATTTTTCCATCAGACAAAGTTGTTATGTTTGTTGGTTTTATCATATCAGTGAAATTTTTCTGGTGACTGATGAATAAAAATGTTGTGTCAGTCATTTCGTGTATGATATCGGCAATTTGTTGTTGCACGGTGGCATCTGCACCAGAATCAGGTTCATCCAGAATTGCAAATTTTGGTTGTGTCATAACCAGACGCAGCAACATCAAACGCTTGCGTTCACCACCAGAAAATCCAACATTTATGCTGCGGTTTAACCATTGCTGGGGGATGTCAAGTTTTGTGCGTGCATCTTCTAATTTTGCCAAAAATTCCCCCATGGATAAATCGTGGCCGGTATCAAAGTGATGATGGGCAATGGCGGCGTGTTTTAGAAAACTGAGTACGGTCAAACCGGAAATTTCTGGTACATTTTGCGCGCCAACAAATATCCCCAATAATGCACGTGTTGTCATGTTTTCGTGGGTTATATCGCGACCATCAAATATGATTTTTCCGTTTGTTATTGTATATTCTGGGGTGCCCGCGATGGTGGATACCAATGTTGATTTCCCAGACCCATTATGACCAGATAATAAATGGCGTGCACCATTTGCAACAGTCAGATTTATATCGTGCAAAAGTTCTTTATCATCCAGTGATACGGATAAATTTTTTATTTCTAACATCGTGTTCCCCGTACTTATTTTCTGTCCAATGCCATTTGAATCAGTTGTTTTGATTCAACCAAAAATTCCATTGGTAATCGTGATATAATTGGGTTTGCGGCTGCACCGATTATCAATGCTGTGGATGTATCTTCATCAATACCAGCAGACATTAAAAATTGTAATTGGTGGGCATCAATGGCACCGGTGGTGGCTTCGTGGCTTTGCAGGTTGTCGCCATTTGAATGTATGATTGTTGGTAATGTATTTGCCACAGCCATATTACCAACCAGGCGTGTATCGCATTTTGATACGTTTTTACCGCCGTGACCAGAAAAACTGACCAAACTGCGAAATGTTTGGCGCGATGTGTCCAATGCAACACCGTATGATACAATGTTTGATATCGTATTGTCCCCGATATGAATCATTTTTGTACCGGTGTCTGCTTGTTGACCACCACGTGTGATTGCCAATGAATAAAAATCAGATTTTGCGCCATTACCAACCAGAATTGTTGATGGATATTTCCACGTCATTGCAGCACCAATTTCAACCTGGGTCCAGTCCAGACGTGCATTATTTTCGCATCGACCGCGTTTTGTTACAAAATTTAATATACCACCGGTTTTTGTTGCGTCTGCATTTTCAGATAAATCGCCGGCATACCAATTTTGCACAGTTGCATATTTTACGGTTGCGTTATCATGCACAATAATTTCAACAACCCCACTGTGTAATTGATGGTTTGGACGACGGGGGGCGCTGCATCCTTCCATATAACTAAGTTCGGAACCAGTGTCTGCAATTATCAGTGTTCGTTCAAATTGACCGATTTTTGCGGTTTCAATTCTGAAATAACTGGCCAAATCAATGGGGCATTTGGTTCGTGGTGGAATATATACAAATGTGCCGTCTGAAAATACTGCCGCGTTCAGTGCCGCAAAAAAATTATCAGTTGCCGATACAACAGTCCCCAGGTATTTTTTTACCAAATCAGGATATTGTTTTACCGCATCTGAAAAAGGCAAAAATATTATGCCCAGTTTATTTAATTCATCGGTGTATGATGTATGAACAGAACGACTGTCAATAACCGTGTCGGTTGCCATGCCCAGTAATGCGTTTTGTTCACTTTCTGGTAAACCCATTTTTTCATATGTTTGCCGCAGGTCTGAATTATCAATCGGTTTTGTTTGGTTGTAATAATTCAAATCGTTATAATCAATATCAGGATAATCAATTTCACCCCAATGTGGCGCGGTCATTTTTTTCCATGCGTCAAATGCCCCCAGTCGCCATTGCAGCAACCAACCTGGTTCAGAACGAATTTCAGATATTTCACGAATAAGATTTTCTGATAATTTTGGCATTTGTTATTCGTTTGTTTGGGCGGCCAGTTGTTTTGCCTGGGCAAAAAATGTCAATGATTGCCCCAACAAACCGTCTGTAAACGTTGCAGCCAGTATTCCATCTGGATCCGTGGTCGTCAAGTGGTTCAAAAATCCGTCTGCGCGGTTCATATAGTTATCAACACTGCGTGCCACTTCGGCATCCAGTTTGATGCAACGACGTAATTTTTCCAGTGCAAATGGATTTTTTGCATATTCGTCCATTATTCCACCCAATGCGCGCCATAATGGGTGTTCGTTTGTATTACGGGGCATAACATCAATCGCCGCCATAATTGGTATCAAATTTTGTAACAAATCTTGGTATATCATTTCTGCATTTTCAGCCACTGCGTTCGTTGCAGATTTGTTTTTTAATACAGATTGAATTTTTACAATCAAATTGTATTGATGCGTCAGTGTTTTGGCCACATCGCGAATACGCGAATTTGTTGTGTATATATAATAAAAAATTACGATTTGTATCAATAAAACCACAGAAATACCAATAATTATCAACGTGTTTTGCATATGATTCCCCTGATGAATTTGTTTGTCGGGTTCAGTATAACATCTTTTGCCGATTCGTGCGATTTTATCTTTGGGATATAATTTTTGCGGTGCGTTTTAGTCTTGCACAGATTCGGTCAAGTTGTTATAATATGTATAATAAATATGATAACGCGTTCAGGAAAGGAAGTTTTTATGTTCCGTAAATTTTTAATTGTCGCAATGTTTGCAACCGCGGCTGGTTATTGCTTTGCCGCAGATAATCTGCCCCAGGTTGTTACATCAGAGGTTTATTATTCCGCGGCACCAGCGGTGACAGAAAGTGTTCAGGTTGATGAATCTGTGCAACAGGCGGTGCCTGTGTGGCCGATTGCTGGGTCTGATGCGGACGTAACGGTTGCATGCGAAGATGGCGCGTGTTCTGGCCAGGGTGATAAAGATAATATTCGTATCGTATCAAAGATTGGTGCCGATTTAGTTGTTGAAAATAATTTTAACTTGGCTGGGGCAACAGATGGCGATTTTAATGGTTGGTCTGGGGGGGCAAATATGCTGCATGGAACCCAGGTGCCGGCTGGGTTTGATAATCCGTGTGCCAGTGGTGCAGAAATGCCACTGTTGGGACGTGAAATGTTAGAAGATGATGGCGGAACAATTCTGTCAGTATCACGCAGCAGTCGCCAAGATTGCAACAATTATCGTGATGGATACGAAGCGTTTATGGCAAAGTTTGGTATGAGTGAAGAAGAAATTGCCGCTGCTAATGAAGCGGTGGAATCATTGGATGCAGAAATTGCAGTCGACGTATCCGCCGATGCCGAAGCACCAGTAACTTTGACCGATCAGGTGCGTTCATGGGTTGTTGCCAATGGTCAGACTTTGCGTGAAGTGTTACAGGATTGGTGCAACAAAGAAGGATGGGATTTGGTATGGGCGACGTCACGTGAATATCCAATAGAGGCCAGTGCTGTATTCAAAGGGCGCTTTGTTGATGTGGCATCTGCGCTGGTGCGTAATTTTGCACGGGCGACACCAATCCCGTATGCCAAGTTCTATAAAGGAAACAGGGTTCTGGTTGTTTCAACAACTGAAGAATAAAACCGTCGTCGTAGGAGATTGTAAATATGATCAAACCGATAAAATTTTTGTTTATGTGTGGTGTGTTGGGGGCGATGGTTTCTGGGTGTGCCACCAAAGAATCGGCCAAGGTTGCGGCGTCTGTGGACCAAGATTTTATCAATGCATATGATGCGTTTGAAATGTCAAAAAATCCACCAGCCCAGGTTGCAAATGGTGATACTGTTTCTATGTCCGAAGGGGTGTGGTTGGGGGCTTCGTCAACAATTTTGGCGCATCGCAATAATTTGCCATCGGAATTTGAATCTAGTACAGGGATTACAATATTATTAAATCAACCAGTTACGTTACAAGCGTTGTCTAATAATATTACCGCGATTACAGGTATACCGGTTAAAATTGATAATCAAATAAGTTCTGAAAAGTTAAAGAAAACGATAAATGTTGCATATACGGGCAGTTTGTCTGGTTTGTTGTCCCAGGTGGCGACAGATTTAGATTTGCTGTGGTATTATGATAAGTCTGATATCGTTTTTTATGAAACAGAAACCAAGACGTTTACATTATATGCGTTGGGCACAGATGTTTCTTATCAAACCGCTGTTGAAACAGATGATGGTAATGCGGTGTCTTTGGAATCTACGCTGAAAGAGTGGGATGAAATCGAAAATGCACTGGAAACAATTATTGGTGATACAGATAATGCCAGTTTTACTGTGTCGCGCAGTTTGGGAACAATTACTGTGACGGCGCCACCGTCAACATTGGCGCGTGTTGGGGATTATATTGAACGGCAAAACAGACGTTTGTCACAACTGGTGACGATTGATGTCAAAGTGTTACAAGTTTCTATATCAAACGATTCGGCGTTTGGGTTGAATTTGGCGGCGGCAATAAATTCTGCGTCTGGATTAAATATTGTTGCAAATCCGAAAAATAATTTGGCCAGCACCGAAGCAAGTTCAATGAATATTGCGGTTCTGTCAAATACGGTGTCGGCGGCAACAGGGGCAACGCATTTAGAAGGTAACACAACGGTATCTGGGGCGTATACCCAAGATCAGATTAAAAATGGTTCGTTGTCTGCGTTGGCTGGGACAGATGCGTTGATTCAGGCATTGGCCAAGCAAGGTAAAGTGTCATTGGTGACAAATGTTGGGGTGACAACACGTAATAATCGTGTGGCGCCGGTGAATAATACACGTACAACGGGGTATATCAAACGCTTTGAATCGCGTAACTTTACAACTGTGGAATCCAGTACCGTTGATCAAGATGATTTGGAAACAGGGTTTTCAATGCAACTGTTGCCGAACGTTTTGGAAAATGGCAAGATATTGTTGCTGTTCAGAATGTCTGTGCGTGAATTGTTGCGTATGCAGCAGCAAACCATTGGTGAAGTGACACTGCAATTACCCGAAGTAGAAGAACGCAGTTTCATGCAGGAAGTAATTATGGAATCTGGCCAGATGTTGGTGGTTTCAGGATTTGAAAAACAAGAAAGCAATGATACGCGTTATGGATTGGGCGATCCGGACTTTATGGCATTGTCTGGGTCGCGTGAAACATCGGCCACGCGTGATGTGTTGGTTGTTATCTTGACGCCCCAGGTTTTGGTCAGCCCAATGGATGCAGAACGCACAATACAACAACATTGGGGGGCACCTTTGAATTAAAAATCGGCCGCATGGCCGATTTTTTGTGTTCCATATGGATATTTATAAGTGTGTATATCAAATAAAAAATCACCCAATCGGGTGGTTTTTTATTTAAGAATTCTTTATCTGTTGCATTATGCCATTTTGGCAACACGTTTTGTCAGACGTGAAATTTTACGTGCGGCACGTTTTTTTGGCATAACCTTGCCCGCAGATTTCATAATGCGGCTTTCCGCGTTGCGCATTGCAGTCGTAGCCGCGGCCTTGTCGCCAGATTCAACGGCAACCAAAACCTTTTTCGCGGCGGTTTTAACCGCACTGCGACGAGAGTTATTTACGGCGTTTTTCTTGGCCGTAACCAGAATTCTTTTTTTAGATGACTTGTGATTTGCCACTTTATTTTCCTTTTATTTAGTCACATTTTTTGTTATTTTATAGAAAACAAACATAAAATCAAGGAAAAATAAAATGATAAGTACATCTTTTGGCGTTATGGCTGTAATCGGAATTATTATTTCATATCTGTTGGGGTCAATTCCAATGGGGCTGATTTTAACACGTATGATGGGCAAAGGGGATTTGCGCCGTGTCGGCAGTGGTAATATCGGGGCAACAAATGTTATGCGTGTCGGTGGTTTGCGTGCGGCAGGGCTGACATGGGTTTTGGATATGGCCAAGGCGATTGCTGCGGTGTTTATTGGTGTGGCAATCGGTGGTGCCGTGTTTGGTGCATGGTGTGGCTTTGCCGCAATCGTTGGGCATTGTTATCCAATATGGTTGCGATTTCGTGGTGGCAAAGGAATATCGTCGTTGTTTGGTGTGTTGTTGGCAACGTCGCCGTTGGCATTTATTACATGTGGAATAGAGTGGTTGATTGTCGCGTTGACCAGTGGGTATTCGTCGTTGGGGGCGGTTGTTGCGTTTTGTTTGATGCCGGTGTTGGGATTTGTTATTGATTTTCAAATGGGGTGGCCGTTTTTGGCAATCGCGTTATTGTGTTTGTGGCGGCATCGTGCGAATATTGGGCGGTTGATTTCTGGTACCGAATCAAAAATAGATTGGAAATGGAAAAAATAAAATTATGCCGCGTTAAAACGCGGCGTTTGTTTTTGCGTATTTATTCTTTATTTTTTGCCGATTTTGTGGTATAATACAAGGAAATAAAACGGGGAAACGAGAGATGAAAAAAATCATATCTTTGATTGCATTGACTGTAATTACTGTGCCGGCGTTTGGCGTAAATTCTGGGTCGCGTGCGCGCCCATCAATGGCAACGCAAATGGTTATGGCGGCACCACGGGCAACTGCATCAACAAATCAAATTTCGGCGATGGCGAATGCAAATGCGGTTGTAAATGGTAATGCAACAGTGAATATGCCCAGTGTGCGTGTGCCTGTTGGTGATGAAGATGGTGATAATAATGATTCTGATTCGTCGTCTGATAATGATTCTGTGACACAAGAATATGAAAGACAAAAACAGGCCTGTTTGAACAATAATATTGGCATTGGTAATACTTTTGTTTGGGCGTCGCGGTACAGCAATACTAACAATTACGCAACAATGGTCGAAGATACTGCAAATCCAGAAAATAATGTTTGCTTTGTTTTAGTAGAGGTTAAATCTGCGGATCCGAAAATAAGTGTTTCTGATGTACCAGCAAAATATTTTCAAATGGGGCAAGATATTACATGTGGCAGTTGGGCCGATGAAGAAGTTTTGCGCCAGCGTATATTGGATGCCAAAAAAACAGGGCGTACATGGGCAACTGTGGGTGGCGCGGTTGGTGGTGCCGGCGTTGGTGTTGGAATTATGGAATTGTTTGGTAACCGTTTAATTGGTGGTGCGGTTATGGGACAAAAGGCATTAGAAGGTGACGCACAATTATTAGCCCAGTTACGTGCGTTACGTGAACAGCACCCGGCTGAATTTGATGAATTTATTGATACGTTAAAAACGTTACGCGAAGAATGCGAAAATTGGCCTGGTGATAACAGACCGGCGGCGTGTGATGAATATAATTATGAATATTTAATGAACGCTAATAATTAAAAGTATAATAAAAAACAATTCGCCCCCATCGGGGCGTTTTGTTTTGGAAAAAGTGCCTTGTGTTAAATATGTAAATTTTCTTATACTTACATTTATATATTATATGGATATGCAAGATATTTTTCATAGATTGGTGATATTACGCACGCCTGGGATTGGGCCGGTGCGGTATAATAATTTGATTCGTCAATTTGGTTCTGTGGCCGCGGCGGCCGCGGCATGTGATGATGGGCGCGTGCGTGATAATGTTTTGCGTGAAATGGAACAGGCGGAAAAACAGAATATATATTATATAAGTGATGATATGCCAGAATATCCAGATGCATTGCGCGGAATAAAAAATCATCCGCCTGTGATATCTGTGCGTGGAAACATAGATGCATTGCAGCGGCCGATTGTCAGTATTGTTGGTACGCGTCATGCAACGGTGGCAGGGATGAATTTAACGCGTGATATTGCGTGTGCGTTTGCAGAACATGGTTATGTGGTGGCGTCTGGGATGGCGATGGGCACAGATACGGCGGCGCATCGTGGGGCGTTATGTGCGCCAGGTGGTGCGCAAACAATCGCAGTGTTGGCAGGTGGGGTGGATTATATTTGGCCGGTGGAAAACGAATCGTTATATTGGGAAATTGTTGCACGTGGTGCGGTAATCAGTGAAATGCCGGTTGGTTTTACGCCGTTGGCCACGAATTTTGTACAACGTAATCGTTGGATTGCAGGATTGTGTGAAAAACTGATTCTGGGCGAAGCAGATATGAATTCTGGCAGTATGACAACCGCCCGATTCGCATACGAATCGAATCGACAAATTTGGGCGATACCATCACATCCGTCGGATTCCCGGGCGTCTGGGCCAAATTCGTTGATAAAATCAGGTGTGGCAAAATTGTGCAGTGGTGTGTGCGATTTTTTTGAAACAGAAAAAAATACAGATGAAAATAAAAAAAGTGAAAAAAATTCCGATTCGGAAAATTCGATTTTAGATGCATTGGGAACAATTCCTGTGTCTGAATCTGTATTGTCAGAAATTGTCAAAAAAACAATTTCGGAAATAAAATCTGATTTGGTTGTTCTGGAATTGCAGGGTTTAGTACGTAAAGTTGACGGCGGATATGTTCGTGCGTGAAAAAAATCTTGTCTATACATTGTATATACAAAGCGCAGAAAACAGGCAAAAAAACGAATCGTTGTCAAAAAATAAATGTTCAAAAATTGTTTAACAATCGGTTGCAAAGTCGGATTTATCATTTAACTTATCTTACGTATCCAAAACGATTGAGAGTAATCCCAATCAAAACAAATTCGATAAATATATCGAATACAAAGCGAGAGAGTTAAAAGTAGGGCAATACATAAACACTAAATTTTTATGTTGCGGAATAAAATCGCAGTAAAATTTAGCGTTTATGTGCAGGTGATTTTTATACTCTGATGCATGTGGACACTCTTTGAGAAGGGAAGGAAAGGAGAAAAATATGATGCAGGCAGCGGCAATGAAAGCAATGACAAACTTGGATGATATCAAGGGGGCCATTGCCGCGAAAATGGATTCTGCAAGTTTTACATCTTGGATTTCCCCGTTACAGTTTGATGTTTGCGATGGTGTTTTGGTTTTAACCGCGCAAAATCAATTTTCAGCTGACTATATTGGTTCTGTACACAAAAGTGTTTTAACAGATGTTGCATGCCAATTTGGATTGGAATTAAATATTACGGTACGTGGCGGTGTGGCGACGGCAACGATTGCAAACGATAACAATGTTCAATCATATACACCGGCAACGCAAAATGTGGCGCCACGTGCGGCAGAATCAAATGCGTTTGATGCATTTGTATGTTGTGATGAAAATGCGTTTGTGCTGACAGCATGTAAAAAATTAGCGGCGGGGGCGGTTTCTTTCTCGCCTTTATTTATTTATGGGCCGGCGGGGTGTGGTAAATCGTTATTGGCCGATGCAATCGAAAATGCAACTGGGGGACGTGTAATAAAAATGTCTGGTGGTCAATTTGTGTCTGAATTTACACGCAGTTTGCATGACAGAACAATTTTTGCGTTCAAAGATTATTGCCGTAATTGTGATACTTTTATTTTGGATGATATCCAGGCGTTGGCCGGCAAACGTGCAACGTGTGAAGAATTTGCCCAGTTGGTAATGGATTTGCGCGCAGCAGGTAAAAATGTTGTGTTGACGGCAAATGTGGCACCTGGGAATTTGACTGGGTTTGATCGTCGTATTCAATCGTTGTTGGCATCTGGGTTGGTTGCAGATGTTGTTGCGCCGACAACACATGTAAAACGTGTTATGTTGATGCGCGCCGGTGTTGCGTCTGATGTTGCAGATGCGATTGCTGCACGTACGGCATGTGATGGCCACTTGATTGGTGGTGTCGCAATGAAAATCAAAACGTATACAGAATTGATGGGGACAAGTGTTACGATGGATGTTGCGCAACATTTGTTGGCAGATACATTGCAAAAGGCCAAGACACCAATCGCAATGGTGCGTCATATGTGCGAAAAATTAGGCGTTTCATACGATGCGGTGTGTGGCAAAGGGCGCAGTCGCGCGGTTGTTTTGGCACGTCAAATGATGATGTCTGTGTTAAAAATGGCAACGGATATGTCTTTGACAGAAATTGGGCGTGTTTGTGGTGATCGTGATCATGCCACAGTTGTGTATGCGATTGCGCAAATTGAAAAACTGAAAAAAACAGATTTGGTTTTGTCTGCGCAAATAAATCAGTTGATTGCAGATTGCAGATAAAAAATTATGCCGCAAATGCGGCACTTGTTTTATATATGTGCAAATTCGTTATTGGAAATACAGGGATTTTATGATAAAATTATAAACAATAATTGTGGGTATGTATCCATATTCAGGAGAGACAATATGAAAAAATTTTTATTGGCTGGGGCATTGTTTGGCGTATTATTTTCTGTATTTAGTGTAAATGTTGCGCGTGCAGCGGCGCAATCTTGTCAAATACGTGAAAATGGCAGATGTAATAATGATAATGAATATTTAAGTATTCCTGGGGTGCGTGGATGTTATATTTGCGAACGTGGAGAGTGTGTAACCGGTGATTTGGTTTCTGCAACAAAGGCGACATTAGATAAAAAATCGTACGAAAATTATATGTTTAGGTGCCAGTTGGGATTTGATGATAAATGGATACCTGAAAAAATACCAAATTGTACCCAGGCAGAGTACAGAAGATTATGTCCAGATGGTAATGCCAAGGAAGTGATAATAAACCTGAATACTGGCAAGCCGGTGTTTAATGATAATTCTTCTCAGGCTGTTGTTGGGGCACAACCATGTATGGGATGTGTTTGTATACCGGGGTATACCGCAGTTGATGGTAAATGCATCAGCGATGCTGATATTGCGGCTGGTAACCAATGTGCGGCTGGGGGTGGAAAATGGACGGGCAGTGCATGTACATGCGATCCGTCAAAGAATATAAAACAATCAGCAGATAAAAAGTCTTGTGTTTGTATAAGTTCTGATTATGAACCAGATGGTGTAAATGGGTGTAAAAAAACACAGGCGGCGATAAATGCAGAAAATCAACAGCGGCAGCAGGCTGAAAATCGTAAACGTCAACAGGCGTGTGAACAGTCGGGCGGCGTGTGGGCAAATAATCAATGTTCTTGCGATAATGCTAAGAATTTACGTTTGGAAAACAATGTTTGTGTTTGTTTGGATGATGTAAATTATGTACGTAATGGCGACAGATGTGATTTAACAGATGCGGCCGCATTACAACAAAAATGCACATCGGCAGACAGCGTGGCGTCTGGGGCATATTGGGATGATGTGAATAAGCAATGCCGTTGTACAAACCAACAATACGCTTGGAACGGCAGTGTGTGTGCGATGAATCCTGCTATTCAAAAATGTTTGTTGATTACAGGGGCAAATTGGGATTATAGCAGAAATCAATGTTATTGTATGGAGGTTGGAAAAACGCTGAATGCGGATGGAACGGCGTGCATTGATGCCACTGTAAGCAGCTCTGGTGATGCAGGGGTGGGTGCGGCCGAAACAACCATTACACAACAACAAAATGCGGCACGTGAAAGAATAGAAGGTGCAGTGTCTAAATTGGATGAAATAGCATCTGGATTAAAATTGACGGTATGGCGCAACGAAGAAGGTAAATTTAATACATCACGTTTGTTATCTGATTCTATTGCGGGTGTTGTGTTGGGAACAGCAGGTGGTTTGATAACTAGTCATGTCGTTAAAAAGAATAATATAGAAAATGGTTTTGAAGATATTCAATGCACAGTTGGCGGCCAGGTGGTTGCTGGCTGGGGTGACCAGTTCCGCGTCGGTATCCAATAGTAAGATGGGGAAAACGAAACACCGGACTTTATGTCCGGTGTTGTTTTTTATTTTTGTTTTTGCTGTTCTTGGTATTTATTTATAATTCTGTCGCGGATTTGTATCTGGCGATTCAAATCACGGCGTGTCGCATGATTCAGTCTGGTCATAAAATCAACCAAATCTGTTCGGCATATTATTTCATTTGTTGGGAATAACATTGCAACAGGTTCATATGTATCTTTATCCAGGTATTCAATAATTGTACATGCCATTTTTTCGCCCATAATTGGCTTTAATTTTGGATATGCAGATACCATATTGTGTGCGCATGGGTTCGGAAATGGGGTTGCTTTTATCCAACCGGCCATGTTTTTTACAGGACGACCGTTTACATTGACCACGGTCAATGGGGTGTATTCACAATGTTCAAATAAATCTAAATTGGCAAATGCTGAAAATTTTACAACATATGTATTTTTTTTCTTTTTAGTTTCATGTGGTACAGTTTTTTGTGTCGTTTTGTTGCTGTCAGATTTATTCATATTTTATCCTTTTGTCTTTTTAATATAATACAAAAGTCTGTATTGTCAATGGGGATATGGTCGCCATTTGTTGGGTTGCAAAATTGTGTGTATAATTTTTATTGGATTATACAAACAAATCTTTGACAAATTGGGCGTGTTCTGTGATGAATTTGAATCGAAATTCAGGTTTTTTACCCATCAGTTCAGATACGATTGTGCGTGTTTTTTCTGTATCTTCGGCACCATCGTCGGTGCGTGGTGGTAAATCAACACGTATCAATCGGCGTGTTTTTGGGGACATGGTGGTTTCTTTTAATTGATTTGGCATCATTTCACCCAAGCCCTTGAATCGTGAAATTTCAATTTTTTTATTTTTATATTTTGTATTTTTTAACTGATCTAATTCTTCGTCAGAATCAACGTATATTGATTCTGTGCCACATGTCAATTTATACAGTGGCGGACATGATAAATACAAATGACCCCCATAAATCAGTTGGGGCATAACCTGGTAAAAGAACGCCATCAATAATGATGCAATGTGACTGCCGTCAACGTCGGCATCGGTCATGACAATTATTTTTTCATAACGCAGTTTGGATTCATCCCAATCCTTGGCCGTGCCAGCACCAATAATATCAATCAGTTCGTTTAATTCTTTGTTTGCACTGAAACGTTCATCAGAATTTGATACAACGTTTAATACCTTGCCACGCAATGGCATTATTGCCTGGGTCGCACGATCGCGTGCCTGTTTGGCCGTACCGCCGGCGGATTCACCTTCGACAATAAACAGTTCTGTGCCGTCAACACCGTGTTTAGAACAATCAGCCAATTTCGCCGGCATGCGAATACGTTTTGTCGGTGTTTTTCGCGCGATTTCTTTGACTTGTTTTGTCTTTATTCGCGCATTTGCCAGGTTTATTACAAAATCCAGTACTGCATTTGCTGTTTTAGGATCTGATGCTAAAAATATATCCCATGGGTCGCGCAATGCGTTTTCAGTAAATCTGGCAATTTCAGGATTGGACAGTTTTTCTTTGGTTTGACCCAAAAATTGCGGTGTTTTGTAAAATACTGATACGATTGCCGCAACAGAATCAAATACGTCATCGCTGATAATTGATGCGGCAGATTTATTATTTACTTTTTCCCCATATGCCTTTAACCCACGGGTTATTGCAGATTTGAATCCTGTTTCATGGGTGCCGCCATCGATTGTTGCAATCGTGTTACAATAAGACGCAAAAAATCCATCATCAGATGCCGCGCCATTTTCATCAGTTAAAAATGTCAGTGCCCATTCAACACGACCAGAATCATCTGGGAAATCGACCGTGCCACTGAAAATCTTGGGTAATATGCGTGGTTTGTCATGTGTTTTTTCATCCAGAAAATCTGCCACACCATTTGGGTAATAAAATTCAGTTGTGGCCGGTATGTTCATATCTTCGGTCAATAATTCTGGATTACAAATCCAATCAACGCGCACACCACGCGATAAAAATGATTTCGCACGTGCCATACGATATATTTTTACAGGCTTGAACGTTGCGTTTGCACCAAATATTTCATCATCAATCGTAAAGCGTATCTTGGTTCCATGATTTTTGGTTGCATCGCCGCGTGTCATGGCACTGGTTGGTTTGCCACGGGAAAATGTTTGTTGCCATTGATATCCGTCACGGGATATTGTCACAATCATTTCAGATGATAATGCATTTACAACCGAACTGCCCACACCGTGCAGACCACCACTGGTTTTATACACATTGTTATTAAATTTTCCGCCAGAATGCAGGGTGGTTAAAATAACTTCTAAGGCAGATTTGCCCGGAAATTTTGGATGTTCGTCAACTGGGATTCCACGACCATCATCGGTGATTTCGATTGTCTTGGAATCAATCAAATTTACAGTGATTTTTTTTGCAAAACCGGCAACCGCTTCGTCAATAGAATTATCCAGAATTTCAATCGGTAAATGGTGCCACGCCTTTTCATCAGTGCCACCAATATACATGCCAGGACGCAGACGAACGGGTTCCAAACCTTCTAGTACCTGGATATCTGATGCATCATAAGAGTGTGTGTTTTGTTCTATCATAGCCATTATTATTAGTATATTTGCGGATTTTTTGCAAGTGAAAGAATTTTTTAATATATGTGTAAATGGAGGGTAATAAGGTCTTGATTTTTATGTGTGTATACTTATATATTCTGGGACAAGGTAAAATTTGGGATAATAAAACATGAATAAAAATCCATATGAAGTTTTAGGTGTTGCACGTACGGCGTCAGATGATGAAATAAAAAAAGCATATCACAAGTTGGTTATGAAATATCATCCTGATAGAAATCCTGGGGACAAGGCGGCCGAAGAAAAGTTCAAAGAAGTCAATAATGCGTTTGACATATTGAAAGATCCACAAAAGCGTGCGGCGTATGATCGATTTGGTGATGCGGCTTTTGCTGGGGGTAATGCATCTGGCGCAAATCCGTTCGGGGCAGGGGCGAATCCGTTTGGTAATGGTGCGTTTCATTTCAATATGGGCGGTGGCGCTGGTATGGATGATATCCTGCGTGAAGCAATGCGTGGTTTCGGTTTTGATATGGGCGGTGGTGCGCGTGCGGATACTGCGCGCCGTGGTCGCGATTTGTTGGACGAGGTTGAAATTGACCTGCGCGATGCATATTTTGGTACAACGCATACGGTTAAATTTACCACAAATGTTGAATGTGATAAATGCCATGGTTTTGGTACCGCTGATGGAAAAGAAGCGCCCACATGCCCACGTTGTCATGGTACAGGATATGTTCGTGCGGCGCGTGGATTTTTTGCAATGGAAACACCGTGTCCTGACTGTAATGGATTGGGGCATAAAATTGAAAAAAAGTGTTCGCAATGTGATGGTGCCGGTGTGTTGCGTAAAACCCGTACGTTGGATGTAAAAATTCCTGCTGGGGTTGAAGATGGGGCGCGGTTGCGTTTGGCTGGTCAAGGCGAGGCCGGACAAAATGGTGCGCCGGCTGGTGATTTTTATTTGGATATTCATATTCGGCCAGATAAACGATTTGAACGTCGTGGCGCAGATTTAATAACACGCGTGGATATACCTTTTACAACATTGGCGTTGGGTGGTGATATAGAAGTGGAAACGATTGATGATAAAAAATTATCAGTCAAGGTTCCGGCTGGTACCCAAATTGGTGAAAAATTACGTGTTCGTGGTCATGGGATGCCTGGGCGACGCGCTGGGGCATTTGGCGATTTGTATATTGATATAAATATGCCTGTGCCAACCAAATTGACAGAAAAGCAAAAGAAAATATTGACTGAATTTGCCAGTACAAAAAGTGCGAAAAAAGGTTGGTTTTAATCAATTATAAAAAACGCGCTGGATACATGATTTTATGTACATAGCGTATTTTTATGTGATATAAAAAATCCCACCAATATGGTGGGATTTTTGAACAGAAATAATTTATTTTTTTATCTGTTTTAATTTTTGGGCAAATGTAAATGTGTATTGGGTCGCAGACCATACAGATGCCAATAATGCCAACCATGTACCCCATATTCCAATGTATGGCAGTGCATATATCAACCATGTTAAAAATCTGCTGTCGGATTCAGCGGTAACCAATGTCCCAATGGCAAATAATAACAGAAATGCACAAATCGCAATCATTTGTAATGTTGTTTTTACTTTGCCCAATGAAAAACGTGCCTTGGGTACAGGCATTTCAATTTTTTGTGTTCCCAGAAATTCACGCAGACCACTGATGTATAATTCGCGTGCAACCATCAAAATGATTGGAATAACGATAAACCAAACAGGCATCATAACAGTCAGCATAATCATTGTATTTACAACCAATAATTTATCACCAATATGATCCATAACACCACCCAGTTTGGTGCAGACATTATATTTACGTGCCAAAAAACCATCAAACCAATCGGACATGGCCGCCAACAGGAATAATATAAATGTTGTCCAATACATACCAAACATCAATGTTGGAATAATGGCAAATGCCGCAGCAATGCGGAAGGCAGATAAAAAGTTTACAAAAAATTTCATAATGATTCTCCTTTATATCAATGTGTGTATTATATCACTTCTGTATGGAAATGGGCATAAATTTTTTCAGCGGCGGCATTACCAAGCCCAGGAACGCGTTTTAATGCGTCTAAATTTGCATCTGTGATTGCGCGAACAGAACCAAAGTGATTTAATAACGCGCGTTTCCGTGTTGGGCCGATACCGTCAATTTCGTCCAGAACAGATGATGTCATTTGTTTTGCACGTACTGTGCGATGAAATGTGATTACGAAACGGTGCGCTTCGTCACGAACAGCGCGCAGTAACAAAAATAAACGTGAATCTTTTGGTATGTCGTGACAAACCGTTCCATCGGGTAATATAAAATGTTCGTCGCCGTCACGAACAACGCCCTTGGTAACACCAAGAATTGGTATGTTTGGTGCAGTTTTGTGTGCAATATTCCATTGTGCCGGGCCACCATCAACAATTATTAAATCCAGTTTTGGGCCACGTTCTGTTGCACGTGATACAAATTCAGCCATCATTGCAATGTCGTTGCCAGCACGTGCCGCATCGCGTAATTTGAAGTGTCGATAACCTGATTTTATAAATCCGTTATGACCAAATGTTATCATTGCGCCAACGGGATTGCGACCAAACAAATGTGAATTATCAAATACACCCACATTTTCAATTTTTATGCCCAACCAATTTTCTAAATCATTGACTGCATCTGGCCAATCAAAATTCGCGCTATGTGCATGATTCCGGCGTATACCGCGTGTTGATGTTTGTGTCAATGCGGCGATGTTATCGCGCACAGCCGCCGCAGATTCAAAATCCATTTTATCGGAAAATTTTTTCATTTGTTTGGTTAAATCTGCGATAATTGGTTCACTGTCGCCGGTTAAAATTCGACGTGCCAATGCGACGTTGTCTGAATAATCAGTTTGTGGTATGGTGCATGGTGCACTGCACCGACCAATTTGATATAACAAGCATGGACGTGTTCGATTGCGCATGAACGTGTCTGTGCATGTGCGCAGGCGGCATACCTTTTGAATTGTTTTAATTGTTTCGTTTAATGCGGTGACAGATGGATATGGCCCGTATACATCACGGCGTTGTGATATTTTGCCACGAAATTTTAGCAGACGGGGAAATTCTGATTGGGTCAGCGCAATCATTGGGTACATTTTCCCATCGGTCAGCATGATATTATATTTGGGTTTTAACGTTTTTATTAAATTTTGTTCTAGTAATAACGCGTCTGATTCAGTTGGGGTGATTTCCCAATCAACCCGGGTAACCAATGTACGCATAACCTGTTTATGTAATTCCAGTTTTGAAATGTCCAAATATTGTCGCAGGCGTTTTGATAAATTTTTAGCCTTGCCAACATATAACAGGTTGCCATCTGCATCGTACATTTTGTAGACGCCTGGGGCGTTGGGACTGTTTTCAATCAAATCAGAAAATTGAATATTCATATTGAATATGATAGAATATAAAAAACTAAATATCAAATAGAGGTTGAAATATGAAACAAGAATCTGGTCGTTCAATGATTGAAATGATGGGCGTGTTGGCGATTATGGGGGTTATCACGGTTGGTGCGATTGTGGCGATATCTAGTGCCATGAATATGCAAAAGCATAATGAAGTAAATGATGAAGTTTTGCAAATGGTTACCCAAGTACGCCAACTGTTTACGGAATATGATGATTTTTCTAATATCAATAATGCCACAATATTTGGTGCAATCGGTATGTCGAATCAGAATCCGTATGGGGGTACATATGAAATTTCTGTAAATCCATCTAATTCACGGCAATTTATTGTTTCTATCAATGGGCTTAGCCAATCTGATTGTGAATATTTTATAACCAAGGGATGGGATGGGTCTGTTGGATATGAAATGTCTGGACGTACGGAAAGTGGCGCAACGGGTACGTGTACCGATAAAAATGGTCAAAATGTTGTCCAGATAACATATGGGGAATAAGTCCAAGGACGCGTGCGTATGGCGGAAATGATAGAAGTTTCCAGAACAGAAGATGGAACGCGATTACTGCGGTGGTTTTTGCGGCGGTATCCATCTATGCCCCAGCGTGAATTTTACAAATTATGTCGTGGTGGGCAAATTCGTGTGAATTCTTCACGTGCCCGTGGCCAGGAAATCTTGCGTACAGGTGATGTTGTACGTGTGCCGCCAACGTTGGCTAGTTATGCGTGTACCCAGTGTAAAAAAACGGAAAGTGGTTCACGATTTTCATTGGCAGATTTAGAAATGCTGCGCCAGTGTATAATTCATGATGATTCAGATATTGTTATTTTTAACAAGCCGGCTGGATTGGCGGTACAGGGGGGAACGGGTATTCGCAAATCTGTGGATAAAATGGCGGCGGCATTATTCCCATATGATAAAATTTCATTGGTGCATCGTTTAGATCGTGAAACCAGTGGTGTTTTGGTTGTTGCTAAAAATCAACGTGCCGCCCAAGTATTGGCCAGTGAATTTCAAAATAAATCTGCGCATAAAGAATATTTGGCATTATTAAATGGTGATGTGCATCCGGAGTATGGTGTTATTGATAACTATATGGTCAAAGGTCAGATATTTGACAGTCCAGCGCGCATAAATAATGGTACTGGGCAACGGCCCCAGCGCGCAATTACAGAATATCGCGTTTTGTCCAGTGCAGGTGGGCATTTATCATGGGTGTTATTTTCACCAAAAACAGGCCGAACGCATCAGTTGCGTATGCACAGTGCGCTGACATTACACGCACCGATTGTTGGTGATGAATTGTATGGTGTGGGTAAAAAATTAGACGGGGCGTTACAATCTATGTTGGCAACAAAAAACTTGTTTTTGTTGGCATACAGGATAACATTTCAGCATCCTGGGACTGGTAAAATGATGACAATTCGTGCGTCGATACCTGATTTTATGCAGCCTGTGATAAAGTTTTTAGAATTCAAATTACCGTGATACGATGGCTAAAAAAAAGAAAAATGGGACTTTTTTCAAGATAATGCGCGTGTTGACCCTGTTCGTGATGGGGATGGTGGTTGCTGTGATAATTGCGTTGTCACAGATAAATTTGGAAACATTGCGTGGAAATGTTTTGGTGGTATTGCGTGATGCAACGGGGTTACCAATCGAAATTGATGGTGCTGTTGCATGGAGTTTTTCTTTGCGACCACAAATAGAATTAAACAAGGTGCGTGTGCCAAATGCTGATTGGGCAAAAAATAAAAATGCACTGACTGCAGAAAAAATTGATGTTACGTTGGATTTAATTTCTTTGTTCCAAGACAGGCCTACTATTAAAAGTATCAAGGTTTATGATGCTGTTGTCCGTATAGAACAAAATGAACAGGGTGAATTGTCAATCGCCCCAGATGTGAATACGGATGCAGTGATATCATCTGATGCAACGGCTGATTCTGGGCCAGATGAATTTCCGTTCGTTGACCCGGGATTGGGGGGATTAGAAGTTGATGGTTTGGATGTTGATATCGTTGGTGCAAAATATTCTGTGCCCAGTTTTCAAATCAGATATATTCCGCATAATGATACGCGTGAATACAGTGGTTGGATAAAATCTGATACAGCGGTTTATCCATTTATAATTTCTTTTTCACAATATAATGCAGAACGCAAGGTTTATCCAATGCGTATCGCATTTGCGACTGGGGGGGATGCGTTGATCGCAAATGTTGCATTAGAAGGAACCAGTCGCGCACCGATTGATTTTATTATCAAAGGTGATATCCCAGATGTCGCAGCGATTGGTGATATATTTAATCTGGATTTAGAACCAATGCCAACGATGCGTGTGAATATTTCTGGGGGGTACGATTGGCAAAAATTGTCGTTGCGGAATTCTTCGATTACGGTGCGTGGAAATACATTGTCGTTTTCTGGGGTTGTTGATTGGTCGGGTGATTTGCCGATGATAACAGCAATTATTGAATCTAAATCTGTCAATTTAACAGAATTGTTTCCTGATTTATATGATGGTGATTGGGTGCGGCCAAATCGTGAATTAAATGTATTTCATGATATACCATTGTATGGTGATGAATTGCTGAAATTTAATGCGGATATACATGTTATGTTAGATAACTTTATTGTGTATCGTGATTTTAATTTACAGGATATGGATGTAAAACTGGTATTAAATAATGCCCAGGGGCGTGTTGATGTATCAACAATTATTGCAGGTGGCGCAGTGCGCGCCGCCGGTAATGTGAATATTGATGCAGATGGGCGTATATTTGCGCGTGTTGGTGGTATGGGGCGCGAAATTGTTATTGGAAATTTATTAAATCAAATACATATAAATAATCTGATTTCTGAATTACCAGTGAATTTTGATATGTATGTGGAAACGTACGGCAGTAATTTGTCAGATTGGATGCATACAATAACAGGTCCGGTACGTGTGTATTCTGCGGCGCCAGGATATGCACATTCAGCATTGGTATCAAATATGTATGGTACTGATTTCTTGACCACATTACGGCACAGTATCACAGATTTGTTCAGTTCTGAAAAAAGATATAATCAAATTAAAATTTCATGTGCATCTGTAAATACCAAGTTACGCCAAGGTTTAATAGAAACACAAAACGGTGTTGCAGTTGAAACAAATGCAATAAATATCCGTTTGGGTGGCAGCCTTGATTTAGGCAAGGAAACAATTCAGTTGTCTTTGACGACTGTGCCAGTGCGTGGATTAAAATTATCTTTGACTGGTAATGTCGTGAATTCGATTGAAATAACAGGAAATTTAGCAGAACCAACAATTCGTATCAGTGGTGCGGCCGTCGCAGGCAAGGTTGCGTCTGCAACAGGGATTGGATTGCTGTTGGCGCCGTTTACTGGGGGAATTGGTTTGGTCGCAGGGGCAGGTGTTGGTTTGTTGGCTGGCGATTTGATTGAAAATTGGTTGGCAGATGATAATCCTTGTGAAACAGCGTTGGAAAAGGGCGCGCCATCACGGCGTGGCGACCCACAATGGATGAATTTATCAGTAACTGATTTGGCAACCAGTATGATAAATAACACGCCGATTTCGCAGAATAACGATTGACGATACATTTTTTAGTATGTGGCAAAGTATGTTCTAATAACCCTTGCACCGAATCGGCCTTTTTTGCTAAAATTATCCCGATAGGATGTAGGACGAAAATATATTTAACAGGAGCATATAATGGAATTTTCAGTGTTTCGTCAGGTTTTAATTCG
Organism: uncultured Alphaproteobacteria bacterium; assembly: GCA_944389515.1. Taxonomy (GTDB): domain Bacteria; phylum Pseudomonadota; class Alphaproteobacteria; order Rs-D84; family Rs-D84; genus Enterousia. The sequence continues at coordinate 58,267 of CALXMQ010000004.1, read as the reverse complement.
TGCGCTGGGGCATATGCAATCTATTGTAGAAAAACGTGCAACATTGCCGATTTTGATGAATGTAAAACTAGAAGTGGCAGATGATTTAATTTTGTCTGCGACAAATGTTGATTTGGAATTGGTTGAACATGTGGCTGCGGATATAACATTGGGCGGCAAAACAACTGTGCCAGTGCAAATGTTGTATGATATTGTGCGTAAATTGCCAGATGATGCGGAAATTTCTTTTAAGCAATCTGGGGATCAGTTGGTTGTATCCAGTGGACGTGCGGTATTCCATTTGCCAACGTTGCCAGCAGAAAATTTTCCTGCGATGGCAGGCAGTAATTTAACCACAAAATTTCAAATGACGACGGGTGATTTGGCGCATTTGATAAATCAGACTAAATTCGCAATTCCAACAGATGATGTACGTTATCATTTGGGGGGAATTTATTTCCATATTTCTGACGAAGGCAAAGAAAAAATGTTGACGGCTGTGGCCACTGATGCCCAGCGTATGGCGTTATGTGCAATGCCAGCCCCAGCAGGCAGTGCAGAAATGCCAGCGGTTATTTTGCCGCGTCGTGTGATTGGTGAATTGTCAAAGTTATTAGAAGATGCAACTGTTGATGATGTTATGGTTGAATTGTCTGATACCAAGGCGCGTTTTACTGTTGGACCAGCAACATTGACCAGCAAGTTGGTTGATGCACAATATCCAAATTATCGTGTTGTTATTCCAAAAGGTAACGATAAAATCGCGGTTTTAGACAGAAAGCAATTCTTGAACGCGGTGGATTTGGTGTCTGTTGCCAGTGTGGATAAAACAAAATCTGTTCAGTTGACGTTCACGATGAATAAATTGGTTGTAAATGCATCCAGTCCAGATGCAGGTACAGCAACCCAGGAATTAGATATCGAATACAATGGGGACAGTTCGTTCACGGTTGTATTTAATGTAAAGTTCTTGATGGATGTTGCAGGCCAGGTCGAAGGTGAAAAATTCCAGATGGAAATGCAAGATCCTTTGTCACCAACAATCATTAAATCAACAGACAAAAATACAGATGCGTTGTTTGTATTGATGCCAATGCGTATGTAGGTTTGTGTAATTTGTTGCAATGCCCCGTGAATTCAGTGTTACGGGGCTTTTATTTTTGCCGATTCGAATTGCAAATTTAATTTTTTATGATAATATTGCGCCGAAAATAAAGGATATATGGATTATGAGTATAGAAGAAATTATGCCAGGCAAAGAGCCACCAAAAAAGATGAACGCGATTATAGAAGTTCCTGAAAATGGATATGTGAAATATGAGATAGATAAAACAACTGGGTTGCCACGTGTGGACAGAATTTTGCATACACCGATGGCGTATCCGGCAAATTATGGATATTTCCCAGGAACACTGGGGGATGATGGTGACCCATTGGATTGTGTTGTTGTATGTAATGCGCCATTGCGTCCAGGTGTGTTGATAGAAGTGCGTCCGATTGGTGCGTTATTGATGGAAGATCAGGCCGGTGGTGACGAAAAAATTATTTGCGTACCACGTGATAATATAGATCCGTATTATACCGATACGGAATATGTAGAACAGTTGCCGGCGATTTTGCGTTCAAAGATAGAATACTTTTTCCATCATTATAAAGATTTGCAACCGAACGCATGGTCAAAGGTAAAAGGGTGGGCCGATCGTGCCACGGCGGATAAATTGATTATGGACAGTATTGATCGATATTGGGCACATAAACGGTCGGGGCAATAAATTGCTTGCCCAGGGCGTATGCGGATTTTATAATAAGTTCACAAAAATAAAGAGGTATTATTATGGCATCATATATTGCAAATGATATGCGTGTGGGTTGGGTTATTTCGCATAACGGTAAACGTTATTCTGTAATGTCGATAACCAAGGTTAAACCTGGCAAGGGTGGTGCGTTTGTCCAGGCGGATTTACGTGATATTGATTCTGGTAATAAGGGTAATGACCGTTGGCGTGCCGAAGACAAGGTTGAAAAGTTGATGGTCGAAGATGTCGAATGTCAATTCTTGTATTCTGATGGTACAGATGCATACTTTATGAATTTGTCGAATTATGAACAATTTACTGTATCAGTGGAATCATTGGGCGAACAGATGAAATTTTTGGCGCCTGAAATGAACGTCAAGGTCAATTTTGTCGAAGGTCAACCAGTATCTGTATCATTACCAAAGACTGTTATTGCAACTGTTGAAGAAACAGAACCGGCGTTAAAGGGACAAACTGTTTCTAACAGTGGTGGTAAACCTGCAATCTTGGATAATGGTGTGCGTGTGCAAGTACCATTGTTTATTGAACAAGGTGAAAAGATTGTGGTAAATACTGAAACGTTGGAATACGTTGAACGCGCTAAATAAATTATAATAATATATCTGTAAGCGATGGCGATTGCGTAGTGTACAAACGTTACATCAGCAATCGTCATCGTTTACATCTATACCGTTTTAATTTATTTTACAGTGGCATTTTTTATACGACCAGCAAACTATTTTAATTTATTATCTGAACCCATTATGTTTTTTATTTCGTCAACGCATGTGTCGTACATGTTTTTACGTGCGTTTGTTAAATAATCGCGTGGATTAAATTTTTCTGGATTTAATGCCAATGTTTCACGCACGCCGGCGGTAAATGCCAGGCGCAGGTCGCTGTCTATGTTTATTTTGCAAATATTTTTTTGTGTTGCGCGGCGCAGTTGTTCAGGCGCAATTCCACGCGCGTTTGACATTTTTCCACCAAATTCATTTATGGTTTTTACAAAGTGTGCCGGTACACTGGATGCGCCGTGCAGAACCAATGGAAAATCTGGTAATTGTTCGGCAATTTTATCTAAAATATCGAATCGTAATTCTTCGTCGTCAGATTTACGTTTATATGCGCCATGACTGGTTCCGATTGCAATGGCCAGTGAATCGATGCCGGTTTGGTTTACAAAGTTTACAACGTCATCTGGGTTTGTATAACTGGATTCATGGCTGTGTGTATTTTCGTCTTCGATGCCGGCCAATGTGCCCAGTTCGGCTTCGACAGAAACATTGTATTTATGTGCGTATTCAGTGACCGTGCGTGCCAATTCTGCATTTGCATCAAATGGTAATTTTGAACCATCAATCATTACAGATGAAAATCCGATTTCGATTGCATGAACGCATGATTCAAATGAAGAACCATGATCCAGATGTAATGCGACGTTTTCGTTTGGATTTATATTCAATCCCCAAATCATGCCACGCAATAAATCAGACCCCATATATTGTAATGCAGATTCAGATACCGCCAAGATGACCGGACTGTGTGTGTCGTGTGCAGCGTTGATAATAGATGCCAATGTTTCCATATTATAAAAATTAAATGCCGGTACCGCATAATGATTTGCCAATGCGTTTGCGAACATTTGTTTTGTGTTTACCAATCCAAAATCTTTGTAGTCCATAATTTTCCCCCATTTTGTATGGATTATAACACAAAGCATGCATATGTGCCCGAATAAATTGTGGGAAAGTTTACGTGCAGTTATGGCTTGACAATGTTTTTGTTTTGTCTATAATTATAAATGAACGAACAAACGATGCAAAGTGCATCGGTGGGGTTAAATATGATTCAGATAACGCATCTTTATCGTTTTAATTCAGGTGCATCGCCTGATTGGCCACCGTGCGACATATGTCGTGCGTGGGGGGATCGTGGGGATGATATTTCTGCTGCGATTATATTTGACGCCGACGATGATTTTGTGTCAAACATAGGATAAAAGTCCGGGATTTTTCCGGACTTTTTTGTATTTATCAGGATTTTTTTCATGATAAGTACGCAACGCCAAACCAAAGGAGGCACACATGCAGTTCAAACAGGTTGTACCATATAAATTAAAAAGATTGATTCCGATGTTGGGTATCGCAGGGGCATCATTGTTTTTAGGCGGATGCGAGAAAAACGAACCACAACGGGATGTGGAATTATTTTTTGCAAATGATAACATTTGGGAAATATTTGAAAATCCAAGTATAATACAAGAAATTGCAGACCAACCAGATGTGCGCACTGTTTATTTGATTCCAACCGGTGGATGGGATAATTTTTGGGCAAGTAATATTTCCAGATTTACAAAAACTACTTTGCGTCCAGCGATTGATATTTCACCCAAAGTTCGTGGCAAGGGGGATTTTGATTTTTATCCGGGTCAGGCATCAAAAGTACCAGAAGATAGTTTGTGGATAACACAACAGGGGTGGACAATTAATAAATATCGTCCATTAAGTGATTATCAATATTAAAAAAATCCGGTAATACCGGATTTTTTAATGTTTGACAGTATATTATAAAATATGCAACCATTTTAATATAATTATTTTGGGGTAATGGTGATGAGAAAATTTATATTTTTTTCAATACAGGTTTTGTTTTTATGCCTTGTTTCGATGCAATCATACGCTGTTACCACAGAAGAGTGTTCAAATGCAACAACCCAAGAAACATGTCCTGCTGGATGTTTTTGGGATGGCAGATCTGGTTGTGCGGTATGTGAAACGGGGACATATACCAGCGAAAGTGGGCAAACAAGTTGTAAAGCGTGTATACACCCCAGTGGTGAAGAAGGGAAAAAATGGGCGTGGGTGGCGAATGTTGAGGGTAATGAAAATGCGTATTGCCCATTTACAATAAGTTGTGCCAAAGACGAATATATTGATGTAACGAATGTGGGTGAATCTGGGGGCTTTGGATGCAAACAATGTGGCAGTTATTATAATAGTAAAGAATCTGGTGATTATACTATAACAATAAATAATCTTTTAGAGTTACTGGCTGCGATAACAAATAAAAACAAAGAAAATGTTTGTGATGGGAAAGTGTATAAACTGGATTTGCAAAGAAATACGTGGCTGTTGTGGTGGCAAGATAAAGTAGCCTATGCAAAATATGGCAGTGGATTTGCCAGCAGCGAAACGTCAACCACGTGGGATAAAGATTATTTGCCACAAAGTGCCGTACAGGGTGACAGACCGATAAAAACTTTTAAGGGGTATACTTCAAAAGAAGATTGTGCAGGAACAATGTTTTTTGCTAGGGAAGAGCAGGATGGTACAGTAAAAGCAAAATTCAACAATAATTGGGATGCTTTATTCGGGTTGGCAGATTCTGCAGAAAATACAAAAAGATTATATACGTGTTGGGATAATTTAGAGGTGCAGATACTATATTTTAATCCAGAAGGCATGACCCCTGACACTTGGAAAACCGATAAGTATACTGTGAATGATGATTCCGAAGATGGTGGTTTTACTGTACAAGGATATGGCGGACTGTTACCTGATGGTGCTATTTTTGAAAGTTATTCTTGTACATATGTTGACGAAAGTGGGGCCGAGAAAAATTGTTCAACAAGTACAGTTGTGCCAGGTGACGATGTTTTGCCAGATGGGAGAGAAATTCATTTGAAACCAAAATTTGCCGATTGCCCAGAGGGTCATTTTTGTTCTGGGGCGGATCCGCAACCGTGTCCGTCTGGTACAACCAGTGACCCTGGGGCGGCGAGTGATGCAGATTGTTATATGAAGGCCGGTGATGGTGGAACGAAATTTTGTGATGGTACAGGAAAATGTTTCTATTTACCAGGTAATGGCAAAATACCGAAAAATCCACCATCAGATACAACACAAAATTCAGCGCAAAGTTCGACGCAAAATCCGGCACAATAATGGTTGTGAACAATAAAACAAACTTGACAACCAATGATTTTGTGCAACAATTAAAGTACGAATCGGGGAGCAGGTCAGGGAATAACAGAATTAAAGTCAAAAGGTACGAGATATGAAAAAAGTTCTGGTTTCTGCAATCGCGTTGACTGCTTTGGCCGGTTGTGGCGCGTATTATGATTATTACAAGGGTGATGTTAGATATACCCAAGATGGCCAAGATTGCATTTATTATGTCGGTGAACATGGCCGTAATTATTCGCATTATGTTGGCGGATTGGATTCTGGTAAAAAAATTGTTTATCGCAATACACGCTGTGAAGATTTGTATGCAATCGATAATTTTGGCCAAGAACTACGTCATGATCGTCAGATTTTGACACCGGCGGCACGTGTCGTTCCATGTGATTCTTGTGCAGCCCAGGTTGAAAAGGTTTCTTGCACATCTTGTGCCAAGGCGCAACCTGTTTTGAAACGCAGATATATCATCGTTCCTGCTATGTAATATAAAAAAGCATAGGAAAAGCGGCGGCGTTTATGTCGTCGCTTTTTTTTATGTGTTTATGTTGCTTGAATACCGGCGCGGTTTATGATAAAATTATAGAAAAAGCAAAGGGGATTTATATGAAAAACGTGTTAAAAAAATTAGGATTTGCCGGGGTTATTGTTTTGGCTGGCGCGGTACCTGCGTTGGCGGCAGTGGCTGGTAATTCGGCTGGGTTATGCGGATTGATTGGACAAATGTACAGTGTGTTCAAAATATTGCGTACATTGGCGTTTGTTGGTGCGGCATTTATTATTGCTGGTTGGGCATGGGGATATATTTCTGCCGGTGAAGTTAAAATGGAAGATTTGAAAAAGAAAGGCACTGGTATGCTGGTTGGGTTTGTGTTGTTGTTTGGTATCGGTGTCGTGTTACAATTCTTCCTGTTTACAAATGCCGGATTAAATATGATTGATTGTCCGGAATTGATTCAGAATTGGTAATAATATAATGGGCGGTCAGAAATGACCGCCTGTTTTTTTGGGGGGGGGATAATTGGCGCGGATGGTTTGTCCGCGCTTTTTTTATTTTTATTTATATTGCGCTTATTTGTGGTTGGGATTCATCTGCGCTGACCAATGAATATAATACAGATGAAATCAATAACTGGTATGGGACATGTTGCTGTTCAGCCAGTTTTTTTATGCGTTCCAATATTTGATGTGGAATACGCATGTTTATAACACTGTTGGATTTGTTAAATGCGCGATATGCCGCGTATTCTTTTAACAGTGCTTCGATATTCATAATGAATAATTGTTGCATTACGTTTGGCATACACAATCTCCTATACAGGTGGCAATACTGCCGTACTTACAACTGACTATATCATCGTATTGACGCTTGTCAATACATTTGTAATTGCAGGTGTCAATATGGTTGTAATTACGGTTGTAGTGGCGTTTGTAATGGCGATTGTGTTGGTGTGTTTTTGTCGCTGTTTAATATGTGTTTGTTTGGGTGATGATGTGGGGATTCCTTGCTTTTTATAAAATATGCATATAGAATTAAACCATTGTATGTTGGAAAGGATTTTATATATGATTAAAAAATTACTGGTTTTATTCGCTTTGTGTATTATGGCGGTTGTGCCTGCACATGCGGAATTAAAGGTTGATATTATTGCTGGGGCTGCGGAACCGATATCTGTGGCCGTTCAAAAAATAGAAACAGCTGGAAATGTATCTGATGATGATGCCAAAATGATACGTGATGTCGTTGATGCGGATTTGAAGTCAACGGGGTTATTCCGTATCGTGTCGCGTGATGCGTTGCCTGAATTTGTGCAAATGGGTAAAATGCCTGATTTTACGTTGTGGAACGCGGTTCATGCCCAGGTGTTAGTTCAAGCCAAGTTGTCTGCGGAATCAGGTGGGCGATATAATCTGGAATTCTATGTTTGGGATGTAAATGGTAAAGAGCAGATAGAAGCACAAAGTTTGGTCGCGTCTAAGAAATCTGCGCGGCGTTTGGCGCATATTATGGCTGATGCAATTTATGAACGTTTGACTGGCGAAGTTGGATATTTTGATACTCAAATAGTGTTTATTGCAGAAACGGGGCCTGTGCAAAGTCGGATAAAGCGTATGGCAATTATGGATCAAGATGGGTATGGTTTGCGTTATTTGTCTGATGAAGATACTTTTGTAATGTCACCGCATTTTTCACCTAATATGCAGACGATTGTGTTCTTGTCGTTTCGTGATGATGATCCAATGGTCTGGACGTTGGATTTAGAAACAGGTGAACAACGTCGTTTGGGGCAGTTTGGTGGGATGAACTTTGCACCCCGGTTTTCACCAGATGGTACAAAGATTGCGTTGTCTTTGGTGAAAAATGGTATAACGCATATTTATGAATATGATATCGCGTCAAAATCATTGCGCCAGTTGACGTTTGGATATTCGCTGAATACCAGTCCTGCATATTCACCAGATGGTAAAAAAATGGCGTTTAATTCTGACCGCAGTGGTAATCAACAGATTTATGTATTGGATTTAGAAACTGGTGATGTTGAACGTATCACATATGGGGCAGGGCGATATGCCACGCCAGCATGGTCGCCAGATGGCCAGTTTATTGCTTTTACTAAAATGGCGGATGATACGTTCTATATCGGTATAATGGATCCACGTGGGCGTAATGAAAAAATCTTGGCCGGGGGTTGGTATATGGAGGCTCCGTCTTGGGCCCCAGGGTCACGTCGGGTTGTGTATTATGAAACAGAAAAATCTTTGGATGGTATGGAACGGATGAGTCATATTCGCAGTGTTGATATTACTGGCCAGAATATTTACGATATTCCGTTGCCTGATGGGGTTTATGGGGTGGAACCAACGTGGTCACCAAAATTGCCGTAATATTGGTTGGGGTTATTGCATTTGTGGGTGGTTCAGCGTCGGCAATACCGGCGGTGGTTGATTATGTTCTGGACGGTGATACGTTTGCAGCGCATGTGATTGTGGAAAATAATATCAGAATTTCTGCGCGTGTGCGATTGGCGGATGTTGATACGCCTGAAATCCATGGGCAATGCGATGATGAAATCAAAATGGCGTTACGGGCACGTGACAGAATTGCGGATTTGTTGCCTGGGGGCAGTGTGGTTGATTTGAAAAATATTACCGATGATAAATATCTGGGACGAATTGATGCAGATGTTTATTTGTCTGATGGGCGCAGTTTATCAAAAATTTTATTGGATGAAAATCTGGGGCGGCCATATGATGGTGGGCGGCGTGCGCCGTGGTGTGAATAAATTGCCTTTTGTTACAATTTCTGGTATAATTACTTGGAATTTTTGGGGGGCGATATGAAAAGTGATTTTGAAAATGCCTTAAAAAAATTGTCAAATGAAAATGCAGAAATTGAATATATGGCAAACCCTGGTAATTGGTTGGTGGTTCATACCACAAAATATATGCCGCCAAGGTTAAAAAATGGCCAGATGGCAATAAAAACCACAGCGATGGCGACTGATTTTGAAATACCGCGTGCAACGGTGCATACTGCGTTGAATCATATTGTTGTTGGGACTGTGGGCTTTGGCAGTTGGGATGATATGCCTTATGTTGTTTTGGCGCCATATAATGATGTTGTAAAAGAAAATGAAAACCCGTTACAGTTATCTATATTTGATACTTTCTTTGCGCCAGATGTAAATACTGGATTGGTTTTGCCATCGGGTACGCGATTGGTGCGGCCTGGTGATGTGGGGGCGGACGCGATATATGAAATAAAAGGTAATGAAACGTTATATAAAATGGATGGTTTTACGCCTGAACAAAAGAAATTTATTTATGAAAAATACATGGATAAATATCAGCGGCGCGACTATGACAATTTGGGATGGCGCGATGATTTTTCTGATGACGAAATTCAAATGATGTTGGATACCGCAGGGAAAACTGCAAGAAAATTGTACGATTCTGCGCGTGATAAAAATGCAGTTATTCGTGGTATGTGTATCGATGCACAAAATGCGTTTTTATCCAATGTGGTGCGCAGTGTCGCAGTGCGCGAAACATTTCAAAATATGGGGTATCGTTATATAGATAATGTTGCAGATGCGTCTGATGTTGCACGCAGTGCGGCCCAGGCTGCAACGAAAATGGGTACTGTTGGGATTGCTTCAAATAAAGGTCATTCTTTATCGCCGTCTTATTATTTAGAAAAAGCACAGTTGGGTGTGGATGAATTATTGCATGATGGAACATGGTTCAGACCCGGGGGATTGATGTCAAAATCTGGGGATTTTGATACTTTGTTTGATTTTATAAAATCTGGTTATGAAAATGGTTCATATGTTGATTTGTTTGTTCAGGATTTAATTGGCGTGTCGTCGCTGAATTCAAATTTGCATAAACATGCAGATGGTGTTATCGCGCGTAATACACGTAATCCAGAGGGCGTTTTCAAATCAGTCGATGAATATAATAAAAACATAGCCGCAACAACAGACAAAAGGATAACCCGAATTGTTGGTGAATTTAATAAATGGCATGATGGTTTGCGTGCAAAGCCTGGGTATAATCAATTTATTACACGGTTGCGTCAAATGTACAACGCGCACAATATGAATCGTGCGCGTGTTGCAAAAGAACGATAAAACGTTTTTTGATTATTTTATGCGCTGTGGCGATTGATTGCGTCGGCAATTTCGTCCAGTGACGCATTGCATGGCAACATCGGTTCAAACCATACATTTGCAGTTCCACTGTGCACACGGCCACGTTTTGGCCAGTACAGACCGGCGTCTGTGCCGACTGGTAAAATCGGTAATTTTAATTCGTGTGCTAAAAATAACAGGCCGCGTTTTAATTTGACTTTCTGGCCAGGTTTTGCACGTGTGCCTTCGGGAAAGATAATCAATACTTGGCCATCCATGATTTTTTTTGCAACGGCGTGGGTCAGTTTTTGCATGTTTGTTGCGCCACGGGCGCGGTTCACAGGCTGTAACCCCATGCGCCAAAATGCCCAACCATAAATAGGAATCCATAATAATTCACGCTTTATTATAAAAAATGAATTTGGAATATGGGTTGATAAAATCGCAATTTCTAGGATAGACATATGTTTCGCGGCGATTATTGATTTACCATCCAGTCGGATATTACCGTTTGGTGCAACAGGGATACCGTTTTCTTCCATTGGGGGATAGTGTATTTCATATTTTATCCCAGCAACAACGCGTGCCCAAAACAGTACGCCACGTGCACACGATAAAACAAAAAATCTGTTTAACCAATTTGATACCAGGCCAATCAATAATACTGGTGCCCATAAAATAAAGTGTAATGCAAGTACGATTTTGAATAAAACAGTTCTGAACATTTTTTCCCTTTTTTAATTTAACCTTCTTTGATGCCAAATAATGTGGCGATGTATTTTATATATTCAATCGCCCATCTTTCAAGTCTTTTTGTCACGGGCATGTCAGTCAATGGTACTGGGCATGCAACAATTTCAGAATATGGTAATTCGTGTTCTATTAAATATTTGGCGCGATTCATATGATCTTCGGTTGTGATAATGACAATTCTGTCCAGACCACTGCGTTGGGCAATGTCTTTGATTGCCAATGCATTTTCATATGTAGATTTTGATTCCGATTCGATTGTAACACGTTGCGCCATTTCAAAAGAACTGTTCGCGCCGGCACCAATTATATATAAATCTGTGCCCGGGTGTTTGCGCAGTTGACGCATTGCAAATGGAATTCTGCGCATGTCGCCAGTTAAAACAAATATTGTATCGTCTGGCAAAATGGTTGAACATCTGCGTGGCGCCATTGATTTGAAAACCATGCCACCAATTACAAATATCGTGATTATCAATAAAGATGGGGTCAATAATTTCATCAATTATTCTTTAAGATATTTATTGTTGTGCGTTTTGTAATCCAGATTGCAAATATGATTATTGCAACTGGTAATAATGCCAATGTAAACCATCCCCATCCGCTGATTGATAACATTGCCATTAAACCAACGCGTGCACTGTGCGCAGCCCCCAATATCAACAGCAATACAGGCGCCGCAACAATAAATCCCATTGCGCCAGCAACAGTGCATATTTTTGCAATAATTATTTGCATTTGACGGGCAACGTAACCATCTGTGGCACCAATTTGGTTTAATATTTCCAATTCGCGTCGGTGCAATAATGCAGTATTACGGGCAATGTATGAAATACAAATACCAATCGCCCCCAGGGTCAGTAATAATACAAATGATGAAATTAAAATCATTTTCCATCCAGATGACATCGCGCTTTGCAGTGCATCTGCATGGGTTAAAAAGCGTGCGTGTTTTGATATTTGTTCGCCCACAGATTTCAAATCATCGGTTGAATTAAATTGTAATTCATACATTTTAGGCAGGTAATTTTCCAGTGCGTCGCCACCCCCAGACATCCATGGACGTAATAAGTCGCGCATTTGGTCGGTTGATATTTCTGTTGCGGTGGTAATTTTATCGTGATTGGAATCAATTATTTTTTTTACATTGGATGTATTATCTGCATCCATAATTTGTACGGTTGCGGTTAAATCCCATTGATTATTCCAACGCATAACGCCCGTACCAATGGCCAATGCAATACCAAATGCCAGTACCGCCAAGAAAGTAAGCAATGACATAATCGCAGTCATAAATATTGACTGGTCTTGAACCAATGAAAATACAATGGGTTTCTTTATCATTTATGCGTTTCCGATATCGTCAAATTGTTTTGATAATTCTGTGAAATAGTTTTGCGGTTTGGGACCCTTCCATATCTTTTTTGTTTGTGTGTTTTCAGGTTCTTTTTTTTCATTGTTATATGAACCGATAAAGTTTACACGATGATTTTCAACATGAATCACAGGAAATTTATATGTTTCCATCAATTTAGTACTGTGTGTTGCCAAAATAATCGTTGTGCCAAATGTTTTATTCATCTGGACAAACAGTTCCATTAAACGTGACGCATTTTCATCGTCCAAATTACCCGTTGGTTCGTCGGCCAGTAATATTGCAGGTTGAATAATAATGGCACGGGCAACAGATACACGCTGTTGCTGACCCCCGGATAATGTTTTAGGATTTGCATCAGCATATTTTGCCAAGCCAACCCATTCTAAAACCTTGATAACCAATTTTTTTATTTTTGATTCTGATATGCCGCGTACACGTAATGGTAATGCCACATTATCAAATACAGACATGTGTGACAGTAATGAATATTCTTGGAATACAATGGCCATTTTGTGGCGCAATCGCGCGATTTCATCACGTGTCATATCATTTGTTACACGACCAAATAATTTAATTTGTCCACGGCATGGTTTGTGTAATTGATATATTAAACGTAATAATGTTGTTTTACCTGCGCCAGATGCACCAGACAGAAAATAAAATGCGCCGGCACTGATGTTAAAAGAAACATCCGATAATACTTCGCGTGCGTTGTCATCATATCGTGCGCCAACATTTGCAAAAGAAATTGCTGTGTTATCTTCCATATCAAAAATAATATTAGAAAAAGGTTATATGGTCAAGCATACATAAAAATAAAAAATGCGCCGTGGCGCATTTTTTATTTTTCTTGTTCGGCATCAATAACCTTGGTTGTCGAATTGCGGTTTAATGCCCATACTTCTTCGCCTGTGCCAGGATATTGTGGGCGTTCTTTGCCGTATGAAATTGTTTTTATGCGTTCTGGTTCAATGCCATCAGCAATCATAACGTGTGCCGCATTACCAGCGCGCAGCGCACCCAATGCTAAATTATATTCTGTTGAACCACGTTCGTCACAATGACCTTCTAAGACAACAGTTTTTTCCGGATTTTTTTTCAGGTACAATGACTGTGTTTCCAATGCTTCGCGTGATTCATCTGTGATAACAGCAGAATCAAATGCAAAAAATACTTTATCATCATTTATATTGCTTGGAACACCGCTGCATGCTGCCAAAGTCAATACAGCACCGCACAATAAAAACTTTTTCATTTTACTCCCCTTTTAATTTCTTGATTTATGTATAAAACTTAGCAGATTTTATAAAAAGTTGTCAATATGTGATTTTTCTACTTTTTATGCATGGGGGCTTTGTGATATAATTATGGCAAAATAATAAAGGAAGGAAATATGAAAAGATTAGTATCTTTGGCTGTTTTACTTGGGTTGACTATGCCTGCGGTGGCGGCGCCCAGTTATCTGACACGCGATGGACAGGGCGGATATGTCGTTACGTATGATTATACGGACAAGGCAAAAACTGGTTGGTATATCGGTGCACGGGCTGATTTGAATTTCTGGAATTGGAAAAATAAATACAGTGTTGATGATGCGATGATTGAATTGGGTATCGTTGATACTGGTTACAGCAGTGATGAATATTCTTTTGAACCAGTATTTGGTGGCAGTTTGTTTGGTGGTACGCGATTTGCATATTTTTGGCGTGCTGAATTAGAAGCAGGCTATCTGGGGTATTTCCAGGACAAAGATGCGGCGGCTGAATTTACAATGCAGATTCCGTATGTGATGTTAAATGGATATTATGATTTTACAAATGGTCTGTATTTGGGGGCTGGTATTGGTGCGGCAATGCCAATAACCACCATCGATATGGTTTGGGCTGATGGCAGTGACCGTACAGAATACGGATTTTCACCGATGGCTGGTGTAATGTTGGGATATTCTTATGAATTGGATTATAACCTGGTTTTGGATGTGCGGTATCGTTTGTCTGGTCTGTTTGGTGCAGATCATCGTATAAATGATATATATGATAACCAAAATGGCGTGCATTGGTTCCAAAATGATATAGATTTCATATTGGATAATTCGATATCAGTCGGTATCAGATATGAATTTTAACACAAAATAGGTATTGACCCGATTCGCAAGAATATGATATTATTGATTAGGTAGAGAGAATATCGTGAAAAGAGATCTGAAAACTTCAACACTGGCAATAATTTGCGTATTATGTACGGCTGCTGTATCTGGGGCGTATGGCGCGTCTTCGGTTCGTTCGTTGGGTGGTGCCGGAACGTATACCAGTGCATCCAGCGCGGCCGCCGCAGGCAGTGGTTCAACCAGTTCGACTGCGTCTGTGCGTGGTGGTTCGGTGCGTGTGAATCCGACGTCTGGGGTGTCTGGGACCAGCACAACAATAGAAGCAGGTACAACAACCAGTGGGCGTGTTGCGACAACGCCGCGTTTATCAATCGGACATTATTTGGGTGGTGGTACATCCGTCAGTGGGGGCAGTTCATTGCGCCCACAAACACCGGGTTCGTCTGGGGGTGGGTCATCAACTGGTGGTGGTGGCAGTATGGATCCTGATATTGCGTCTGAATTGCGGCAAGAAGTTGATCAATTACATCGTGATATGGAAGATTTGCGTGACGCAGATGATACGATAACAGATGCGTTGTTGGATAAACAGGATAAAATATATCCGGGCGAAGATGGGTATATCGTGATTGATGATATGACCAATGAAATCTTTGTTGATGTTGATGCATTAGAAAGTGCGCTGGATTTGGTCGCTGGCCAGGATGGACGCGAAGTTGAATTGGGGTCAAATGATACTGATTTATTATGGCGTTACAGTGGCGATGGTGATAATGATTGGCGTGTTTTGATTTCTAAATCTGAAATTACAGGTCCCCAAGGGGAAAAGGGTGAACCGGGCGAGGCAGCTGATTTAGAAGCGTATTCAACAACAGAAGAAATGAATTTGGCAATCAGTAATGCGATTACGAATTTGGCAAATACATATGTTTCGCAGACAGATTTTCAAAAGTTAGAACGTGAAGTAGCGGCCAAGGCAAATACAGTAGATGTAAATGCCCAGTTAGATACCAAGGCAAACGTGGCAGATGTTTATACCAAGTCACAGGTTTATAATAAAACAGAAATCGATGGCATGATTGACCAGGGTGTTTCTGGTGATGTTAGTGCGGCGCTGGATGCCAAGGCAGATAAAACGTATGTTGATAACCAGTTGGCAACCAAGGCTGATAAATCAGAACTAAGTAATTATGCGACGGTCGGTTCGGTTACTGCGTTGGATACAGAACTGGATGAAATAAATGACTTGGTAACAGATACGGCGTTGGGGGTTGCAAATGTTACATCGGCGTTGGGTAACAAGGCGGATAAGTCTGCATTAGATTCCAAGTTAGATGCCAGTACCGCGGCCAGTACGTACGAAGTTTTAACAAACAAGGCAGATGCAATCAATGCCGGTAACCAAACATCCACAGATGCGTATCCGTCAATCAAGGCGGTTGTTGAGTGGACTGGGGAACAGATTTCTGGTTTAGGTGAAACGGGTATCCCGGTAAATCCAGATAATATTACCCCAGGGTCAATTACCGGTGATAAATTAGAAGATGGCACCATCACAGGCGACAAGATTGCAGATGATACAATCACGACTGATAATATAGCGGACGGTACAATCAGTTCAGGTGATTTGGATACTGCATTAAACGCTGAAATTGATGGTAAAGAAGACAAATCAAACAAGATACAAGAAATAACAGCAGAATCAACATCGGACCAATATCCATCTGCGGTTGCGGTTAGAACGGCGTTGTCCAGCAAGGCAGATGCGTCGGCATTGGATGCGATAGAAGAAAGTGTAACCAACGTTACCAATCAATACGAAATGATAAACGAAACGGTAACTGAATTGGGCGACACAATCAATAATGAAGACACTGGTTTAGCAGCCCAGGTTAAGGATGCAGTAGATGCAGCAAGTGCGGCACAAACAGCGGCCGAAGAAGCCAAGAATACGGCGACGGGTGCCCAAGGTGCAGTTGATGTATTAGAAGGCGTTGTTGGTAATGAAGAATCAGGTTTGGTCAAAGATGTAAATGATTTGGGTACAACAGTTGGTACATTAGAAACAACGGTCAGTGGTTTGGATACTGAATTAGATTCCAAGTTAGATGCCGGCACAGCAGCCAATACGTATGAAGTTTTAGCAAATAAGGTGGGTACAATTACTGCGGATAATCAATCGTCGTCTGATGAATATCCGACGGTTGGGGCAATTACGCAGTGGACAAATACCAAGATAAATGAATTGGCTGATTCTGGTATACCGGTAAACCCAGACAGTATCGGTGAAGGTGCGATTGATACAATCAATATTGCCAATGGGGCTGTGACTGCGGACAAATTGTCTAATGAATTAAAGGCAGAAATTGACGGCAAAGCAGATGAAGCAGATTTGGGTGCATTGGCAAAAAAAGACCAGATAAAGAACGACGATGTTGCAGATGATGCGGAAATCGCGAAAGAAAAATTGGCATTGGATGTTCAGGCGGCTTTGGACAAGGCTGCTGATGCTGTAAGTATGGCGGGTGCGTCTGAAAACAGCGTACTGGGTACCGACGGCGAAGGTAATCCGGTTTGGTATGAAATAGCAATGTAAGGGGAATTTGAAAAATGAAAAAACAAAATATTGTATTTTCTGGATTTATGGCGGCGATACTGTTCAGTGCCGGTGCGGCCAACGCTGCAACCCAAATTGCCAGCAAGCAGTACGTTGATAATCGTGAAACGTCAATCCTGCAAACGGTCAGCAATACATATGAAACCAAGGAAAATGTTACAAACCTGACTGAACAGGTTACCCAGTTGGGTGATACAATCAATAACGAAGATACTGGTCTGGCGGCCAAGGTTGACGATGCTGCTGCCGCTGCGGCCGAAGCGAAACAAACCGCTGATACCGCCCAATCAACTGCAGCCGGCGCACAAAGCGCGGTAGAGGCATTGGGGGCAACCGTTGGTGATGCGGAATCTGGTTTGGTCAAAGATGTAAATGATTTGGAAACATCGGTCGGTGGATTGCAAACAACGGTTGGTCAGTTGGATACAGAAATGGATTCCAAATTGGATTCTGCAACCGCTGCAACAACATATGAAGTTTTATCAAACAAGGCGGCTGAAATCAACGAAGGTAATCAAACATCGCCAACAGCATATCCGTCAGTGGGCGCAATCGTTCAATGGACTAATAAAAAGATTGCGGATTTGTCTGATACTGGGTTGCCAGTTAACCCCGGTAATATCGAAGATGGAACTATTGCTGGCAGTAAATTGGAAAATGGCGCGGTCACAACTGATAAAATCGCCGATGATGCGGTGACATCTGACAAAATTGCTGATGATGCCGTTGGTTCGGGCCAGATTGCAGACGGTGCGGTTGGTACTGATGATATTGCCGATGGTGCCGTGACATCCGATAAATTGGATGAAACATTGGCGGGACAAATTGCCGATATTTCTGGCAAGCAGGACATTGCAATGGGTGTCGGTCACGAAAATCATATCGTGACAACTGATGCGTCTGGTAATATTACATCCGCCGCGACAATCGGCCAGGACAAGGTTACTGGTTTGACCACGGCTTTGGCGGGCAAGGCCGATACAACCGCGTTGGAAGAAATTGAACAAAATGTCACCAATGTTACGGAACAATATAAAACAATCAACGAAACAGTGACGAATTTGGGTGACACGATAAACAATGAAGAAAATGGTTTAACCCAACAGATTACAAATATTACCCAGCAAATTGGTAATGCCGAATCTGGTTTGGTCAAAGATGTTACCGATGCCAAAAATGCGGCTGATGCAGCGGCCGATGCGGCTGGCGCCGCCCAGGATGCAGTCGATGCGTTGGAAACAACCGTTGACGGCAAAGCGGACAAGGCAACCACGTTGGCTGGTTATGGCATAACCGATGCGTATACCAAGACCGAAACAGATGGTCTGTTGGATGCCAAGGCCGATGAAAGTGCTTTGGCTGGGTATGCAACAACGGGTGCGTTGACGTCTGGATTGGCAGACAAAGAAGATACATCTAATAAGACCAAAATAATCAATGATGGCAATAAATCGTCTGAAACACTGTTCCCGACAATTGGCGCAATCACCACGTGGACAGACCAACAAATTCAACAGTTGTCAACTGATGGTATACCGGTAAATCCTGATAATATCGGGCCAAATGCAATTACAACAGAAAAAATTGCAAATGGGGCTGTTACCACAGAAAAAATTAAAGATAATGCTGTAACCGAAGATAAATTGAGTGATGATTTGGTTTCAGTAATAAATGGCGCGTTGCCGGCGCCAACGGCGGATTGCGTTGCGGATTCAAATCTGTGCGTATTATCTGTGACACCAGAAGGTGATTTGGCATGGGTGGCGGTAACGCAGCCGGCTGAATAATACCACAGGGAATTTGAAAAAGAAATAAAGTAAGAAAAAAGAAGGAAAAATGAAGAAACTGACAGCAGGAATATTTGCAACGTTATTGGCCGTTGTGTCGACCAATGCCGCAAATGCAAGTATCGCATCAAAAGGATACGTTGATCAACGGGTTGGTGGTGTTTCATCAACGGTTTCAACGTTACAAGGCACAGTATCTGGACATACAACATCGATTGGTGAAATCCAAGATACAATGGAAACATATGGCGACATCGTAACGCATAATTCAGCAGAATATGCAACCGCAGCCCAAGGGGCGTTGGCGGATACCGCGGTTCAGCCAGGTGATATAACCAATGTTGAAAGAACGACAAACAAAACACAAACATTGTCAGCAGAATCAACAGATGCACAATATCCATCAGCCAAGGCGGTATGGGATACCATCCAGACAGAAACCGAAGGTATCGCCAGCAGTGGTGATTTGGATGCATTAGGTACACGTGTTACTACCGCCGAAGGTGAAATTGACACATTGCAAACACAGATGACTGGCAAAGCGAATACGGCTGATTTGGGCGCATTGGCAGAATTGGATGCTGTGGGCAGTGCCCAGATTACAGATGGCGCAGTTGCAACCGTTGATATTGCGGACAAGGCTGTGACAGAAGCAAAATTGTCGGATACAGTCAATGCATCTTTGGACAAGGCAGATACAGCATTGCAACAGGCTGATTTGGCAGAATATGTAACCAAGACAGATGCAGATGCTGATTATGCAGTGAAATCAATAGAAACAGTTGCCAACACGGCCAGCACAAACGCGCAATCGGCATTGACAAACATTGGTACATTGTCTGAATTGACAACCCAAGCCAAAACTAATGCAGTCGCAGCAATCAATGAAGTTGCATCAAAGGCGGCCGCAGCACAAACAACAGCAACAGGTGCGCAGAATGCGGTTGATGCGGTTGAATCTACCATCGAAGGATATGGTGATATCGTAACGCATAATGCAGCAGAATTTGCAACAACAGGTGCGTTGACAAGTGGTTTGGCAGGCAAGTTGGATAAAGATGGTACCGCGGCACGTGCAACGGCGGACGCGTCTGGTAATGTAATCACAACAACGTATGCAACCAAGGCAGAAATTGCCAATATGGCAACTGATGATAACTTGGCATTAAAGCAAGACAAGACTGATGAAGGTCTGGAAACAACGAACAAGACTGTTGTAGGCGCAATCAACGAAGTGCGTGGTACGGCAAATACAGCCAGCAGTACTGCAACCGCGGCACAATCTGCGGCGGCCGCTGCCCAGGAAGATGCCACCCAGGCATTAGAAGATGCAGCAACAGCCCAAAGTGCAGCAGAAGCAGCACAATCAACTGCGACCCAGGCGCAAACAACTGCAAATGCGGCGATTCCAAAACCGTCTGGAACATGTGCAGAACCGACCAACAAATGCGTGTTGACGTATAATAATTCTCAATATGCATGGGAAGTTATTGAACGCAGCACAGATGGTGAATAGTGAAAAATTGTGTGCGGTGCAAATACACCGCACACAACAGGGAACAGTTGAATAAAATAAATAAAGCAGTGGAACGAAACGATTTAGTGTAGGTAAATACAGTTATGATAAAGTCAAAAAGTATTTTCGCAGTTTCTTTTATGGCCATGATGGCGGTCAGTGTGGCAAACGCAAATATTGCGTCCCAGGGATACGTTGACCAACAGGTTGGCACCAGACAGGTTGCGGGCGATTACGCCACCAATTCTGCGTTGGGTACTGTTCGTACCACTGCAACAAATGCGGCCAGTGCCGCTGCGAATGCCCAAAGTGCAGCAGAAGCAGCGCAAAGCACGGCTGATGATGCGGCTGATGCAGCCGCAGCAGCCCAAACGGCAGCGAATTCAAAATTGCCAACCGCGACATATAACGCCCAGGTTGGAACAGTAAATGCAACAAATATGGGGACAACTGCAACAACAGTTGTAACCGCAATCAAGGAAGTTTCTGGCAAGGTCAGCACTGCAACAAATGCGGCCAGTACCGCCCAGGCGGCCGCCGAAGCGGCACAAGAAGCGGCAGATGACGCCGCCGCAGCGGCCAAAACAGCACAAAGCACAGCCAGTGCCGCCCAGACAGCAGCAAATGGCAAAGTCGCCATTGCCCAAGGGACAGACGCAGCCAATAAAGCGGTTATTACAAATTCATCTGGTAATGTTACAACAGGAACAATATCCAGTGGCATGATTGCTGATGATGCGGTTACATCTGCAAAAATTGGTACGGGTGCGGTTGCAAATGATAATTTGGCAAATAGTGCGGTTACGTCAGCTAAAATCGCAGATGGCACAATCGTAAATGCAGATATATCAGCCAGTGCAGCGATTGCGGCATCTAAGATTTCTGGGTTGGCAGATGTGGCAACCAGTGGTTCGTATGATGATTTGACAGACACGCCAACAATTCCGACGGTAAATAATGCAACGTTGACTATTCAGAAAAATGGTGCGACTGTTGACACGTTTACTGCCAATGCGTCTGCGAATAAAACGATTAATATTACTGTGCCGACCACAACCAGCCAGCTGACCAACAACAGTGGATTTATTACATCGGCTGATTTACCAGATGAATATGTGTTGAAGGCTGCGACCGCTGATGCGTTGGGTGGTGTGAAATCTGGTGGTGATATATCTGTCAGTTCAACAGGTGTTGTAACGGTAAACAGTGCAACCAAGGCGGATACTGCAACCAGTGCAACAACAGCCACAAATGCAACCAATGCAACCAATGCGACAAACGCGGATCATGCTGATACGGCAGATACTGCGACCACCGCGACGTCCGCGACCAAGGCAACACAAGATGGCAGTGGAAATGTTATTACATCCACGTATGCAACCAAGACTGAATTGAGTGGCAAGGTTGCAACAGCCCAAGGTACATCAAATGCAAATGATGTGATGGTGGTAAATTCGTCGGGTAATGTTGCGCCTGCGTTGATTACAAATGCGAATATTTCCAGTTCTGCTGCAATCGCACAAAGCAAGATTTCTGGACTGACAACTGCATTGGCAGACAAGTTGGATAAAGATGGTACTGCGGCACGTGCAACGGCGGATGCATCTGGGAATAATATTGCAAGCACTTATGCGACCAAGTCCCAGATAACTGCATTGAAAGGTACGGTGACGGGAAGTGGTGCGGTTGTGACGGATGTGTCACAAACAGATGGAAAAGTATCCGTAACCAAGGGAAATGTTAAAATTCCGGTTGGTGGTGAAAGTGGCACAACATATGCAACAATTTGGGTAGAATAAAAAGTCCCACCGCATGGTGGGATTTTTTTTATTTAATTAGAAAGATTTTAAGTTGCATGTTTATTCGTAATACATATTTTTCTTTATTCAGTGATGTATAATTAAAAAATAAGTATGGTATTTTATGGTCAAATCCACTGGGTGATAATGCAGTGGATGCCAATCAAAACCCCATAAATACAAATGTTTTTTATGGTGGTACGGAATTATAACCACCGTGTGAGACGGTGGTGATACACAATAGTATTTTGTTTTGTCCCACGGCACATGATGGTATGAATCTGTGTTTTGCACCCAGTGTCACATAGTAACAATGTGTGTGGGAATTTTGGACTTGATTTATCTGTTGTCCCAGCGTAAAATTTTTTCGTAATTCTGGTTTCAGAATTACAATGAACATCAGTGTTAGTAGACGGGTTTAGTCACCCGAATATAACGCAATAACTAACCTTTGTGTTCCCGACATGATAGTTGTCGGGAAGTCGTTTGCTATACAACAGCCCATTGGGTAAAGGCAACGGATTCATCGTTATATTTGAATGACTAACTTCCCGACACCTGAACACTGATCAGGTGTTTTTTTACCAAGGGATGTGTAATGTCGCGATTTTTATTAGTGGGCGCGGTATGTGTTGCTGTGTCGTGTGGGGCGGTGTCTGGTGCGTGTGGTGGTGACTTTATCGAAAAAATGGGAGATTTTATTTCTTTTAAAATTTTGCCTGTGTATTCTTTTGGTGCCACTGTATATAATTCTGATTGGGACAAGTGGTATGATTACGATTGGAACGGATTAAAACAACTGATAGTAGTCAATTTGATAAAATCCACAGTTGTCGATGGTATAAAAGAAAATGTTTTTGAAATGCGTCCCAATGGCAGTGGGGGTGACAGTTTCCCGTCTGGTCATACGGCAAATGCATTTGCACAGGCGGCATTTATTCATCGGCGTTATGGTATCAAGCAGGCGATTGTGCCATATGTGTTGGCCACATTTGTTGGCTTTTCACGGGTAGAGGCGCGCATGCATTATACGCATGATGTTTTGGCAGGTGCCGCAATCGGTTTTTTATCTGCATGGATTTTTGCGGACGAAAAAAAGCAAGTTGTTGTCAGTGCAGATACACAAAGCGTGGGGTTGCGGTTTAATTTTGTCTTTTAATATTTTAATTAAAACAGTGATATCAATCCGATGCCCAATCCGGCCGCAATAATTGCACCGATTGTCAATGGCCAAAAGTATTTCTTGACGATTGCGTTCGCGCGTTCTTGGAAAAAATACAATAACGTCGCAATTATTGCAAAACGACCAGTGCGGAATATCGCAGATACACCAACAAATATCCACAGTGGATATCCGATAAATCCCAACCATATGGCTAATAATTTATATGGTATCGGGGTAACAGCAGTCAGCACAATTATTAAAATGCCATATTTGCTGAACATCGGTTTTATTGCCGTTTCAATCAATTCTGGATTGGTAAATGTGTGTATTATCCATTGGCCCAAAGAATCCCATAACCAGGCGCCAATCATATATGCCAATATACCGCCAACAATAGATCCCAATGATGCCGCAATCGTTATCGGAACAGCGCGCTTTTTATTCGCAATAATTGGTGGGGTCATAAATACTTCGGGTGGAATAAACAAAAATATCGATTCGCAGATTGTTAAAATAAATACAATCCATGCGTATGCGCGACTTTCTGATTTACTTAAAATATATTCTGCGAATTTCATAAGTTTCCTTTCCGTTGGACAAAAAATTTACTTGATTGTAATTTATTATTTTATAATTTACAATCGAATATATAAATGGATAAAGCATGAAACGGCAAAATAATAATTCTAATCGTGCACAGCGTATTGCCAGTAAAGTTCAGACTTTGGTTGCAGAAATTCTGCGCGATGATTTTGGTGATGATAAAATTGTATCTGGGGTGTCATTGGTGGGGGCGGTGGCGCATGGTGGATTGCAATTTGTGCGCTTGTTTTATTATTCGCGTAATAACGATATTGCCATGGTACAAAAACGATTAGACGAAATTACCAAGACTGTGCGGTATGAATTAGCAGCGCGGATGAATCAAAAATATGTGCCTGAAATCCGATTCGAATATGATGATACTTTGGACCGGGCAGAACGCATTGATAAATTATTAGATGGTTTAAGCGAATAATATGAAATCGCCAGTAAATCAAGTTTTTAATGTAAGTGATTCTTTGGTGAACAGTCTGTATTGTATTGTGGATCAGGTGCGGCCGGGGGCTGCGATTGGGATACAGGGTACATTGCGTGATGATGTGCAAAGTCGTGGGCATATTTTATTCTTGTATAACGGTGTATGGGGACCATTGGGATTTATCAAAGGTAAAATTTTAGGTGCACCAGTATTTCAGCAGTGGTGCGGAAACATTGTTCAGTCCAAGATAGACAGTTTATTTGTGGACAAGCGGTATCATCGGTCTGGAATTGGTGGAACATTGCTGCGAACGTATGAAGAATATTGTTGTGCAAATGGCGTCGGTGCGATTGTATTGCAACGTGTGCCGACAATCCAAGCCGCACAATTTTATTCCAGGCATGGATATATCAATATTGGTGGTAAATACATAATGGGCAAAATATTAAATACAAATAAAAGATAAAAACAGATTGCAAGTTTATATATACTGGTGTATCATTGCCGCATAGTTTGATGGTCTGCACCAGGATTTTTGTATGAAACAGCATAATATTAGAAACTTTGCCATTGTTGCGCATATTGATCATGGAAAATCAACATTGTCTGATCGGTTGATTGAATATACTGGTGGTTTGCAATCACGCGAAATGAAGGCTCAGGTTTTAGATTCGATGGATATAGAACGTGAACGGGGTATCACGATAAAGGCGCAAACAGTTCGATTGAATTACACAGCCAAAGATGGTCAAACGTATCAGTTAAATTTGATGGATACACCAGGCCATGTCGATTTTTCGTATGAAGTATCACGTTCTTTGGCGGCATGCGAAGGTGCGTTGATTTTAGTTGACGCAACCCAAGGGGTCCAAGCGCAAACGTTGGCAAATGCGTATTTGGCATTGGATAATGATTTAGAAATGTTGCCTGTGCTGAATAAAATTGATTTGCCGTCCAGTGATGTTGATGCAACACGTGAACAAATTGCAGATGTAATCGGATTGGACGCGGCAAATGCGTTATGCGTGTCTGGTAAAACTGGGGCAGGTGTTCCAGAATTATTAGAAGAAATTGTGCAAAAATTACCGGCACCACGTGGCGATGAAAATGCGCCGGCACGTGCGTTGTTGGTGGATTCTTGGTATGATTCATATCTGGGGGTTGTGGTGTTGGTGCGCGTTGTGGATGGTAATCTGTCGCGCGGACAAAAAATACGATTTATGGCAACCGGTGCAGAATATATTATTGAAAAAATTGGATATTTTACACCTAAGATGGTTGATGTCGATTCGTTGGAAACGGGTGAAATTGGATTTATTATCACAGGTATGAAAACAATCCATGACTGCAAGGTTGGGGATACTATTGTTGATGCGCGCAGTGGGGCAAGTTGTGTTCCGTTACCTGGGTTCAAGCCATCTGTGCCGGTGGTGTTTGCATCGTTCTTTCCGGTCGAAGCAGATGATTATCCGGCGTTGCGTGATGGGGCAGAAAAGTTAGCGTTAAACGATGCATCGTTTGTATTTACTGTTGAAAAATCATCTGCGCTGGGGTTTGGGTTGCGTTGCGGATTTTTAGGCTTGCTGCATATGGAAATAATCAGTGAACGGTTGCGACGTGAATTTGGACTGAATTTGATAAACACTGTGCCCAGTGTGTTATACAAGGTTTATTTACGTGATGGGTCGGTTATGGATTTAGAAAATCCTGCTGATATGCCAGATCCAACACGAATCGCATCTGTTGAAGAACCGTGGGTGCGTGCGACAATTATGATGCCTGATAAATATATGGGTGGAATTATGTCGTTGTGTGCAGAACGGCGTGGGGTTCAGGAAAATATTTCATATGTTGGAAATCGGGCCGTGTTGGTTTATCAATTACCATTGGCAGAAATTGTGTTCGATTTTTATGACCGGGTTAAATCTATATCATCAGGATATGCGTCGTTTGATTATGTGGTTCAGGGGTATCGGCCGTCTGATTTGGTTAAGGTATCAATATTGGTCAATGATGAAAATGTAGAACCTTTGTCGTTTATGTGTCATCGCAGTTTCGCAGAAAAACGCGGTCGGCAAATCGTTGAACGGTTAAAGGATTTAATCCCACGGCATCAATTCAAAATACCATTACAGGCCGCAATCGGTGGGAAAATTATCGCACGTGAAACCATTGCGGCGTATCGTAAAGATGTGACTGCCAAATGTTATGGTGGTGATATTACGCGTAAGCGCAAGTTGCTGGAAAAGCAAAAGGAGGGAAAAAAACGTATGCGGACATTTGGAAATGTAGAAATTCCACAGTCTGCATTTATAAATGCATTAAAAGTAAACTGATAATACCAAAGGCGTTGCCATGAAAATAATTAAATATTTAATGAATAATTCTGGAAAACAAATTTGTGCAGATTTTACAGAATATCGAAAGTTAAATTCACAAATATCAAATGTGCATCGAAATATGCGTCGTGCGTATATTGGTATGATGGCAAATGTTGGTAAAAATTATGGGATTGTGCCACCAGCCCAGATTTTTGCTGGGTGTGTGCAAAAGGTATGGCGGCCAGAACTGGATTTTGAAACGGGGATGCCTGTATTGCGTGAATATGAATTTGAATGTCCAAATTTTGTTAAAAGTTGTTGGCCGTGTGATAAAGATAAATGCAAATATTATTCATTTAATCGGGAATATTTTGAAAACAAAATACAATACGAAGTTTTGAAACGTAATCGTAATGTCTTTTGGCGTGAAAAATTTAATCGTATAAAATAAAAAAAGGAAGTAATTATGTCTGGATGGACGTATATAACAAAAACGCCACGGTACACAATTCATGCAGATTATGCGGAATATAAAAAGCTGTGCGCTGATGTAAAAACGGCGGCACGTAAATTCAAATTGGCGAAAAAGAAGTTGTCTGGGCATGACGCAGGTTGTGTTACAACATATGCGTGTATGGTTCCAGATTTCAAATATGATAATATAATTTTTGCCCGTATAGGACAGGGTAATTGTATGCGATTTAATTGTGAAAAGCCGTGTGATACATCTGTGTGTCCATATTATCAAAATAATGTACGTTATTTCGAAGCCAAGCATGTGTATCGTGCTTTGGTCAAGCAGCGTAAAATTTATTGGGCACAAAAATTCGCAAATTGCAGATAAAAAGGATTAGTAAAATGAATACTGAAAATTCTGTGAAAAAAATTATATCTGAACATTTTCGTATCAATAAAAAGTATATCAATAATAATACTGTATTGGATACAGATTGTGGCTTGGATAGCCTGGACAAGGTTGTACTGATTGGGGCGATTGAAAAAAAATTAAATGTACGAATCCCATATGATTATGCGGTTCACTGTGACACAGTTGGTGATATTGTAGAATATATCAATCAGCAACCCAGACCAAGAACCACGTTTGTTGGACGGGCGTATCAATGCATCAAAGATTGGCGTCAATTAAATAAAGACTGCGAAGCGTTGCATATTGATGTAACAGATAAATATGATGCGTTAGTGCGCGCATTTGATAGTAAAACGTATACAGATGAAAATTGCACGGCATGTGTAAAAATTTTGTGCCGTGAAGATGCGTTTGATTACACTACGAAACTTTGTCGTAGCTTTCATCCAGATAATTTATATGGTGGTCGTTGCAGAAATAAAGATTGTGCGTTTTATCAGCGTAATAAAGATTATTTCCAGACCAAGGTAAAATATGAAGACAGTGTAGGTAAACTTATGAATTTTTGGCGTAATAAATTGTTTGACCAAAATGCGAGATAATTAAATGTAACAAAAGGGGCGGGTCATGGCGCATCAGTTCTTTTTTAATCCGTTCATATTGGATAATTTACCAGCACCCAGTGTCGGATTTGATGTTGTCCAGGATATATCTGAACCGCGCCTGCGCATGTATGTAACCAGTCGTGGGGTGAAAACTTTTTTTGTACGCAGACGTGTTCATGGTCGTGATCGTCGTATTATAATTGGTAATTATCCTGATGTTGATATTGAAACTGCGCGTGGCGCGGTTGCAGATGTGTTGGCGGCTGCGATGGAAAAACCGCATGTGCACCGTAAAAAAATTACATTAAAAAAATTTCTGGATATATATTTGGAAAAACGTGTGCGTCGTAACAGTGTATCACGTGATAAATTAGAACGCGCCATTGCACGGCATTTAGTCCCACTGATGGATAAAAATATTACAGATATAACATCTGATGATATTACAAATACGATTTCACAAATCAATGGGCCGGCAATCGCAGGACGCATGCAAGAATTCTTGCAAAGTGTTTTTAAGTATGCGGTTGATACAGGATATGCCAAAATCAATCCTGGGGTTGGGTTGCCAAAGATACAACAAAATCGTCGTATACGGCCGTTGAATAAATCTGGGTTTCATCGATTGGTGCATGCCATTGAAAATGTGGCGGATACAAATTTACGTGCGGCATTTTTAATGCTGATATATGGTTTCGCATCAAAGTCCCAGGTGTTTTCGATGCAGTGGCGCGATTTAGATTTTAATCATTATACTTGGCGTGATATGCCTTTGTCTGATATGGCGGTTGTGTTATTGCAAGATTTACCCCAAGATGGTCGTTGGGTTTTCCCAGGGCGTGGTCGTGGGCATTTAACAGATCCGCGGATTGCGTGGCAACGTGTGGCACGTGCCGCAGGTATACCAAATTTGACAATGGATGATGTAAATAAATTTATTATGCGTCAACTGACGTGGGCATCTGATAAAGAAGACTTTCGTACCAATATGAATAATTTGTTGTCCGAGATTATGGCATAGTCATATATTTTTGCCTTTGTCAAGCGTTTGTTATAATTTGTTATAATTTCTTGACACTGGGGGCATAAAATGATAGTTTTAAGTAATGACGCCCAGTGTTGGGCCACAAATTTAACAAAAACAAAGGAAAAAAAATGACTACTTTTGAAAAAGTAAAAAAAATTGTAGTGGATAAACTGGGTGTTCCAGAAGCAAGAGTTGAAGAAAAATCTTCGTTCGTAAATGATTTGGGCGCAGATTCTTTGGACGTTGTTGAATTCGTTATGGAAGTTGAAAAAGAATTCGGCATCCAAATCCCAGATGAAGATGCAGCGAAATTGGATACTGTTGGTAAAGCAGTTGAATATATCGAAGCACACCAAAAATAATTCTGGGGTATTTATGCCAGATAATAAAATCCGTCACGATGTTTTTTGTCGTTGACGGATTTTTTTCTGTACGTGTTGATAGAAACAGTTTATTATATGGTCGTGTTCAAATAAAAAAACTTATAAAGGAATAAGTATGAAAAGAGTTGTTATCACTGGTATGGGAATTGTATCACCAGTTGGAACGGGTATTGAATATGCATGGAAAAACATTGTAAATGGTGTTTCTGGCGTGCGTAAAATTGATACTTTTGATGCGTCTGATTTAACATCACAAATTGCAGGTTTGCCGATTGTTGGCACAGAACCAGGACAATATAATCCTGATGCGGTTGTTGATGTTCGTGAACAGCGTAAAATGGACAAGTGCATTATTTATGGTGTTGTCGCAGCAGATGAAGCAATGCGTGATGCTGGATTGGCAGATTATGATGGTGATAAAACTCGGATGGGGGTATCGATTGGCGCAGGAATTGGTGGATTAAATACAATTTATGATAATTGCGCAGAATTATATGTAAATGGGCCACGCCATATCAGTCCGTTTTTTATCCCAAAGGTTATTATAAATATGACCGCAGGGCATGTGTCTATTAAATATGGGTTAAAGGGACCAAATTTATCTGTGGTGACGGCATGTGCATCTGCGGCGCATTCGATTGGCGAAGCAGTTCGTTTGATTCAGCATGGCGATGCCGATGTTATGGTCGCAGGCGGATCCGAAGGTGCCGTTGGAAAAATTGGTGTCGCAGGTTTCTGTGCGATGAAGGCGTTGTCTACGCGTAATGATGCGCCAGAAAAAGCGTCGCGCCCATGGGATAAAGACCGTGATGGATTTGTTATGGCCGAAGGCGCCGGTATTTTGGTTCTGGAAGAATATGAACACGCCGTTGCACGTGGTGCAAAAATTTATGCAGAAGTTGCAGGTTATGGTTTGTCTGGTGATGCATATCATATTACTGCACCAGCCCCAGGTGGCGAAGGTGGTATGCGCGCAATGCAGGCGGCGTTGCGTGATGCTGGTATGCAACCAGGTGATGTTGATTATATAAATGCACATGGGACATCAACTGGATTGGGTGATATGGGTGAATTGGCCGCTGTGAAAACTTTATTTGGTGGTACCAATGCGTGCATGTCATCAACAAAATCAATGACTGGGCATTTGTTGGGGGCTGCGGGTGCAGTAGAAGCGATATTCTGTGTAATGTCAATTCGTGACGGAATTGTGCCACCAACAATCAATTTGGAAAATCCAGAAGAAGAGGTTGGTGATTTTAATCTGGTGCCAAATGTTGCCCAGAACAGACCTGTCAATGTTGCATTGAGTAATTCTTTTGGTTTTGGGGGTACCAATGCCAGTTTGATTATCAAGCGATTTGCAGAATAAAAAACGGGGGCAAGCCCCCGTTTTTTTTGTGGTCGGAGTGACTGGGTTCGAACCAGCGACCTCTACGTCCCGAACGTAGCGCTCTACCAGGCTGAGCTACACTCCGATAACTTTATAAGCAGGGCGATTATGCAACCTTTTATATCAAAAATCAACATTTTTTATTTGTTATTTTCCTTTTACATATGAAAAATATCTGCAATAATTTCCCGGTAGTGTATAAAGGTTAAACAATGTTCGCTTTGAAATTTTTGAAAAAAGATAAATTTGATGATTATAAAGATTATGTCCAAAATGGTGCGCCCATTGTCCCAGAACATTTTAATTTTTCTTATGATGTAATTGATGTGTTGGCGCGCGAAGAACCTACTAAAATTGGGTTGTTGTGGGCGGATGACCATGGGGATAAAAAAGAATTTACGTTTCGTGAATTGTCACGGATGTCTAATTCTGTGGCTAATTTTCTGACGTCGCGTGGTTTGCATCGTGGGGATACGGTGTTGCTGTTTATGCGGCGTCGTTGGGAATATTGGATTTTAATGCTGGCCATGCATAAAATTGGTGTGATTCCTATTCCGTCGACAAATCAATTAAAGGCCGAAGATATCGAATATCGCATAGAGCAGGCGGAATCGCGTGTAATTATTGCGTTTGATGATGGGCATATTGTGAACGAAATTAAAACAGCAATCGGCACACGGGATGTTCAACTGATTTCTAATGACGAAGTGGCAGAAGCAATCGATACTATGCCGGATACTATTGAACGTGTACCAAATGAAAATACGGATACCATGGTAATTTATTTTACCAGTGGTACAACTGATTTACCAAAAATGGTTGCGCATAATTTTATGTATCCGTTGGGGCATATAAATACAGCGATATTTTGGCAACGTTTGCACGATGGTGATGTACATTTTACATTATCTGAATCTGGGTGGGCAAAATGTTCATGGGGTAAAATGTATGGGCAATGGTTGGCTGGTGCCACTGTTTTTGTGTTTGATTTTTCAGGTATTGCAACGGCGCATGATTTGTTGCATGCAATGTCTGAATATCATATAACATCTTTTTGTGCACCACCGACAGTGTATAAAATGCTGATACATGCAGATTTCAGCAAGTATGATTTGTCTGCTTTATCCAAGGCAGATGTTGCCGGCGAAGCATTGAATCCAGAAGTTTTTGAACGGTTTCATGCGGCCACAGGTATAAAATTACACGAAGGATTCGGTCAAACGGAAACTTGTGTTATGATGTTTACAAATCAATGGATAGAACCAAAACCTGGCAGTATGGGTATGCCGGCTGCTGGGTGGGATGTTCAATTACTGGACGAAGGTGGACGCCCAGTGTCAGATGGTACAGTTGGTGAAATATGTGTGTCTTTGAAAAAAGGGCGCCCAGTTGGATTGTTCCAAGGATATCATAAAAATGATAAATTGACGGCCAAGGTTTTTCGTGACGGATTTTATCATACTGGGGATGTCGCATATCGTGATGCAGATGGGTATTATTGGTTCGTTGGACGCAATGATGATTTAATTAAAACGTCTGGATATCGTGTCAGTCCGTTCGAAGTCGAAAGTGTTTTATTGGAACATCCAGCGGTACGTGAAGTTGCGGTTACTGGGATTCCAGATGCGTCGCGTGGTATGGCGGTCAAGGCAACGATTGTTTTGAACAAGTATTTCCAAGGCACAGATGTTTTGGTACGTCAATTACAAGACCATGTGCGTGCCCGTACGGCGTCGTATAAATATCCGCGTGTTATTGAATTCGTGGACAGTTTGCCAATGACAATATCTGGTAAAATACGACGGGCATTGATACGAACATTGGACAGTGCCAAAGATACGATTATAGAACCTGTGAAAAATGTAATTGGTCTGGGCAAAGATGAAGAAAAATAAAATAAAAAGACGCGGTAATACCGCGCCTTTTTATTATTTATAATAACATTTTTGTGTATATTCGTATGTTCCATATGAATCTGTCCCAGACAGTACGTAACAATCTGTTACACTGTCAAAATCAGATGCGCTGGTACCACTGGTGGTTCCGGGTTGTGGGCAGTTTGTGCAATATGTGTTGTTGGCGGTTGGGTTATATGACCCATTAGGGCATATTTTACATTGGTTGTCATTTTTGTATTCGCCTGGGGTACAATTTAACGTCCCACCACCAGGCATATATATTGCGGCGCATGTATCTTCGTTTGCGGACATACCGTCTTCGAGTGCCTGGTAAAATATTTCATTTATGCAAGATTCGCAAAATGTTACATATTGACTTGGCAGATTGCCACACGTTCGTTCCATTTGGCCGACCCAATCTTCAAAATGGTCAGTGGCATTATATATTTGTTCTGCCACGGCCCAAACTGCTTCGCATACAGCAAGTTGGACAGATGCGCCCAGTGATGGGGTGGGTAAAATTGTCATTGCACCCAGTATGAAAAGTATTTTTGAAAATTTTTTCATAATCTAATCTCCTGTAAAAAATTGTTGGATTAGATTCGGCATTTTTTGTTTGACAAAAGTGGTGAAAAACGGCAAAAATTGTTAGTGTATTTTAGTTGGAATCCAAACCAACCTTTGTTTTCGGCACATTTTTTTATAACAAATGTTTTAAGTATTTTGTTTTTGCATGTTTGATTTTTATCTGTATAATTGCTGTGCCATGAAAATAAAAAAAATAATTCCATCAAATAAGTTTGTAAATATTATATGTGCCGCGGTGATAATTATTGTTATTGCGCTGGTGTATGTCTTTGGTTTCAGGTCTGTTGTGGAACGTGATGTTGTATTTAATGTGACGCGTGGGGCGTCTGTGTCAGATATTGCAGCCCAACTGGAATCCCGTGATTTAATCGATTCGCAATTTATGTTCAAATTGGCGGTGCGCGGAAATGGTGGGGCAGTGCAATCTGGGCAATATGATATTCCGCGTGGTACCAGTGTATGGCGTATCGCGGATATGTTCGCACATGGTGATGTTGCGGCCACCACCGTTGTTATACCCGAAGGTTTAACCGTAAAACAAATTAAAGAATTATTGATGGCTGATACTGGGTTGACTGGTGATGTTGAATGTGGCCCAGGTACTGATTTGCCAGTATGTAATCTGCGTGATGGTGATTTGTTTCCTGATACGTATCGTGTTGCGCGTGGGACATCGCGGTTGGCGTTATTGGATTTAATGCGCAAAAAAATGGTGGATTTAGAAAAAAATTGGGAACGCGGTGGGCGTGTTGCGCCACGACCATTGAAAACATGGAACGATGTTATTACATTGGCGTCTATTGTTCAAAAAGAAACGTCAAAAAAATCAGAAATGCCGATTATTGCCAGTGTGTATTTGAATCGTATGCGTGATGGTATGCGATTACAGGCCGATCCAACAGTTGTGTATGCATTGACGGGTGGTTTGGGGGATATGCGTGGTCGACCGTTATTGCGTAAGCATTTGAAAATGGACAGTCCGTATAATACATATACGCGGTCGGGGTTGCCACCGGCACCGATTGCAAATGTTGGGCTGGATGCGATTCATGCTGTATTATCGCCGGCAGATACAAATTATCTGTTTTTTGTAGCAGATGGCAATGGTGGACACAGATTTGCGCGCACATATGAACAGCATATGAAAAATCATGCTGACTGGCGCGTAATAAAAAAAATTCAAAATAAAAAATAAAAAAACGTAATTTGTTAAATTGTTTAATGATTTAGTTTTTGAATAAATATTTATATATAACGATAAACCGCCCAGTAAATGGGCGGTTTAGATATTTTATTGGAATCAAATCCGATTCGCGCACCGCAATAACATAGCATATTTTTGGGTAAAAAGCAAAAATCTTTTACCTTGCGCGATGGGCGAATCGCAGGATACAATTATTCCTAGCTAGGTAGATAATCTAGTTTTCTAACTAAACCATAAGGATATAGTATGAAAAAATTAGTTTTGACATCTTTATTAGCAGTTTTCGCGGCCACGGGCGCAAACGCGGCAATCAACGATAATCCGTTGTATCGTCCGGACCAGGGTCGTTTTTACAGTGTGACGGCGTTGGAATCATCGTCAAAGTCAACAAATACTTATACATTGGGTGAAGCATTTGGTTATGGTATTACAGACAGATTGGCGGTTGGTTTGGAAACAACCGCATCAACAGCGAATTGGTTTGACCAAAATTCTTGGGATACATTTGGTGTTGGTTTGAATTACCGCGTATTTGACGGTGCGAATTGGAAGGCTGATGTATTTGGTTCATATGGATTCAGTGGTGTTTGGCCATATGGCAAGACATTTTTGGGCGAAGAAAATACCTTGTATGCATGGACGGTTGGCGCCAGTATTGGTTATGAAACAGCAGAATGGACAGTTGCGGGGCATATCGCATATGATTATTTGAATTCAGAATCATTTAACTGGGGTGATGATGGCATTCATTCTTTACGCGTTGGTGCTGATGCATTATTTGCAATGAATATGCAATGGTCATTGGTATTGGGTGCTGAATACCAGATTGATGATATGGCCGATGGTGATAACCGTGGCACATGGTTGGGTAAAATTGGTGTAAACTATAACATCGATGACGCCAAATTCATTGGTGCATATGTTGGTAAAGAAATGGTTCATGAATCAACAGCTGGTTCTTGGGACATTAAAGACGGCTTTACATATGGTGTAAAGTTTGGTATTGAATTCTAAAAACCAAATAGGCAATAAAAAACGGGGCGTTTGTCCCGTTTTTTATTATCACGCGGTGTTGTGTTTTTATTGGTTTTGGGTGTTGCAATAAATAGATAGTTGCAAGTGGAGGGGTGTATCAGTTGTACTAATAAAAAAATTGTCATTTGTTGAATTTTTATACATGGCGGATTTTTGGGAATTTCCACCTGTTTTTTTGGTAAAAATCCCCAGATTTCCCTTGACAATATGTGGGTTCGTGGTTATAGTATGTTCGCTTTCCGTGTAAACAAGGAAAGAAAAAAACACAGAATTCTGCATGTTCTGACAGATTTATAATCGCGGCCGCGCCGTTGAAATAATTCTGAACAGATGTTTCTTGCAGATAAAAAAGTACAAAAAACAAAGAGATTTTGAATGCCAACAGTAAATCAACTGATTCGGAAGCCGCGTAAAAAGGTTGTTGTGAAATCCACTGCGCCTGATATGATGCAGGCTCCGCAAAAGCGTGGTGTTTGCACACGTGTGTATACAACTACGCCAAAAAAACCTAACTCTGCCCAACGTAAAGTGGCCCGTGTTAAATTGGCTAATGGGCGCGAAGTTACTGCGTATATCCCAGGTGAAGGTCATAATTTACAGGAACACAGTGTTGTTATGATTCGTGGTGGTCGTGTAAAGGACTTGCCGGGTGTTAAATACCATATTATCCGTGGTGTTTTGGATACCAAGGGTGTGGAAAGCAGAAAACAGGGACGTTCCCTGTATGGTGCCAAGGTGGCAAAATAATAATTGTACACGCGGCGTGTCCGTGTGAGTAATTTGGGATATTCCCAGATGAAGAAATAAAAAAGGAAAAAATATGTCAAGACGTAAAAGTGCAACTAAACGTGAAATTTTGCCAGATTCTAAGTATAATAATCTGGTTGTTGCAAAATGTATAAATGTTGTTATGTGGGACGGCAAAAAAGAAGTTGCCGAAAATATCGTTTATGGTGCATTGGATAAACTGAAAAAAGTTGCAAAAGACGGCGATGAATTGGCAGCGTTCTTAGAAGCGGTTGATGCATTGAAACCATCTGTGGAAGTCAAGGGCCGTCGTGTTGGCGGTGCAACATATCAGGTTCCGGTCGATGTCAGACCGGCGCGTCAGCAGACATTGGCATTGCGTTGGTTGGTTATGTTTGCACGTAAACGTGGCGAACGTTCAATGGAAGACAGATTGTTTGGTGAACTGCGTGATGCATTAAATGGCCAAGGCGGTGCGTTCAAAAAGAAAATTGATACACATAAGATGGCCGAAGCGAATAAAGCGTTTGCACATTTCCGTTGGTAATACACTGGGCAAACACAAAGAAATCAACAACAGAAGGGAACAAATAACATGTCAGTTGGAAAAACAGCACCTTTGGATATGTACCGCAATATTGGTATTATGGCGCATATTGACGCCGGTAAAACCACAACGTCGGAACGTATTTTGTTCTATACCGGTAAAACATATAAAATTGGCGAAGTGCACGATGGTGGTGCCACAATGGACTGGATGGAACAGGAACAAGAACGCGGTATCACAATTACGTCTGCGGCAACAACATGCTTTTGGCGCGATCATCGTATCAATTTGATTGATACGCCGGGGCACGTGGACTTTACAATGGAAGTAGAACGTTCTTTGCGTGTATTGGACGGTGCCGTTGCGGTGTTTGAATCTGTATCTGGGGTTCAGCCACAAACAGAAACTGTGTGGCGCCAGGCTGATCGTTACAATGTTCCACGTATTTGCTTTGTGAATAAAATGGATCGTATTGGTGGAAACTTTTTCCGCTGTGTTGATATGATTCGTGAACGTTTGGGGGCCAATCCGTTGGTCGTGAATTTCCCGATCGGCGCAGAATCTGATTTCCGTGGTGTTGTTGATGTCGTTGAAATGCGCGCCATTGTTTGGGAAGATGATTTGGGTAAAGATCCGCAAATCGTTGATATTCCAGATGATTTGAAGGAAAAAGCCGAAGAATTGCACAACAAATTGATAGAAGAAGTTGTGACGTTGGATGATGATATTATGGAAGCGTATATGGAAGGCAACAAGCCTGATGTCGCAACCATTAAAAAATTGATACGCAAAGGCACGATTGCACAGAACTTTAATCCTGTGTTGTGTGGGACTGCGTTCAAAAACAAAGGTGTTCAGCCTTTGTTGGATGCAATCGTTGATTATTTGCCAAGTCCATTGGATATACCGGCAATTAAAGGTACAGCCATGGATAAAAAGACTGTGATTGAACGTCATGCTGATCCAAAAGAACCGTTCAGTGCGTTGGCGTTTAAGGTCGCAAATGATCCGTTTGTTGGAAACCTGATGTTTATCCGTATTTATTCTGGTAAATTGGTATCGGGTTCGTATATTTACAATTCTAACCGTGATAAACGTGAACGTGTGGGACGTATGCTGTTGATGCATGCAAATCAACGTGAAGAAATTAAAGAAGCGTCCGCAGGTGACATCGTTACATTGGTTGGTATGAAGGAAACAATTACTGGTGATACATTGTGCGATGAATCAAATCCAATTATTTTGGAAAATATTCACGTTCCAGATCCGGTTATGAGTATTGCAGTAGAACCAAAAACCAAGGCTGATATTGAAAAAATGTCTTTGGGTCTGCAAGCGTTGGCCAAAGAAGATCCATCGTTCCATGTATCTGTGGACGAAGAATCTGGTCAAACAATTTTGGCAGGTGTTGGTGAATTGCATTTGGAAATTTTGGTTGACCGTTTGTCACGTGAATTCAAGGTTGATGTAAATGTTGGTGAACCACGTATTGCATACCGCGAAGCTTTTGGTAAACCGGTTACCGAAGAATACACGCATAAAAAACAGTCTGGTGGTTCGGGTCAGTATGCCCAGGTTAAAATTGAATTTGAACCGTTGGAACCAGGTACTGGGTACGAATTTGAAAACAAGATTGTTGGTGGTGCGATTCCAAAAGAATACATCCCTGGTGTTGAAAAAGGTTTGAAGATAGCCCAACAGACAGGTGTGCTGATTGGCTATCCTACGGTAGATTTCAAAGCAACGTTGGTTGATGGTAAATACCACGAAGTCGATTCCAATGTGTTGTGCTTTGAAATTGCGGCGCGTGCGTGCTTCCGCGAAGCAATGAAAAAAGCTGCGCCGAAGTTGTTGGAACCGATTATGAAACTTTCGGTCAATACACCGGAAGAATATGTCGGTGATATCATCGGGGATCTGAACAGTCGTCGTGGACAAATCAATGGTATTGAAACACAATTTGGTAACCAGTTGATTTCTGCGTATGTTCCGTTGGCGAATTTGTTCGGGTATGTCAAGACATTGCGTTCTTTGTCACAGGGGCGTGCAAATCCGTATATGGAATTGTCCCACTATGCCGAAGTGCCGAAAAATGTCGCAGACGAGGTTATAAAGAAACTGACAAAATAAAAAAATAAAAAAAGATTGTGATTTTTGATTTCTGGTTTATGATTTATGGTAATGAATCGGAAATCAGATTTCAGAAATCAAATTTAACAAAGCCCTAAGGAGAAAACTATGGCAAAAGAAAAATATGTAAGAACCAAGCCACACGTCAATATTGGTACGATTGGTCACGTTGACCATGGTAAAACAACATTGACGGCCGCTATCGTTCACTACTATGGTGTTGGTGCAGACCAGTCCAAAGGTGTTGATCAAATCGATAACGCACCAGAAGAACGTGCACGTGGTATAACAATCAATACTGCACACGTTGAATATGAAACAGAAAATCGTCATTATGCACACGTTGACTGCCCAGGGCACGCGGACTATGTTAAAAACATGATTACTGGTGCTGCCCAGATGGACGGTGCGATTTTGGTTGTTGCTGCAACTGATGGTCCAATGCCACAGACACGTGAACACATCTTGTTGGCACGTCAGGTTGGCATTCCAAAAATCGTTGTTTATTTGAACAAATGCGATTTGGCAAACGATCCTGAATTGTTGGAATTGGTCGAAATGGAAATTCGTGAACTGTTGTCTGCAAATGATTTTGACGGTGAAAACGTTCCTATCATTCGTGGTTCTGCAGTTTCTGCTTTGGAAGGTAAAAACGATGGTTTGGGCAAAGAATCTATCGATGCTTTGTTGAAAGCTTGCGATGAATACATCCCATTGCCAGAACGTCCAGTTGATAAACCTTTCTTGATGCCAATTGAAGACGTGTTCTCTATCACTGGTCGTGGTACTGTTGTTACAGGTCGTATCGAAGCAGGTACCGTAAAGGTTGGTGATGAATGCGAAATCGTTGGTTTGCGTCCAACACAGAAAACAACTGTTACTGGCGTAGAAATGTTCCGCAAATTGTTGGATCAAGGTGAAGCCGGTGATAACGTAGGTTTGTTGTTGCGTGGTACAAAGAAGGAAGATGTAGAACGTGGTCAGATTATTTGCAAACCAGGTTCCATCACACCACACACAGACTTCGAAGCTGAAGTTTATATCTTGACGAAAGAAGAAGGTGGACGTCATACTGCGTTCTTTAGCAACTATCGTCCTCAGTTCTACTTCAGCACAACAGACGTAACAGGTACAATTACCTTGCCTGCAGACAAAGAAATGGTTCTGCCAGGTGATAACGTTCGTATCACAGTGCAATTGATTGCACCTATTGCTATGGACGAAGGTCGTCGCTTTGCTATCCGTGAAGGCGGACGCACAGTTGGCGCTGGTGTTGTATCAAAAATCATTAAATAATTAAATGATAACGGGTCGGTGTAACTGGATGAAAAACGCCAGTGATTACCGGCCCGAGTAACGATAAGGAAAACGAGCAAATGGTACCAGCATCTAAAATTCGCATCAAATTGACAGCGTTTGACCACAGAGTCTTGATGGAATCTGTGGATGAGATAGTCAAAACTGCAAAGCGCACAGGCGCAGATGTAGTTGGACCCGTTCGCTTGCCGACATTGATTAAGAAATTTACTGTAAACCGTTCTCCTCACGTTCATAAAAAATCACGTGAACAGTTCGAAATTCGCAATCATAAAGCGGTTGTTGATATTGTTAATCCAACCCCTCAGACAGTAGATGCATTGATGAAGTTGGATTTGGCGTCCGGTGTAGATGTAAAAATTAAATTGTAAAAGTTAAATGTTTGTGTTGGACGGGCGAAACAATGGTGTGTACAATCGTCCAACCTACTAACGAATAAAGGCAAATAAAATGAAACGTAGCGGTTTAATAACAACAAAAATAGGTATGACACGCTTGTATGACGACGGTGGCGTGGCACATCCGGTGACTGTTTTGTCCGTCGGTGATTGCACGGTTATTGGCAATCGTACAATGGAAAAAAATGGGTATGTCGCAAACATATTGGGTATGCGCGAAGCCAAAGCAAAGCATGTTGCAAAGCCCCAGGCGGTGGCTGCGGAAAAAGCAGGTGTAAAACCATATCGCAAAGTTGTTGAATTCCGCGTGTCTGATGATTGTGTGATTCCTGTGGGAACTGTATTATCAGCAGCACATTTTATTGCCGGGCAATTTGTCGATGTTCAGGCAACCAGCAAAGGTAAAGGATTCCAAGGGGCAATGAAACGCCATAATTTTGGTGGTAAAGAAGCGTCCCATGGTGTGTTAAAGGCGCATCGTTCAATCGGTGGTACAGGTATGCGTGAATGGCCAGGCCGTGTTTTGAAGGGTAAAAAAATGGCGGGACAGATGGGTAATGAAACTGTCACCGTACAAAATTTGAAAGTATTTGGTGTGGACGAAGCAGAAAATTTAATCTTTGTCGAAGGCGCTGTGCCGGGTGCAAACGGAACGTTTGTATTGGTTTCAGATGCAATTAAAAAAGAACAGGCTGATTTGCCAGTTCCGACAAAGGCACAAGCGGCGCAATCCGCAGAACAAGTTACGGAAGATGCACCAACAGCAGAAACCGAAACAGAACCTGTTGCGGAATAATAACAGGGGCAACAGATTAGAGTAAGGTGGAAAAGATGCAAATAGATGTTATAAATTTTGATGGCAAAGCGGTCGGTAAAGTTGATTTAGCAGACCAGATTTTTGGCGTTGAACCGCGCGCAGATATTTTACATCGCGTTGTAACATGGCAACGTGCAAAATCACGTGCAGGTACACATGCTGTGAAAACTGTATCTGATGTCGCCGGCAGTGGTAAAAAGGCGTTCAAACAGAAAAAGACAGGTAACGCACGTCAGGGTGAAAGATATAATGTTCATATGCGTGGCGGTGGCGTTGTGCACGGGCCGGTCGTTCGCGATCATGCGATTGATTTGCCGAAAAAGATTCGCGCGTTGGGATTGAAAATGGCACTGTCGTCCAAGGCCAAGGATGGTAATTTAATTGTTATTGATTCTGAAAAATTGGCTGCGGTAAAAACAAGTGCGTTGGCCAAGCAGTTGAAAAAACTGAATTTGGATTCCGCGTTGTTTGTTGGGGCAGATGCATTGGATGCTAATTTCCAAAAATCTGCGGCGAATATTCCGAATATTGATGCGTTGCCGACAATCGGGTTGAACGTGTTAGATATTCTGAATCACAGCAAATTGGTTTTGACGGCTGATGCGGTCAAAGCGGTGGAAGCAAGATTGGGATAATGTTATGGGGTTGATATTTGCTTTGGACATTAAACAGGGTCTTGTATCATAGTTCTGATAAGAATTGTAATATAACCCACTGGTATGCACCAAAAGAATAAAAGCAAATGTTTGGGGTAAATATCAAAACAAAAAGGCGTTATCGCAAAAAAATGAACCAAAGAAAATCTTTTCAAATTCATGTTATGTTTTTGAAAAGTTTGGTAAAAACAAAGTAAACGAGAACAAAATGGCAGAAAAGAAAGTTACATCAGAGAAAAAAGTCGTGCGCACCGCTGG
This sequence comes from uncultured Alphaproteobacteria bacterium, assembly GCA_944389515.1. Lineage (GTDB taxonomy): Bacteria > Pseudomonadota > Alphaproteobacteria > Rs-D84 > Rs-D84 > Enterousia. Next base: position 15,567 of record CALXMQ010000004.1, on the reverse strand, counting down.
TATTTATGATATACTGCGTCGCCCGATAATCTCGGAAAAGGCAGCAAAATTGTCCGAAAGCAACGGTGTTGCATTTGAAGTTGCCGCCGATGCAACCAAGGCAGATGTTGCACGCGCCATCCAGGCGATTTACAACGTAAAACCAACCAAGGTAAATATCGTTGTTGTCAAAGGAAAAGAAAAATCTTTCCGTGGTCGTGGCGTGGGAACAAAACGTACTGTTAAAAAAGCATATGTATCTTTGCCGGCAGATGCAAAATTGGATTTATCGGCAAACGTACAATAAACAAACATACCCAGGGCAGAGAACCCAAGTATATGGATGTTAGTGTTCTGGGATAAACATAAGGTAAGAAAAAATGGCATTGAAACATTATAAGCCAACAACACCGGGTAATCGTGGTTTGACCCAGGTGGATCGCAGCGAATTGCATCGCGGTGCGCCAGAAAAGGCGTTGACGGTTGGCTTAAAGTCCAAAGGTGGACGTAATAATTTTGGTCACGTTACTGTTATGCACCAGGGTGGTGGTCATAAACGTAAATATCGTTTGATTGATTTTGCACGTAAAAAACGTGGTGTGCCGGCAACGGTTGTACGTTTAGAATACGATCCAAATCGTACCGCGTTTATTGCGTTGATTGAATATACAGATGGTGCACGTTCTTATATTTTGGCACCGCGCGATTTGAAAGTTGGTGATGTTGTAATTTCTGGTGATCGTGAAGATATTAAACCAGGTAATGCAATGCCTTTGAAAAATATGCCAATCGGTACTATTGTGCATAATGTTGAATTAAAACCTGGGGCTGGTGGCCAGTTGGCACGCAGTGCAGGTTGTTATGCACAGTTGATGGGTAAAGACGGTGTTTATGCCCAGATTAAAATGAACAGCGGAGAGTTGCGTAAAGTTCATTCCGATTGTATGGCGACAGTTGGCAGTGTTTCTAATCCTGACCAACGTAACGTCAATTTGGGTAAAGCAGGCCGCGCACGTTGGTTGGGCATTCGTCCATCTGTTCGTGGTATGGCACAAAACCCAGTTGATCACCCGATGGGTGGTGGTAATGGTCATTCTAAAGGCCATGAACCAGTATCACGTACAGGTATTCCGGCCAAGGGATATCGTACCCGTAGCAATAAACGTACTGCAAAGATGATTATCCGCAGCAGACATTTGGCAAAGAAAAAATAATATAAAAAAACGGAGTAATTGATGTCTCGTTCAATATGGAAAGGGCCGTATGTTCATCCGTCCATCTTGAAGAAAGTTGCGGCGGCAAATGAAAAAAATGATCATAAGCCAATTAAAACTTGGTCACGTGGCAGTACGATTGTGCCGCCAATGGTGGGATTGACGTTCGAAGTTCACAATGGCAATAAATTTATTCCTGTGTCAATCGTCGAAGATATGATTGGACACAAGTTGGGTGAATTTGCCCCGACACGTACGTTCAAAGGACATGCAGCAAATAAAAAAGCCGCAGCGGCCAAATAATAAAGGGTTACAGTTATGACAACAACAAGATATGGAATCAAAGATAATCAAGTGCGTGCGTTCAATAAACTGATTCGTATCAGCCATCAAAAATTGAATTTGGTGTGTGATTTGGTACGCGGTTTGCCGGTTGAACGTGCAATAGATGTCTTGAAATTTTCTAAAAAACGCGTATCTGGCGAAGTGTTGAAAACTTTGTTGTCGGCCATCGCAAATGCAGAACATAACAAAAATCTGCCGGTGGAAAGTTTATACATCAAAGAAATTTGGTGTGGCAAAGCATTGACAATGAAACGCATTTTCCCAGGACCACGTGGCAGTGCACGTCCGATTTTGAAACCTTTTTCAAATTTGACAATCGTTTTAGAATCTGGGGTGGCACCTGTGAAAAAAGCCAAGGCACCAAAGGCCAAGGCAGATAAAAAGCAAAAGGCAAAATAATAATTTCGGCAAGTGGTATGGATGAAAATCCTGAATAAAGACAATGCCTGTCTTCAAGAACACTTGCCGTCAAAACAGTAAGGAATAATTAAAATGGGACAGAAAGTATCACCGGTATCACTGCGTGAATTTATAAATAAAGTAACTGATTCACGTTGGATTGCAGGCAAACGTGATTATGCGAATTTATTGGCAGAAGATATCAAAATTCGCAAGTTTATTGAAAAAAAATTGAAAAAAGCTGGTTTGGCCAAGGTTGTTATTGAACGCTTTGCCAAAAAAGTTGTGGTTACAATCCACACTTCACGTCCGGGGATGATTATTGGTAAAAATGGTGCTGATATCGAGGCGTTGCGCAACGATATTAAAAAATTGGTTAAAAATGACCAAGTCGTTGTAAATATTTATGAAGTCCGTCGTCCGGATTTGAACGCACAATTAGTTGCGCAAAATATCGCGCAACAAATCGAAGGTCGTGTTTCCTTCAAACGCGCAATGAAAAAGGCTGTGCAGAACGCAGTCAAAGCTGGCGCCCAGGGTATCAAGGTTATGTGTTCTGGTCGTCTGAACGGTGCAGAAATTGCTCGCAGCGAACAAATTCGCGAAGGTCGCATACCGTTACATACATTGCGTGCTGATATTGACTATGCGTCAATTCAGGCAAAAACAACGTATGGCGTTATTGGTGTAAAAGTTTGGATTTACACAGGTGACGTTGTAAATAAAGAAAAGCTGGCGTCGGAAATGGCGCGTCCTGCGGAATATGCAGGCAGCAGCGAAAAAAAGAGCAAGTAATTTTTGACGGTATCCTATATGGTGCCGGCCAATCAAAAATGAAACACAGAAATTAAAAGGTTGTTATTATGTTGATGCCAAATAAAACAAAATTTCGCAAACAGCACAAAGGCCGTATTCACGGTGTCGCCAAAGGTGGCAGCGAATTGGCATTTGGTTCTTTTGGGCTGAAAGCGATGACGCCGGAACGTGTTACCGCGCGTCAAATCGAAGCAGCACGTCGCGCAATTACCCGTCATATGAGACGTATGGGGAAATTGTGGATTCGTGTGTTTCCTGATGTTCCAGTTACTAAAAAACCAGCCGAAGTCCGTATGGGTAAAGGTAAAGGTGCCGTAGAATACTGGATTTGTCGTGTAAAACCGGGTCGTATCTTGTTCGAACTGGACGGTGTAAAACCAGAAGTTGCGTATGAAGCGTTTGCACTGGCGGCGGCAAAGTTGCCGGTTAAAACCAAAGTTGTTGAACGTAAAGTCAACTAAGATTATACAAATTGCACACCAGTTAAATGGGGCAGGGCAAAAAGGTTAAAAAAATGGCAGAAAAGAAAGTTGAAAAAGAATCTTTGACAGCAGAAGCATTGCAAAGCAAATTGGAAAATCTGAAAAAAGATCAGATGAATCAACGCTTTCAGCATGCTGCGGGTCAGATGCCAAAAACGCATGTTATGCGTCAGACCCGTCGTGAAATCGCACGTGTGAAAACACAAATAAACGCTGCGAAAAAATAAAATTGCCGATTTTTGTTGAGATTTCTAAATTTTTAGTTATCATATTGCGAAATCGGGTAAAAAAAGTGGTTGATTTATGCGCCCAAATTTGTTTGGAAAACGCATAAATCAGTATAAATGATAAGGGACAAAAGTTATGCCAAGACGTATACTGCAAGGAACAGTGAAAAGTACAGCAAATGACAAAACCGTCGTTGTAGAAGTTGAACGTCGTTTCCGTCATCCACTGTATGGCAAGTTCGTAAAGCAGAATAAAAAGTATAAGGCGCACGATGAAAACAACGAATACAAGGTTGGTGATATCGTCGCAATAGAAGAGCATCGTCCAATTTCCAAGACAAAAACTTGGATAGTCAAGGGTCGCGTTGGTGTATCCAAAGACGAAACAGTGGATGTTGCAGAATAAAATCACATGTGGGTTCTTTGAGGTACGTTTAGTGCAGTCGGAACCCGAAACAAAGCTGTGGGGGATTGCCCCATATGCAGGATAAAAGGTGAAGTGTTATGATACAAAATGAAACAGTTATGACTGTGGCTGATAACTCGGGTGCACGTAAAGCCATGTGCATCAAGGTTTTAGGCGGTTCACATCGTCGTTATGCGACAGTTGGGGACAAGATTGTTGTTGCCATCAAAGAAGCGATTCCACGTGGTAAAGTACAAAAAGGTACTGTGCAGCGTGCAATTATCGTTCGTACAAAATTTCCGGTTAAACGTCCGGATGGTTCGATTATTCGCTTTGACGATAATGCAGTCGTATTGATAAATAAAAATAATTTTGAACCGATTGGTACACGTATTTTTGGGCCGATTGCGCGTGAAGTTCGTCGCAAATATGACGTTCAGAAAATTGTATCTTTGGCACCCGAAGTTATTTAAGTCGGGCAATGCAACAGACAAAGGGTTATAAAATGAAAATCAAAAAAGGCGATGAAGTCGTAGTTATTTCAGGAAAATACAAGGGCGTCAAAGGCAAAGTTCTGGAAGCACGTCCGTCTGAATCCCGTGTTGTTGTCGAAGGTGTCAATCGTCATAAATGGCACGTGAAACCAACACAAGAACAACCAGGTCATATTGTTGACCGCGAAGCACCGATTCATGTTTCTAATGTTGCGTTGTTGGATCCAAAAACCAAAAAAGCCACGCGCGTTGGATACAAAATTGATGGCGATAAAAAAGTTCGTATTGCTAAAAAATCAGGTGCAGAATTATAAAAATAACTGGTTCCCGCTGTTACGGGGACAAAACGTTAAGGAATAAAAAAATGCAAAGCAGATTGCGTGAAATTTATGAAAAACAAATTGTTCCTGAATTGGTTAAAGAATTCGGGTACAAAAATGCATTGGAAGTACCAAAACTGACCAAAATTGTTTTGAACATGGGTGTTGGCGAAGCAGTGTCTGATAAAAAGAAGTTAGATTCTGCGGCGGCTGATTTAACGGCGATTGCCGCGCAAAAAGTTGTTATCACACATGCAAAAAAATCTATTGCGACGTATCGTTTGCGCGAAGGTCAGCCAATCGGGTGCAAAGTTACATTGCGTGGCAAAAGGATGTATGATTTCTTGGATAAATTGATTACTGTTGCGTTGCCACGTGTCAAGGATTTCCGTGGTCTGTCAAAATCTAAATTTGATGGTCGTGGAAATTATGCGTTCGGTATCAAGGAACACTTGATATTCCCAGAAATATCTGTTGATAAAATTGATGCGATTCGTGGTATGGATATCGTTATCGCAACAACTGCAAAAACAGACGATGAAGCGCGCGCATTGCTGACTAAAATCGGTTTGCCGTTGGTTCTGAAATAATAAAAGGTATTAAAAGATGGCTAAATTAGCGTTGATAAATAAACAGAAAAAACGTGAAAAAATGGTCGCACAATACGCCAAAAAACGCGAAGCGATTAAGGCAAAAATGTCTGTGAACGCGACGCCGGATGAACGTATGGAAGCGATGAAGAAATTGGCGAAGTTACCACGTAATGCAAATCCAACACGTTTGCATAATCGTTGTTCTGTAACAGGACGTGCACGCGGTTATTTCCGTTTGTTCGGTCTGTGCCGTCAACAGGTACGTACAATGGCGTCCGAAGGTAAATTGCCAGGTGTACGTAAATCCAGTTGGTAATTGCGTATTTTTTAACACCAGTTGTGGACAATGCAGCTGGGGTCTGAGGGGAAACCCAAAGAGTAACAAGGAGTAACATAAGATGTCATTATCACACCCAATCGGAGATATGCTGACCCGTATTCGTAATGGTCAGAATGCCGGTAAAGAATTTGTAACTGTTCCAAACAGCAAGTTGCGTGCAGCAGTTTTGTCTGTATTAAAGGATGAAGGTTTTATTACTGATTTCCGCAAAGAACAAATTGACGAACATCGTGCTAATTTGGTAATCGAATTGAAATATGTTGGCGGAAACGGTGCAATCCAAGAAATTACAGTTGTTTCCAAACCTGGACGTCGTGTGTATTCTGGCAGTGCCAAAATGCCGCGTGTTTTGAACGGTTTGGGTATTGCGATTGTTTCTACGCCAAACGGGGTTATGACTGATCACAAGGCACGCCTGATGAACGTCGGTGGCGAAGTATTGTGCAAGGTTATTTAATTAGGTAAGAGGATTGAAAATGTCTCGTGCAGGAAAACATCCAGTTAAATTGAAAGATGGTGTGTCGGCAGCAATCGCGGACGATGTGCTGACTATCAAAGGGCCCAAGGGCGAATTAAAAGTTGCTTTGGATACCAAACATGCAGGATTGGTTGATGTTGTTGTTGAATCAGACCAAATCGTTGTTACACCAAAAGATGCCGAAGATAAAACATCACGTGCAATGTGGGGAACTATGACACGTAATGTTCGTGCAGCGGTCGATGGTGTAACGGATGGTTTTACCAAAGAAATGTACATGAAAGGTGTTGGTTACAAGGCATCTGTCAGTGGTAATAAATTGGTTTTGGTTGCAGGATATTCCCATGATGTTATTATGGAAATACCAGCAGGTTTGTCTGTAAAAATGGGTGAAACACCAACTGAATTTGCAATCAGTGGTACAGATAAATGCTTGGTCGGGCAATTTGCGGATAAAGTTCATAAGGTTCGCAAGGCTGATCCGTACAAGGGTAAAGGTATTTTCTATAAGGGCGAAAGAATCCGCCGCAAAGAAGGTAAAAAGAAATAATAAATAAATAGATTTCCGCTGTTACGGAAATCGGATAAAAAAGGAAACAAAATGTTGAAACATTTGTCTGCAGAAGAAAGACGCACGTTGGCAAATCGCGGTGCGTTGAAAAGAAAAAATCCGGGCAAAATCCGTCTGTCGGTTTTCCGTTCGGGACGTCATATTGAAATCCAGGCCATCGATGATGTGCATGGACGTACGGTATGTGCCGCTTCGTCCAAAGAAAAAGATTTCAAAGGCAAAGGATGGAACGTCGCAGGTGCCGAATTGGTTGGTAAAAATTTTGCTGAACGCGTAGTTGCAGCAGGTATCGCTGATAATTGCTATTTCGATCGTGGCGGTTATCGTTATCACGGCAGAATCAAGGCATTGTGCGAAGCTGTCCGCGCAGGTGGTGTAAGAATTTAATCGGTAATATACGGAGTTTATAATGGCACGTTTTGATGATAAAAAATTACAAACGGATAATTTGGTAGACAAATTGGTTTCTATCAACCGTGTTTCTAAAACCGTAAAGGGTGGTCGTAACATGTCTTTTGCGGCGTTGGTTGTTGTTGGTGACAAGGCTGGCCGCGTAGGTTTTGGCAAAGGTAAAGCATTGGAAGTACAAAGTGCAGTTCAAAAAGCAACCAAGGCAGCCAAGGCAAAAATGATTCGTGTACCGTTAAAAGAAGGGCGCACGTTGCATCATGATATTTCTGCGAAATACGGTGCAAGTAAATTGGTTGTACGCAGTGCTGTGCCTGGTACTGGTATTATTGCTGGGGGTGCGTTGCGTGCGGTGTTTGAATGTTTGGGCGTTCAGGACGTCGTTGTGAAATCCCAAGGTTCAAATAATCCAAACAACATGATTCGTGCAGCGTTTTTGGCATTTGAAAAAATGAATTCACCGAAAACTGTGGCGGCACGTCGTGGTAAAAGCGTTGCAGAAATTATCGCTGGTCGTGACGGCAGAAAAATGGACAACGCAGATACTGCATCAGAAGATAAATAATTTGTCCCGACATATAGAAACGGAGATTAGTTATGGCAAAAATAGTTGTTAAACAAGTTAAAAGTATTATCGGCCGTCCAGAAGCACAGCGTAAAGTTGTTGCGGCTTTGGGGTTGGGGCGTATTGGCAAAATGCACGAAGTCGAAGATACACCGTCTGTGCGTGGCATGGTTGCCAAGGTTTCACATTTGGTTGAAATTGTGGAAAAATAATTTTGTTAAACCGAGTACGTCATATAGGCGTGCGACACAGAATCATGGTAAAATATGATTCGCAGGATAAAAGGAAAATAAAAAATGAAATTAAATGCTTTGATGGATAATTACGGTGCACGCAGTAATGCAAAACGCGTTGGCCGTGGTATTGGTTCTGGGATGGGCAAAACATCTGGTCGTGGTAATAAGGGACAAAAAGCACGCAGTGGTTCACGCAAGCAAGCGACCTTCCAAGGTGGTCAGATGCCAATTTTGCGTCGTTTCCCAAAATTTGGTTTTAATAATCCTTTTGCAAAAGAATATGTTACAATCAATTTGGGTGATATCGAAAAGTTTATTGCATCTGGTAAAATTGATGCAAAATCACCAATTACTATCGATTCGTTGATTGATGCAAAAATTATCAATCGTACCAAAGACGGTTTGAAAGTTTTGGCCAAAGGCGAATTAAAAACATCTGTGAATATCGTTGCAGATAAATGGTCCAAGGCGGCCGAAGCAGCGATTGTCAAAGCAGGTGGCACAATTAAAAACAAATAATGTACATATTTGCACCCGTTTTCGGGTGCAAATAAATAATTAAAAGTTCGTTCGCATGAAGTTTTTGAGAGAATTTTTTGGAAGTATGTCCGATTTACAAAAACGCATATTGTTTACGATTGGTGCGTTGATTGTATATCGTATCGGTTCGTTTATTCCATTACCAGGGGTAAATGCGTCTGCGGTATTGCATCTGTTTACGGGTGAAGGCAGCGGCATGATGGGCATGTTTGATATGTTTGCCGGTGGTTCGTTATCACGTATGTCGGTGTTGGCATTAAATATTTTCCCGTATATTTCTGCATCTATCGTATTACAGTTGTTGACGGCAACCAGCAAATCTTTGAACGAATTGCGCAAAGAAGGTGAATCAGGCCGTATCAAAATAAACCAATATACACGTTATTTGGCGGTATTCTTGGCCGTTGTCCAGGGTTGGGCCGTGGTGCGTGGATTGGAATCTATGGCGCCAGTCAATGGTGTCGCAGCGGTTGTAAATCCGGGATTTGCGTTTGAATTATCTGCAATTATCGCGTTGGTTGGTGGTACGGTATTTGTTATGTGGTTGGCAGAACAAATTACTGCGCGTGGTATCGGCCAAGGTGCATCTTTGCTGATTTTTGCCGGGATTATTGCCGAAGTACCAGGGGGAATCGCACAATTATTCTCGTTGGGGTCGGTTGGTCAGATTTCGCCAGCGATGATTGCATTGATTGTGGCGTTTGTGGTCGGCATTGTTGCGTTGATTGCGTTCTTTGAACAGGCACAACGTCGTATTCAAATTTTGTACCCACGTCAGGTTATGGCAAATGGGGTTATGAATACAAATGCGTCTTATTTGCCAATCAAAGTAAATATGTCTGGGGTTATGGGGCCGGTGTTTGCGGCAAGTATTATGATGTTACCGGCGTTTATTCAACGATTCGTACAAAGTGAAAATCCGATTGTGCAATCTATTATGGGATTCTTTACGTATGGAACATGGTCTTATATCATAACATATACGGTATTGATTGCGTTCTTTGCGTATTTCCAAACGGCGGTTATTTTCAATTCCGAAGAAACGGCGAATAATTTGAAAAATGCAGGTGGATATATTCCGGGTGTACGTCCGGGTGAACAAACAATGCATTATTTAGATTCTGTTGTTTCACGTACAACAGCAATCGGTGTTCTGTATCTGGTGGTGGTTTGCGTGGTACCAATTATTTTGAATTCACACGCAGGTATGCCATTGACCATCGGTGGAACCAGCGTTTTAATCGTTGCTGGGGTGGTATTGGATACAATGAACCAAGTGCAATCTTATTTGGTTGCAAAGCAGTATAGAAGTGTTATTAAAAAAGCACAACGAAAGGGGCGTTTCCGTTAAAGTTATATTTGGCGGAAATATAATAAAAATTTGACTTTTGCGGCATTTTGTATAAAATAATGCAGCAAAATAAAATACGCTGGGCAGATAATAGTTGAAGCAAAGCGTTTATATCGGTGCGTGAAATCGCGCGTCGCAGAAAATAAAAAGGAAAATAAAAGATGGCACGTATAGCAGGTGTGAACATTCCGACAGAAAAACGCATTGAAATTGCGTTACAGTATATCCATGGGATTGGCCCGGCAAAGTCTGCACAAATTTGCAAGGCTTTGAAGTTAAAAGACGGGTTGCGCGCCAAGGATTTAACTGACGAGGATGTTGTTAAAATTTCTAATTATATTGAACAAAACTTTAAGGTCGAAGGTGATGTTCGTCGCGAAGTTGCAATGAACATTAAACGCTTGCAAGACCTGAAAACATATCGCGGTATTCGTCACCGTAATCGTTTGCCGGTTCGCGGTCAACGTACGCAAACTAATGCCCGTACACGCAAAGGCAAACGTGTTGTTGTTGCCGGATCTGCGGTCAAGGGTAAATAATAACAATAGGTAGAGATTGACACGATAGTCAGTTGAAGACATCTATAAGCAAAGGTAAAAAATAATGGCAGTAACAAAAGCGAAAAAGAAAGTCGTAAAAAAAGTATCACACGGCATTGCCCACGTGGTTGCGACAAATAATAATACACGTATTACAATCACTGATCAATCGGGGGCTGTGTTGACATGGGCCACCGCAGGTGCAAATAATTTTAAGGGTGCAAAAAAATCTACACCGTATGCAGCAACAGTTGTTGCCGACGCAGTTGGTAAAAAAGTTGCAGAAATGGGTATGAAAACAGTTGATGTGTTGATGCGCGGTATTGGTCAGGGTCGTGAATCTGCTGTCCGTGGGTTGGCAAATGCAGGATTGATTGTACAATCTATTACTGATACGACACGTATTCCGCATAATGGTTGCCGCCCGAAAAAAGTGCGTCGTGTTTAATTTTATAAAATCCCACAATCGTGGGATTTTATATTTTATGATTTTGGATGTCTTTGTGTTGTTCAGGTAATTTTATTTCACAAATGTTATACGTAACAGAATTGTCATAAAAAGTGCGTTAAATAAAAATCCGCCATTGGCGGATTTTTATTGTTTATAATAACAATCTTGGGAAAAACTGTATGTGCCAGAACCATCCCGTTGGTTTTGGTTACTGGGGATATAACAATCTGTGATAGAATTAAAACCAGATTGGTTTGTTGTCCCAGATCCGTTGATTCCGTTGGTTGGACAGGGCAGGCAACCATATTCATTTTTTGAATAATATTCACCGCGTTCGCAATACATGTCCCAGCCAAGTTGGCATGCACCGCCAACATCGTCATCATAGTAATATTGATTCCATGTATTTAAGTCGCTGCCACTAAGATAATCAGGTTGGGTTTTGAAGAATATTTCCCAACTGTTATCAAATTGTAAATTTTTAGGTGCGCATACGATTGTTAGCCTAATATCATCCATACCGGGAATATTTCCTGTATTTAACCAACATCCATTGGGGTCATTGGCGGCCTGGGTGGATTCGCATAATATCCGTCCATTGTCTTGATTTTCAAATTCATCAAGCGAATCATAACAGTATGTTTCCAGGCAGTATGCGACAAAATCTGATGCGCCAGAATTTTCAGTATAACAATATGCACCACAATTATCCTGTAATTCAGTGAAATCTTTTAATCGTGCATCGGCTGGACATGTATATAACAATATTGCCATACAAAAACCGACGTTTATTTTCGGCAAATACAGGAGTGTAAAATGTCAGTAAAAACAATAAAAACAGATTTTATAAAAATGGGGAATCTAATCGTCCGTTTGGATTCAGCATATTTTTGATAAAAGTTATGCATAAATTTTATCTGGATTTTTCATTTTTTGCAATAGAAAAAACGCCCATTTGGGCGTTTTTTAAGGTATAGTTATTATATTTATATCAGCGTGCGCATGTACCAAATTTTGGATTTGGAATATCAATATATCTGCGTGTTGTGTATTCGCTTGCTGGTTTGTATGTAACAACTGGCTGATATACTTGGTAATGATCAATAACTTCGGTATATGTTTTTACACGTACTGGTTTTAATTTGCGTTGTGGTTGTGGGTTGCACTTGCATTTTTTTACATCCAATGATGATGCTGTGCGGCATGGCGCGATTTTGGCAGTGCGTGCGCAACGGGGTGCAATATATGCAGCATCAGTGTATTTTACAGTATCGATTGTAATTACTTCATACGTGTTTGTGGTTTCTGTTTCTGTATAACCAGCGTATGCCGCGTTTGCACAGAATCCGATTAAACCAACAAATGCCCATAAAAATAATACTTTTTTCATAAATAATCCTTTTAGATGTGTGATTATACATTAGTACAATATTTGTATGTTGTCAACTTTTAATATGCGTTATTGTTTGTTATGTATAAAACGGAAATATTCTAAGTAAATGTTTGACTTTTGCAGATTTGTGTTATAAAATTGCCGGGCGCATTGGGATTTCCAATCGCGGCCGCATTGGCGAAAATGATAAACTAAGCCTAATGGGAGGATTTTATGATTGAAAAAAACTGGGTTACATTGATTAAACCCAAAAAACTGAATATCAAGGTTGATGAACATAATCCAAATCAAGCGACACTGGTTGCGGAACCGTTGGAAAAAGGTTTCGGTTTGACGTTGGGTACAGCACTGCGTCGTGTTTTGTTGTCTTCGTTACAGGGATGTGCGCCAATTTATATCAAGATTGATGGTGTACAGCATGAATTTTCCAGTATTTCCGGTGTTCGTGAAGATGTGACGGATATTGTATTAAATCTGAAAGGCGTGTATTTCAAAGCTTTGACCGAAGGTCAGCACAAGGTAACATTAAAGGCCAAGGGTCCAGCGGTGGTTACTGCTGGGATGATTGAAACCACTGGCGGTGTCGAAGTTATGAACAAAGATGCAGAAATTTGTACTTTGGATGATGGCGCAAATTTGGATATGGAAATAACTTTGTCCACTGGTCGTGGGTATGTTCCGGCGTCTGCACACGCAGATGGTTTACCGTTGGGTGTTATCCCGGTTGATTCAATCTTTTCACCAATTTTGAACGTTGCAACCGAAGTGTCTGAAACCCGCGTAGGGCAAAGCACCGATTACGACAAATTGGAAATGACAGTAAAAACCAATGGTTCTGTTTCACCCGAAGATGCAATCGCATTGGCGGCGCGTATATTGACAGATCAGTTGGTTGTATTTATCAATTTTGAAGATCCGGCACAAATCAATGCACCGGCCGAAGAAGAAAAAGCCAAGGATGCATTGCCGTTCGATCCAAAATTGTTAAAGCATGTTGATGAATTGGAATTGTCTGTTCGTGCAAACAACTGTTTGAAGAACGACAAAATCAACTGGTTGGGCGAATTGGTTCAAAAGACCGAAGCAGATATGTTGAAAACACCAAACTTTGGTCGCAAATCTTTGAACGAAATCAAAGTTCAACTGGAAGCAATGGGTTTAAGTTTGGGTATGGAAGTACCGGGATGGCCACCAGAAAATATTGCAGAGTTGGCCAAGAAATACGAAGACCCATATAAATAAATTAAATTATGTGGGTGTCTGTCGCCGTTCACAGATTCCTTGTGTATGTCTAATACACGTCGGAACTGTGAACGACTGCATTCACCCCATAAAATTTAATTTCTTGAAAAAAACAGGATGTCGCAGGTGGTATCAAAAAAGCAAAAAACAGATTCTTATAAACAGGGTAAAAAGCGCGTGCCGTTTTTACAGCGTGACAATGTTTTTGCCCAAATGTTCAGAATTGTGCTGTTTGGTACATCCAAGACAAAGTAAATAAAAATTCCACGCTGCTGAAAGAAATTTTAGGGTGTGGCGTCTCTAATCCAATCCCCAAATGTTTTGGGGCGGAAACAAATAAAAGGAGTAATTGATGAGACACATGAAGGCAGGTCGCACTTTTAATCGCGACACTAATGCACGCAAGGCCTTGTTTATTGGTCTGGCGAAAAATTTGATTGAAAAAGAACAGATTAAAACAACTTTGCCTAAGGCAAAAGACCTGCGTGGCGTGGTTGAAAAATTGATTACCCGTGCCAAGGTTGATACTGTGGCAAATCGTCGTTTGGTTGCCAGTGAATTGGGCAACGGTTCTGATGCGACTGTGAAAAAATTGTTCACGGTGTTGGGACCACGTTATGCAAAACGCCCAGGTGGTTATACACGTGTGTTAAAGGCTGGTTTCCGTTATGGGGATGCAGCACCCATGGCAATCATTGAATTGGTTGATCGTGATGTAAATGCGAAAAAGGTTGTAAAAACTGCTGCGGCGTCCGAAGACAAGGCGACAGATAAAGCTGCGGACAAGGCCGACAAAAAAGAAAAATCAGCCAAAGCCCCAGCATCCAAGGTAGATACAGAAGCACCAAAGGCTGCAAAATCCACGGGTGCAAAAAAGACAGTTGCCGTTAAACGTCGTGCAACAGGTAAATAAAAAAACGGGGTAACACCCCGTTTTTTTTTTTATTATTTGAACATTGTCTGTGGATAATAAAATCCACAGATTTTTTATATTGTTACATCTTTACATTTGTGGAAACGGTAACAGGATCCATAAATGATTGGCATGCGACACCTTCGAAAGATTGGGTTGTTGTGGTCGTTTTTTTGCCGCCACCAATATTTATCAAACCGCCGCCGCCGGTGCATCCACCGCCACCCAGAATTGATAACCCACCAGAACCGCATGTTACAGAACTGTCTGTTAAAACAATTTCCTTCATCGAATCGCACATGGTTGTTGTGGTGGTTATGGTGCAAGTGTTGGTGTCTGGTGAATATACAGATGACATAGCAATACGTCCAACCATGTTGCCTTTGTTGTCGGTTTGGATGTATTCAGAATGTCCTTGTTGTTGAACAGATGCCAAATCTGATATTTTTGCACCAGAAATAACATATTTGGTCGAATATAAATCGGTGCCAATAATACCAGATTGATTTTCTGCATTTGCATCAGAGAATATGTTTTCTATGTATGGGGCTTCGTACGAAGAACATATGGCTTCGCCATTTGCATTTGTTTTATATTCTACGCATTGCGGATCGCTGCTGGATGCCATGGCGGCACACAATACGGCTTTTACTTGGTCGTTTTGTTTTTCCAGGGCTGTTTCAACCAATTCGTCGTATTTGCGTGTATAGTTGTAACGCGCTTGGTCTAGTCCGCCGGCAACGATTGCCATAATGGATGAATCCAGTAAATATGGGAATCGTGCATTGTCGCGTGCCGCGCCACGGCGTATTTGTGACATGTTGCGACCTTCGACACACATTTGTATTTCTGGGTCTTGGCGTAAAATTGCAATTTTTTGTTCGATTTTGTTTGCCACAGATTCCAACGCAGATACAACACGTGCGGTTGACGGATCTGTTGCGTTCAAATGGTCACGATAATTATTTATGTCTATTTCATACGTCGTATATGTTTGCCCAGGATTGTTTTCTGATTCCTTGGCTATTTTTTCAACTTCTATATTTCCAAAAGATATCAGACCGTCTATGACATAATTTCCATCATTGTCGGTGTAACTGGTTAAACTTTCTGTACCGATTGTATCGTCGTCCATAAATGCAGAACATGTTGCGGTGTCGCCACATAATTCTATCATTTTATCAGTAACTGCCTTTTGACATTGTTCTAACATATTGTTATCAATGTTCAAGAATATACCCTGGGCAATATTATACAGTTCATCA